>NZ_FYBH01000311.1 GCF_900185595.1 Calothrix rhizosoleniae SC01
ACTATTGATGATAAAGTTTTTTGTAAAGCATTAATATCTAAATTACCACTAATGCGGACTGCTGTTGAAATATTGTAAGTCGCACTTTTCCCTTCCAGTTCGTTGAGAAACCATAGTCGCTGTTGTGCCCAGGATAATGGTAATTCCTGATGGTGGCTTCTTGGTTGAATTGAAGGAAGGGTTTTTGTATTACCTAGTTGATTTAATGTGTGATCTAGTTGGCTAACTGTAGGGGATTCAAATAATATTCTTAGAGGTATTTCTACAGAAAAAGCTGATTTTACTCTGGAAATTAATTGGGTTGCGAGTAGGGAATGTCCTCCCAAATCAAAAAAGTTATCGTCAATTCCGATATTTTCTACATTCAATACTTGAGCAAAGATATTGGCTAGTATTTTTTCACGTTGTGTACCTGGTGCTATATATTCAGTATTTTTTTCAGTTTCGGGTACAGGTAATGCTTTACGGTCAATTTTACCATTGGGTATTAATGGTAGGCTATCTAAAGTGACAAAGGCACTGGGTACCATGTAGTCTGAGAGTTGTGCTTTGAGGTATTCACGTAGTTGTTGAGTTGTGAAAGACGAGTTTGCAACTACATAAGCTACTAGCCTTTTATTACCGATATTTTCTTCTGTGGTAATGACAACAGCTTGATTAACTTGAGGATGCCTACTCAGAACTGCTTCGATTTCTCCCAATTCAATGCGGAAACCACGTATTTTTACTTGGTTATCAATACGACCAAGAAATTCGATATTCCCATCGGTTAAGTAACGAGCTAAATCACCTGTTTTATATAATTTTGATTTATCAAAGGGGCTAGGGATGAATTTGTCTGAAGTTAATTCTGGTTGGTTGAGGTAACCTCTAGCTAAGCTGTGACCACCAATGTATAATTCTCCGGGTACACCGATGGGTAGTGGTTGGAGGTTTGAATCTAAGATGTAGATTTGGGTGTTGGCTATGGGACGACCTATGGTAATTTTCTGAGTACTAGGATTAATTTGAGTTGCGGTTGCACAAACAGTAGACTCAGTAGGACCGTAAGCATTAAAGAAACGACGACCAACTGACCATTTACTAGCCAATTCTAAGGGACAAGCTTCTCCTGCGACAATTATATTAGCCAGTTGTGGCAATTCCTCAGTCGGTAATACTGTTAAAGCAGAAGGAGGTAATGTTACATGAGTTATAGAATAATCATGTAACATTTGCTTCAAATCATCACCAGGCATTAACTGAGAAGGTGTTCCTAAAATTAGTGTTGCTCCTCTAGTGAAAGCCATCAATATTTCCCAGACAGAAGCATCAAAACTAAAAGAAGCAAATTGAAGTACATTGCTAGTTGCTGTAACATCAAAAATGTTGGTTTGTGCTTGAGCAAGATTACATACAGAATGATGTTCAATTGCAACCCCTTTGGGTTTCCCAGTAGAACCAGAAGTGTAAATCACATAAGCCAAATTATCGGAATTTACCCCAGCATCAAAATTCTCTTGGGACTCTTGGGAAATCAGACCCCAGTCACTATCCAAACAAACCACCCGTGCATTATTCTGTGGGAGAGATTCTAACAATGAGCTCTGAGTAACTAACACCCCAACACCCGAATCTGCCAACATATAGCTCAATCGTTCTTGAGGATAATTGGGGTCGAGTGGTACATAAGCACCACCAGCTTTTAATATCCCCAATAATCCCACCACCATCTCCAGGTTACGCTCTACACAAATTCCCACCAATACTTCTGGTTTAATACCAAGACTTTGCAGATGATATGCTAGTTGGTTGGCTCGTTGATTTAATTGTTGGTAGGTTAATTGTTGTTCTCCAAATACTACTGCTAGATCGTTGGGGTTTTCTTCTACCTGTTGTTCAAATAATTGATGAATACATTTATTAGATGGATAATCCGTTGCTGTATCATTCCATTCAACTAATAATTGATGACGCTCCTCTTTCGATATCAAGGTAAATAAACTTATATTCTGCTCAGGTTTTTCCACAATCCCTTGGAGTAAATTCTGGAAATGCTGAATCATTCGCTCAATAGTTGAGTCATTGAATAAATCAGTATTATATTCCCATTTACCTACCAGCCCTTGGTCAGTTTCGCTAATTGACAAAGTTAAATCAAACTTTGCAGTTGTACTTTCCTGCTCTAACTGACTTAAAGTTATACCAGTTAACTCAACTTCACTTAATGGTGCATTTTCTAATGAAAATCCCACCTGAAATAAGGGAGAATAACTTAGGTCGCGCTGTGGTTGTAATGCTTCTACTACTTGCTCAAAAGGTACATCTTGATTTTCGTAAGCTTTGAGCGTAAG
>NZ_FYBH01000194.1 GCF_900185595.1 Calothrix rhizosoleniae SC01
CAGTTATTACTTGCACCTAGCCCTATATTTAAGGACATGATTCTATTTCTAGTTAATAATGTTTCATAATTATGTAGTGAAGAATCACAAAAATTTTGTTTACCATTCTTCATTACCAGAAGTATTCACATCATTTTTCTTAAGTATTTATACAGTTTTCAGATAGTTTACTCCCCAGATATAACATAATTAAATCACCATCTATAATGATGGTTAGAGCCGGGATGTACTACTTGCTGTACTTTAGTTTATTATGGACTGTTCGCGGACTAAATATGATTCTGCCTTGCTCAAAAAAATTGGCTCTTATGTTTGCCAAACAGTTATTTTTATTCATGAACAGCAGCCAGATCTATTACTTGAAAAGTACAGAAATATTCCGTGGCATAGCAGTCGTAACCAAGAGAATTTGGCTGGAAAATTAATCAAAATGCTGCGAATAGCTGTAGATTGGCAGGCATTACTTAAACAACTCAGAAAATTCTTACAAGCTCTTTTAACTCCAAACTCTTTTGAGTCTCCCATATTAGTTACTTTACTAGCAAAAATTAATCGCCTCAATCCGAATAAGGATGAATTAAATTCTCCAAAATTAGTTAATAATGGGAGCACATATAAATCAAATTATGACGATTCTATCCCAGATACTCTTGATGATTATAAGTCATTTAATTGTGTTAAAAATAATCATCCTGAGGGAAAATATGGGATGGCAATTTTACTATTAGATGCAGAAAAATTACAACTTAGTGTAGAAGCAGAAAAATTTTTGCATCAGGTGAGTAATTACCAATTACAAGTGAAAATTGCCTTTGCCAATTGGCAGTCTATGGGAAAAAAAGATATTGAACTTCATCAAAGAGGCTATGATTTAATTCATGTACCAGCTAGTAAAGATACTGCTGATGATAAAATAATTGCTTTTGGAGTCTCACTTCCAAAATATTATTCTCAAGTACAAGAAGTATTTGTTTGCTCTGGCGATCACGTGATGACTCGCTTATGTAACCAACTCCAAAAAAATGGAATTTTAGTCTATCATGTTAGTCAAAAAGCCAACAATATTAAAGTTATTAATACTCAAAAAAACGAGGTGCAAATGTATTCAATTGTACCTTCCATTGAAAAAGTTTTACACCAGGTAAAAGAAATAATTACTATCGAAGCAAACAGAAATATAAATCAGTGGATCAAACTATCTAGAATCTCGAAAATATTTGCTAAAAAATATCTAGTTGATATTAATGAAGTGGTATCTCACCATTTTCCTGGGAAAACAGCTAAGGATATTTTTGCAGAAAATTCTGATTTGGTTTTACATTATATCCCAGACAAGAATGAAACCTATGTGGCTTTATTTAAGATGCCTCATAATTCTAAAATCAAGATGAAAAATCAATCTGATTTAGAACAAATACTAGTCAAAATTGTCAGTGCATTAGTTACTAAAACGACTCATAAATATATTCCGATTGACACCTTAAGTGGTAAATTTCATCAAAAGTATGGTCAACCTGTGAGTAAAGTGATGGAAAAGTTAGATTTAGATGCTAATTTCCTTGGTTTTCTCCATTCCTGTGATTCTTTTACGCTACAGAAAATAGGCGATCGCTGGCAAGTATCTCTTAAGGGCGACTCTAGGGTCAAAGCATCAGCATAATCTATCACATGGTAAGCTTAATCATCTAAAATCCCAAATAATATAAGCTGTTGTGCTGGATTTTTATAACTGATGAGAATCGACCATATCCACTTCTATGTAGAAGATGCTTCAGTGTGGCGAGATTGGTTTGCTCACCACCTCGGATTTCAGTCGGTCACAACTCATAATAATTTTTCCCATACCTGGACTGAAGCCGTCACTAGTGGTTCTATTAATTTTGTCTTTTCTTCTCCACTTTTACCCATTAGTCCAGTAGCCACATTTCTTTCCCAACATCCCCCCGGTGTAGCTGATGTGGCATTTGTTGTAGAAGACATAAGAGCCACCATGACTTTAGCTCAAGCTAATGGAGCCAAAATTTTACAACCAATCCAACAATCTAAACCAGGTGATAACTATTACAAATGGGGGAAAATTTCTGCTTGGGGTTCATTAACTCACACATTGATAGAAAGACCATCCTCAAACATAAAACATAGGCAAAATCCCCGAAATGAGGCTAATGTTGCTATAAAAGCAAACCTCTTGCATCTATTTCCTATTTTTCATGCGATCGACCATATAGTACTAAATGTGGAAGCAGGTAATTTACCATCTGTGGTGGCTTGGTATCAAAAAATATTCCATTTGCAACCCCGACAGATATTTAATATTCAAACTGAACGCTCGGCTTTGCATAGTCAAGTTTTAGTTTCACCTCAAGGGAATGTGCAATTACCAATTAATCAACCCACCACTGTAAATTCCCAAATACAAGAATTTTTGGATGTTAACCGGGGTGCAGGAGTGCAACATATTGCTTTACAAACTAGTAATGTTATTCAAGCCATCGCTCAATCTCGATACAGGGGTTTATCTTTTCTCTCTGTTCCCCAAACCTACTACTCACAACTAAAACAGCGTCCAGGATTTTCTCTCTCCCCTGAAGAATTGCAAGCGATCGCTCAACAAGAAATTTTAGTGGATTGGCATCCAGAAATACCCCAGGCTTTATTATTGCAAATTTTTACTCAGCACATATTTGAACAACCAACCTTTTTTTTGGAGTTGATTGAGCGCCGTTTTCAAGCATCTGGTTTCGGTGAAGGAAATTTTCAAGCTTTATTTGCGGCTATGGAAGCAGAACAAATTAAACGCGGTAGCCTTACAGAATCAGAAAGCAATAAGTTAAGTAATAAATAATAAGTTCTTCAGCAAACTCTATGTAGTAATATGAAATACAAAAAATAATGTTATAAATACCAGATGAAACGCTATTTTAGATGCTTCATTTGTAGCAGACATTTAAGTATTTCATATAACTCTTTCACAATCCAAAATCTAAAATATAAAATCCAAAATGGTATTAGAGGAATTGGCAAACTCATAAACAAAAAACAAAGGATAAAGGGTAAATTTTCCCCTTATCCTTTAATCCAACTAAAAATCTAGACTATTCAGGGTTTTGAGCAGTTTGCAAAGATTGCATTAACTGCTGCAAACCATTTTCTAAATAAGGGCCTGGATTAGTCGCAACCCAACCCTGTGATGTTAATTGACGAACTTCAAAGTGTAGGTGAGGTCCTGTGGAGTTACCAGTACTACCAACTCGCCCAATTACCATACCTTTTTCTATTTTTTCTCCAGGTTGCACTAATATTTCCGATAGGTGTCCGTAGAGAGTTTGTTGTTTATTGCCATGATTGAGAATTATAGTCATGCCATAGCCACCAACCCAACCAGCAATCTCCACTTTACCAGTGTAAGCAGCTAAAACAGGAGTTCCCATTTCTGCACCAAGATCAGTACCAGCATGGAATCGGCGATCACCAGTTATGGGATGTATCCGCCAACCAAACAAGGAAGTAATTCGTGATGGGACAGAAACGGGGTACATAAATCCTTGACCATTACCATAAGCAATATTAGGCAAACTATAGGCAATCTTGGGCAAGGTTTTCGCTAGAGGTATATTGTAAGCAACGGTGCTAGGCAGTGGTGCTGTATTGTCCGCCGTGATTGGTAGGTCTAACATTCCACCTTTGGGAGCAATGGGTGTATTACTAACTTGGGTGGACATGAAATTCCTGGGAGTGGGAATAAATCTATTGGCGCGAATGGAATTTTTGGTAACACTAGTAGCTACCTGAGCGGTATTCCATCTCTTGATTCGATTGCTCCGATTGGAACGCCATCTAGTTTTCCCTACCCTGCGAACAACACTGCGCTTAACAGGTGTTGCAGTGGCTAAACGGGAAGTTTGACTTTTTCTTAACCAACTAGGTGTTTTTTGAGAAGTTGGTTTATTCTGAGAATTAGCAATATTTTGATTTCTGGTATTACTAATAGGAGCTTTAACACAGTTGCTTATAGTAATACCTTGTCCTTTAGTTGATGTAGCACGGCAATGACTACCACGCTCTGTGAGAATTACACGTGGTGCTTGATTATTCTTCTTGGTGGCAGAATTGTAATTTGTGGGATCAATATAGGTATTATTGTAGTCCTTGGATTTGGTTGGTGTGGATCTACCGACCTTGGGACTAATTCTTGGCTTATTTACTGTGGTCGGTGTCTTGGGGACAGACGGTGAAATGATTGGCGCAGTTATCTTAACTTTTGGGCTATTTTGTTTAATGACATTTCCAGTTGGGGAAGCTTTGATGCTTCTAGTTGGCGAAACATTGGCTTCCACAATGGATTTGAACTTTTTAGGTGCTACCCTTGGCTTGGGAGTAGAACCATTAACTGGTTTTGTAGAATTAGTAGCTCTTTTTTTGAGTAATTGGCGCAGTCTGGCTCGACGCTGGGCGAAAGTCGATTTTTGTTTACTACTCTGAGTAGGGGGAGTAATTTTACCTTTTTTTAATGGTTTCTTGACTACTACTGGTTGTATATTCGCCGCAGTGGGAACAATGTTATCTATAGCTGTTGGTTTAGTTTGGGCAAACACCAAACCATTGCTAAGTAAGCTAAAGCTACTCAGCCAACAGACACCCTGCATTGGTATGGAGTGCTGCCATGATTGGTGCAACCTTTTATGGGAATATTGATTGCGCTGCGTCATTTGTTTTCTGGTGTTGTGTTGAATGAGCTTATACAAAATTGTCTCAGTAATTTATCTGTTAAATTTATAATTTTTGAACAAAAAATTATAAATTTAATCAGAAGATTGCCGGTAGCCCAGACTAATTGTACCGGGCTGCATGTAAATTTCCGGTTTTCTGCCCAATCTACTATCATCGGTCTGCATATGTATATGAAGCTCCCCTGTGTGAGTCACACCAACTACAGTTCCAATTGAATTATTGACGCATATGCGCTCGCCAATGTTCGTTAGTAGTTGCATATAGTGGGACATTAATATATTCACTCCTTCTTGAAAAAGGCACTGTATACCGGATTCTATTCCCAGTAAAACTTGAGCAGCCAAAACTTCCAGACTAGGAATTAGTAGTTGCTGTTTACCAGCTTGCCACATTTCCAAATTGATGCCAGTTTTTGGCACTGGGTTTTTCCAGTTGACACCAATGCCAATCAATGCTTTGGTAATTATTCCTTGATGTATTTTAGTTTCTGTGAGAATTCCCCCTAGTTTACGCTGTTCGAGTACTAAATCATTTGGCCATTTGATAGCTAGATTAATTCCACAATTTCGCAATTGCTGAGTTACACCCCAGGCACTAGCTAATGTTAACTGGTAACTATCTTTGGCAGGCAATTGTTGGGGATCGATAGCTAGGGAAAGATATAATCCTCCCGTTGAAGATATCCATTGATGACCCCATTGTCCTTTACCTGCTGTTTGCTGAGTGGCAATAACCACACATCCGGGTTCTGCTCCTTGATCGATTAAATCCCAGAGAATGTGATTAGTAGAAGAAACTGTTTCTAAAATATGCAGGGAAAATGGTAAGTAAGCAGATTTACGCTCCTTTCCTAGAATCGTTTGTAGCTTTTGCCGATCCAGTAGCACAAGGTTTAACCTAAATTTCCTTGTTCATTCTAGACGACCATCGCAATTTAATTCGTTCACCAATCTAGGAAATAATAGTTTTACTGCTCGTGCAGTAGTACGCGATCGCACCAGTTGGACTGGTCTACCTTCCCGTTTTTGTGTATCCAAATATTCCCCAAGTAGGACACCAATTTTATTTGTCATCCGAGATTTTCTAACTTCAACTCTGGTAAAAACCCATTGCCATAAGCTTCTACGGCAGATAGCACTACCACCAACAATTTTGATTTTTTGGGAGTCACCAGAAGATTCTTGTGATGGTGCTACACCTAAAGCTTTTTGAAATCTCCGTAGTGAGAGATGGCGCTTGGTGGGTTTGCCAGATACACGACCTCTCAATCGTTTGATTTCCGGTTGCCCGTCAGCTGTCAAAAAATCCCCTAACGGGAATATTTGAGAGAGAATTGTACAGCGCAAACGCAACCCAAACCCAAAGTCATCGAACACCCGTTGGTAGGGTTTGAATATCGGCTGTATAAGCAATTCAGACAATTCTATTTCTATGGCGTGCTGTTCTTGCTCAATGCTGCAAATCCTCTGAGCGTGCCATCTCACGGTTCCAGTTATCCCCAGTCCACAACTGTTTGCATACTTCCGGTCATAATGATTTGATTTCCTGATACCAGCTAACCACCCCCACATCAACGGGGTGTCTTTGTTGGGACTGCGAATGCTTCTAGTGTTGGCTATCTCTGGGAACTGCCATGCTAAGTCCTGCCTAGCACGGTTGATAATAGGGGATTGTACGCGGTTAAGATGGTTGAGTCGTAAAATTAATTCCCTAACCCTCTGGATTGTGGGGTGGCGACGACGGACAAACCTTAGTTTATCCGTAGCATAGTCAAACCCATAACAAGCTAGGGCAAGTGCATCTGCATCATCATCTTTATCTGGCAGGTTAAGTTGGTAAGAACGGTAATTTTTCAACTCCCTATGACCAACTAGTTTTACTTCCACCCCAGCGCGGTCTAGGTGAGAAATCCAAATTTTAGAATAGTTAGTCCCCGTGGGTTCAAGTATGGCGATATCTGGCGTTAAAGCTAGTAGTGCTTTGACCCCAACACTATCAGCGTTGAATTTATCAAACGGATAGGTATAATAAAATTCTCTTGGATTCTCCGGGCGGGACTCCAAAAGGCAACAGGAAACTGAGGCTTTGCTAACATCAATGCCCAGTATCTTCGGTAATTTTTTTGTCATGGATTCAATGCTTATGAATCTCCCTAGGGCACGATAGCCCGCTTCATTCTCAAAGCTAAACGGATAGAAACGGGTACAGCTTACGAACAAGGTAGGGCAAGTAGCCCAGTTCA
>NZ_FYBH01000055.1 GCF_900185595.1 Calothrix rhizosoleniae SC01
AGCCCGGGTGTGGGACATCAATGATAATTTGCTGCAAACCCTCCAAGGTCATCAGGGCAGGGTCTACTACGCCAGCTTTAGCCCCGATGGTCAGCGCATTGTCACCGCCTCATCTGACAAAACAGCCCGGGTGTGGCGGGTGGAAAGTTTGGATAAATTGCTGGCGCGGGGGTGTGATTGGTTGGAGGACTATTTTGTTACCCATCCCCAGGCGAGGGAGAGGACGGGATGCGTTGTGAAGGAGTGATGGAGTGATGGAGTGATGGAGTGATGGAGGGAAGGAGTGATGGAGGGAAGGAGTGATGGAGGGAAGGAAGGTTAATCAAAAGTCAAAGGTAAGATGAGGGGTTGTAATGTAGGGGCGCAAGGCTTGCTTGCGCCCAAATCCGTAATTTGTGTGCTGGCATACTGGTACGATTGTTCGTAACTAGTAATCTTTGCGATCATCCCTCTATTCTGGTGTTATAAACTGGGGAATAGACATTGAGCGATCGCTTTTAGGAATGTGGATTAAATAAAGTACAACCCTTGTATTTCTGGATATCATTTTGGGTTGTGCGATAAGCCTTCGGCATAGCTCCGCTTACCGCTCCATCCAACCTTGTATATTAAGAAGAGTAGATATTAAGCGATCGCTTGACAATTATTTTTTGCATATATGGCTCGTGATTTATTTCATGATATCGTTAGGGCGGCATTAGAAAAAGATGGTTTGACTTGCCAGTCCAGCTATTCCTGTATCAACGGGTGCTACTAAACCACTCCACAATGCTATCTGCTAAAACTATAGATAGATTCTGCTGTTCTTGGGAATCTACAATCCATTGTACTTCTTCCATATCACTGAGAAAACCCAGTTCTAACAATACAGATGGAGCGACTGTAGGGCGTGCTAATGCCAGATTTTTCCAACGTACCCCATCCCCAGGTCTACCTAAATTTTTGACCACATACTGTTGTAAAAATTTTGCCAATCCCAACGACTGGGGATGATACCAGTAGGTACCTATACCTTGTCTCTTTTGACTAATTTTCTTAGTACCAGTATGGTTGTAATGAATAGAAAGAGCGATCGCAGGTTCAATGCTGTTAATTCTAGCTACTCGTTCCCCTAAGGATAATTGGATGTCATCCTCTCTAGTTAAATATACCATTGCTCCTCGTAACATTAACTGCTCTTGCAATAACTTCGCCATGATTAAGTTAATGTCCTTTTCCAAATAACCGTCCTGACTTTTGGCTCCAGAATCTATCCCTCCATGTCCAGGATCGAGGACAATCTTAATTCCAGACAATGGTCCACTAATGCCAGAAATAGGGGTAAATGTGGGTGTAAATGGAGAATGACGCAGGGTCAAGATTAGATTATTTTCGTCATATTTCAGTTTGTAACCCCATTGCTGGGAATTTTTGAGATTAAAAGTGTACTTTACTCTCTTAGGCTTCTCCTGCTGCCAAAAAATCCGGGAAATAATCGGATTATTGTTGATGGGCATAATCTTATTCTTAGCAGTGGTATTATGCAGAGTTAAAGTAAAGATGCGATCGCCCTGTTTGACGCTGATGGGTACGGGAGTTTGTAAAGGAAATATGACCTCAGTCTTAGCTTCTAATTTACGGTAATAAATATCACAAGCGAATGATTCAGAAGAAGTATTACTGATGAAAGTCCGCGTTTCTTGACGATGAATCCAAGCTCCATAATCGAGGCGCAACCAATCTCCTTTAGTGGATGTGATTGTTGCTTTTGTGTTTTTGGGTAAGGGTGTGAGTCTTGTAGCTTCATCACTAGGAGCAGTACGGCTGATACCTGAGTCTACAACCACTTCAGCAATTTTTACAGGTGTTGGTAATTTAATCGCAGTGTTGACAGCGCCGCAATTCCCAGTAGTTTTTTGGATTTGAGATTGGTGTATAGATTGTTCTCTCCCAATGAATATCAGACCTAAACCTAAACACAAGCATAAACAAATCAATAATTGACGATAAATTGCTACATCATCCCTTAGTAATAGTTTGTGTAGCAGCTTCGCCAAACGACGGTGAACCATACAAATTAAATTGACAAAAACTTTGCCATTCTATTATTATTCAGTATCTTTTAAACAACTAATTCTTGAGAATTCAATATTACCAGGAATTTTGCTAAATTTTAACTTTCTTGCGATCAGAGAAAAATAATCACATGATGTGGGGGATGAAACTGTAACTTGCTTCACTCCCCCTACTCCCTACTCCCTGCTCCCTCGTTAAGCTGGATACTGCTGCAACACCTGCTTTAAGTACTTACCCGTATAAGACTGGGGATTCTGCGCCACCTCTTCCGGCGTACCCACAGCAATCACTTCCCCACCTTTATCCCCACCTTCTGGCCCTAAATCTACCACCCAATCGGCACAACGAATCACATCTAAATTATGCTCAATCACCAAAATAGAATTACCCTTATCCACCAATCTCTGCAATACATCCAATAACTTATGCACATCGTAAAAAGATAAACCTGTGGTGGGTTCGTCAATTAAATAAAGGGTTTTCCCTGTGGCGCGACGGGATAACTCCGTGGCTAATTTCACCCGTTGCGCCTCCCCACCAGATAAAGTAGTTGCTGGTTGTCCTAAATGCACATAACCCAAACCCACATCTACTAAAGTTTGCAACTTCTTCACCGCTTTGGGAATATTTTGGCAAAAGTCTAACGCTTCTTCCACCGTCATATTCAGCACATCGGAAATAGATTTACCCTTATACTTCACCTGTAAGGTTTCCCGGTTATATCTAGCACCTTTGCATACTTCACACTGTACGTAGACATCGGGTAAAAAGTTCATTTCAATCACATTTACACCTTGTCCACTACAAGCCTCACAGCGTCCACCTTTAACATTAAAAGAAAACTGTCCCCGCTTATAACCCCGTGCTTTCGCTTCTATGGTTTGGGCAAAGACTTCCCGAATGGCATCAAATACCCCAGTATAAGTAGCTGGATTAGAACGAGGTGTTCTACCGATGGGGGATTGATCAATAACAATGGCTTTATCAACTGCTCCCAATCCCTTAATTGCATCAATTTCTTTGGGTAAGGGGACTCTTTTCAGTAGATGGTGTTGTAATGCAGGGTAAAGAAGTTCATTAATTAAGGTAGATTTACCGGAACCAGATACCCCCGTGACGGTAACAAGTTTACCCAAGGGAATACTGACATTAATATTCTTGAGGTTATTGCGGTGGGCATTTTCGATAATTAAATTAACCCCGTTTCCTTTCCTTCTTTGAGCTGGAGTTGCTATGGCTCTGCGTCCCGATAAGTATGCACCAGTCAAGGAAGTTTCTGCATCTAACAATGTCTGCAAATTCCCCGCAGAGACAATATCCCCCCCATGAATACCTGCATGGGGCCCAATGTCTACGATATAATCGGCAGCACGAATAGTTTCTTCATCATGTTCCACTACAATTAAGGTATTACCCAAATCCCTTAATCTGTTTAAGGTTTGCAGTAACCGGGCATTATCCCGTTGATGTAAGCCAATGCTGGGTTCGTCTAATACATACAATACCCCTGTCAACCCAGAACCAATTTGGGTGGCTAAACGGATGCGCTGGGCTTCTCCCCCGGAAAGGGTCATAGCTGGACGATCCAAAGTCAGGTAATTTAACCCCACATCCAAAAGGAATTGCAGCCGGGCGCGAATTTCCCGTAATACCAAGTCTGCAATCTGCATTTGTCGAGGACTCAACTGTAAATTATCAATTCTCTCTCGACAATCTTCAATAGATACCCCTGTTAATTCTAATATACCGTACTGTCCCAACTTTACCGCCAAAGCCTCTGGCTTCAACCGCTTGCCACCACACACTGGACATGGTTGATCGATTAAATACTGTTCTAACTTTTGCTTAACTAATTCCGAACCCCCATCATATTGCCTCTGTAAAATTGGCAACACCCCTTGAAAGTTTTTGGTCTTGCGTGCCTCTGGAGTTTTTTCCTCTCCATGCAAAACAATCCCTTGCTGCTCCGGGGTTAAATTTTTCCACTGAGTCTGCAACTCAAACCCATGAGCCTGTCCCAAAGCATACACTAAATCCAAATAATAGGAATTTTCCTTTTCAGACCAAGGAGCGATCGCCGCATACATAGGAGCATTTACATCGGGGATGACCAATTCTGGGGAAAATCTTTTTAAGGTACCAATACCATGACAATGGGGACAAGCACCATAGGGAGAGTTAAAGGAGAATAACCGGGGTGATAATTCTTCCATGACTGCCCCATGTTCCGGACAGGCAAAGTTTTCGGAAAACACCAACTCTTCAGGTAATTCTTGATTCTCAGTATCTTTGATAATATCGATTACCGCAATACCTGAAGATTGTTGCAAACAGGTGGAAAGGGAATCTACCAAACGCTCCTGAATCCCTTCTTTCTTCACCAAGCGGTCAATTACCACCTCAATGGTGTGGGTCAAATTTTTATCCAACTCAATGGAATCCGATAATTCCCGTACTTCCCCATCAACCCTTACCCTCACAAAACCTTGGGCAGCCAAACTAGATAACAACTTCCTCTGGGTTCCCTTCTTCCCCCTCACCACCGGCGCAAGAATCTGGAACCGGGTACGATCCGGTAAATCAAAAATGCGATCGCACATTTGATCAATGGTCTGGGGAGCAATAGAGCGATCGCATATGGGACAATGTGGTTCTCCAGCCCGTCCAAATAACAACCGCAGATAGTCATAAATTTCCGTCACCGTCCCCACCGTGGAACGGGGGTTATGGGAAGTGGACTTCTGGTCTATGGAAATCGCCGGACTCAGCCCTTCAATCCCTTCCACATCCGGTTTATCCATTTGTCCCAAAAATTGCCGTGCATAGGCGCTCAGGGACTCTACATAGCGACGCTGTCCCTCAGCAAAAATTGTGTCAAATGCCAGGGAAGACTTCCCAGAACCCGATACTCCAGTAAACACAATCAAGCGATCGCGGGGCAATTCCAAATCAATATTCTTCAGGTTATGCTGCCTTGCACCCCGAATCCGAATCGTATTTTGACTATCGTCAGTGTGAGAAATATGTCCATTGAGGGATGGGTCTAGCTTGGTTTTTGACATATTAGCAGGGTAAGACGGTGGCAGGAAACAATCCTTAATAATACTACCGCTTTAATTATCTTGATAGAACAGTTGTATTATTTTAAGGGAAAAATCATCGGGCACGGCATGTGTGATATTGTCAGTAGATCGAAAATATTAGTCAAGGCAGCAAGGGAGTAGGGAGTAGGGAGTAGGGAGTAGGGAGTAGGGAGTAGGGAGCAGGGAGCAGGGGGAGAATTATCTGTAGCCAGGATTTAGAGAAATGGTAGAAGACTTTTAGGACAAGGAGGTAAAGTAGACAAGGGAGGAAAACCGACCCAAAATAAGTACGGTTTCCAAAAATACAAACTTGTCCAAAAGCCTATTAAACCGTTGAAAAATCTTCCTTGTCTACCTGTCTTCTAGTTTCCTTTGTCCCCCTTGTGAGTGCCCCCTGCGTCCCTTACCAATAAGTTTGCGATCTTGTTATCTCTTAAAAGACTATGCTTCTACCCAGATACTTCCCTCTTCAACACGGATAGGAAAAACAGGCAATGGCTTTGGTTGGGATACCATACCCATAACTTTACCAACACCAGGAGGCCAAGGAGTCCATTGTTTTACCTCACCACTACACAATTCAAATTGGCTACGATGCCAAGGACAAACAATGGAACCATCGGGGGTAATTTTGCCTTTTTTCATCTTCAACTTTAAATGGGGGCAGACATTATCAACTGCATAAAGTTTACCCTCATGGTTCAAGACTAAAATTTTGCGATCGCCAACATTAACTACTTGTCGCTCTCCTGGTGATAATGCACCTTCGGCTAGAACTTTTGTCCAACTCATAAAAACTCCTAATTTTTATTAGCCCTATTGTTTCGTTTGCCGTACTTGTGTCCCCTATGATCGCTGACTTCGTTAAGATACAGTATGGGCAATTACGATTGAATGGACAAACAGATGGCTCAAGCAAATAGTCAGTTTATGCAAGAAGCGATCGCTTTGTCGATCAAAAGTGTAAAATCTGGTCAAGGAGGCCCTTTTGGGGCAGTAATTGTCAAAGATGGAGAAATTATTGCCAAAGCTCATAATCAGGTAACATCCACCAACGATCCTACGGCTCATGCCGAAATTATGGCAATTCGTCAAGCTTGTCAAGTACTACAAACTTTCCAACTCAATGGTTGCGAACTCTACACCAGTTGTGAACCATGTCCCATGTGTTTGGGTGCTATTTACTGGGCGAGGTTAGATCGGGTGTACTATGCCAATACTAAAGCCGATGCTGCGGATATTGATTTTGACGACCAATTTATTTATCAAGAACTAGATCTACCTATAGGCGAGCGGCAATTGCCAATGGTTCAAATGATGAGACAGGAAGCCTTATCAGCTTTCCAACTCTGGTCTCAGACAGTAGATAAAACAGAATATTAAAGGATGAAAAAATTATTAATTACAGGTGCAAGTGGGTTTCTCGGATGGCATTTGTGTCAATTAGCAAAGTCAAAATGGCAAGTTTATGGCACTTATTTTTCCCACTACCTTGATATACCAAATGTCAAGATGTTGTCAGTTAACTTAACAGACATTCAAGAGTTAAAAGGCATATTTAGTCAGATTCAACCCGCAGCCGTAATTCATACAGCAGCCCACTCCCAGCCAAATTTTTGCCAAACCCATCCCCAAGAATCCGATTTAATTAATGTGAAGGCTAGCTGTAATATTGCTGGGCTGTGTGCAGATTATGGCATACCTTGCTTATTTACATCCACTGACTTAGTGTTTGATGGTTGCAATGCACCTTATAAAGAAACAGACCCCGTATCTCCTATTAGTATTTATGGAGAACAGAAAGTCATGGCTGAACAAGGGATGCGAAAAATTTATCCCCTAACAACCATCTGTCGAATGCCATTAATGTTTGGTAGGGCAACACCCACAGCTCAAAGCTTTTTACAACCATTTATTCACACCCTAAAATCAGGGAAAACATTAAATTTATTTATCGATGAGTTTCGTACTCCTGTCAGTGGAACAACCGCAGCCAAGGGTCTATTATTAGCTTTAGAAAAACAATTCCCAGGCATTCTCCATCTAGGAGGCACAGAAAGAATTTCTCGCTATGATTTTGGTCGCTTATTAGTAGATATCTTGGAATTATCACCAGAAAAAATTACAGCCTGTCACCAAAAAGATGTGAAAATGGCTGCACCTCGACCAGCCGATGTATCTTTGGATAGTTCTCAAGCTTTTGCGATCGGATATTCACCTTTATTGGTGAGAAAAGAATTGGAAATGTTAATTGGTAATTAGTAAGGTCAGTGGAAAAATTGATAACTATGTCCGCAGCGAGTGAAACGTAGTGTAATCAAGCAATATTAGGATTTCATTATTTGTATATTTTATTACATATTTAGTATTGGTTTGCGCCTATTTACTTAACTAAGAATTCAATTTACAGTGTTTCAGAATATTCAATAATTCCAAGGAAATCAAAATGACAAGTGGAAAACCTCTTCAACCGACCAAATATGCTGAGATTACGTATGGGCTTACCAAACCAGTTGATTTTGAGGTCGCGGTGAATTACGGCGGTTCCTTAATGGCGATTGCTGGAGCAGATGGGGAATTAGCAGAACAAGAATTCCAGTGGTATATTGACGAGCAAAGAAATTTGCTGACCGATCCTGAAGAGTACATTGAAACCCTCCGCAAATTCGATTGGAAAAGTGCGAACCTGGAAGAGCTATTGGGTAAAATCAGTTATGATTTTCCTCTGAATTTTCGCCGAACCATGTTGTACCAAGCAATCAAGATGTGCCGAGCCGATGGCAGCTACCATGAAAAAGAAAAAGCATCTGTAACTAAGGCAGCAAAAATGTTAGGAATTGAGCGCAACATAGCTGCTAGCCTTGAGTCCCTAGCGGAACTTGAAGATGCAACCGAACGACTACGGCTTAGTTTATTTGAAACTGAGATTTGAAACGGAGAATAACAAATGAGGAATCGAATTTAATATACTAGAAATCTCCGAAAAAGAATATAAAACTCTTGTGTAATCAAGATTAATATCTCTTTTTCGGAGAAGTCTATGATGTCAAAAACATTTATCAAAATGAGTAGTTACAGGGACGAGAAAACGATAATTGAAAATTTTGACTGGAATCAACTGTCCCTAGAACACTTGAATCAGATTCAATCGAAAATAAGCAAAGCGATCTATTTGAAGAAATGCGAATTAAAGTTGACTCAATCTACTACTAATAAAATCCAGGTTCATCGGTACAAAGCAAGTTTGGCTAATGTTTTCCCTCAGAAACTACGTAGTTCTCTATCTGAGTATCAACAATGTGTTTTCATCATTAGTTTAGGAAGCAAAAACTTTGTCGATAGCCAGCGACTTGAAGCCTCAATTAAATGGATTAGCAAACACTTCACAGCTTGCATAGTTCTAGTTGGCGACAGTGTATATCGACTTACGATAGAGATTAGAAGCAGAGAGATTAAAGGTGATGAAGCTAGACTGAAAGCACTTGATGCTGGACAGGAATTTCTCAATCAGAACTATCTTTTATTTGAGCAATATTCCCAAAGCTGTTGTTTCGAGTTTAGATTGGCTTCCCAGATCGAAAAGCAATCTGACTTTGAGGCTTATTATCAGGAATTTCAGAGTCTTTATCGAAAAGATGAATCTTTCCAAAGGATGGTAGAATCCTTTGCCTATGGCTATTTGAACAGGATAGAACAGACAGAAGAAGGGCAAGCAGACGAGTTTCTCCAAAGACACAAGCACCAAGCGATAACCTACCTACTCGAAGAATCTGCTTTGTTTACCTGCCTTGCTAAAGAAAAATGGCGAGTTTTTACTTATCCTGGTTCAATTAAAAGTTTTGAAGAAATTGCAGCAGGATTGCACTCAGAAGTACCCTTACCTCTGAAGCAATTGATCTGGGTTAGCCTGCGTCTTAAAAAGAAGTCTAATGCTAGGGAGAAAAAAGCAAGCATTGGATCCAGGGAAACTATAGGTGAATACGGTTAAATTAGGTTGGGATGCTTCTTCAAAGGCACTAGCAATCACCGTCTCAACTAACCCAAACCCCCTTGTTGACAATTCCTGGACGCGGAAGTAGGTCGCACTTGTCACCGATATATAGCAAGCACTACGCATATACGTTAAGACATTGTTGAAGCACCAAACCTATGAAAAGTAAACTTATTACTTATTATAGTTATTCCAATTAATTTCCGTAGTGGCAGCACTTGCTCCATTTACACAAAAAGCGGGCAAGATGCCCACACCACAGGATTTGTTAGGGGTTCTACCTCTAATAGGAATTATCTGTTTTTTATTTGAAATTACTATACTTATTACTTGCGCTCGGTTGTGCTTTATTTATCTTAGTGGTTGAAATTCAAACACATCATAATCACCACCACGAAGTACTGACTCAGTATGTTGTCCTCGCAAACGCTGATCCATAATTTGTTCTAGTGCTCCCCATACAGCCCCTAATGTGTAAGTACATTTACGTAGGGAACCTTGAGGCTCACCAGCAGAACATAAGGTTTCACTAGTATAAACCTTGATCACATCTGTATCTTGGATTAATTTTTCCACTATACATAGACGAGTACCATCCTCACCTAAAGCCAACCTGATTTGCTCAATGGCATCTGACAAAGATATAGAAGAACCAGCCAACCCTAATTCTTGCACTAAATGCTTACCTCGACTGCGACCTGCTGCGGTAAAAGCGATCGCGGCAGCTTTTTCTCCTAAAGCATCTTCAATACCCACAATTGCCGCTTTAAAACAGATAATACTGCTGAAATCTCCGAGAATAGGACTTGACATACTCCCCGCAATTCTATTGCGGGGATTCTGGGCTCAAGCAGTGATTGCAGCTCTTAGCCGACTTACATCACCTAACCCAATGGATGATGCCCCAACCATTTGAATATTGCGTGCAGCGTTTTCGTCTCTGGCATTCACAGACTGGCATTTCGGACAACGCCATTCTCTAATAGACAAATCTAAACTTTCTAAAATGTAGCCACAGTTGGAGCAAGTTTTACTGCTGGGATACCACTGGTCAATAAAAACAACCCGTTTATTTTTCTTTTTGGCAACCCATTCTAGGATTTGTAGAAACTCACCCAAAGCTAAGTCTGATATTTTTCGACCCCAAAGACGCTGCATTCCTTTAAGGTTTAACGTTTCAAAGCAAAGCACATCAAACTTGTCAGTTAATTCATGTGCTAACTTCCAAAACCAATCACGACGACGATTAGAAATATCTTCATACTTGCGTACTAAGTTTTTTCTAGCTCGTTCACGATTGGTTGAGCCTTTTAACTTTCTAGAATGCTGCTTACTAGCCTTTTTGATAGCGTTTAGAGATTGCTTAAAAAATTGGGGAGACTCAATTTTTGTACCATCTGAGCAAGAGAGAAATGCCTTTAACCCAAAGTCAAATCCCGCTATTTTACCAGTCGTGAATTTAACTTGTGAACTACTACCTTCATCAACAACCACAACCATAAATAATTCGCCCAAAGCTGTGCGTTTTATAGTTAAATTTTTGATTTTTCCCTCAATCTCTCTAGATTGATAAAACTGATAAACTTTATTCCCAATCTTTACTCTGTTGCCACCCAAAAGCTTATAACCAGCTTGTTTAAGAGTGAATGATTTATATTTTTTAACTTTCTTAAATCCTGGTGGTCTAGCTCCCGTGTTGTTATATTTGAAAAATAACTGGTAGGCTTTTTCAATGCGTTGGCAAATATCTTGTACTGCTTGAGAACCCACTGTTTGCCAGAACCGATTGCGCTTTCTTAATTTAGCAACGTGAGATTGAAGTTTTGCACAGCTTAAGTGTTTACCCCACATTCGATAGTAACGTTTATGCAAGGCAATACAATGATTGTAGATTACCCCACTGGCGTTAATCATGCCCTTGAGGAATCTGTTTCTTTTGTGCTGATATAGTTTAAACTTCATACTTCTCATGTAGTTATGATACCATTGACAGTGTAGATAATCAATACTCATCTACATGAAATCTGTATATAATCACTACAATCATGCAATCGGATTGGCTACTGTTCATCTGGTCTGGATACCATGTAGACGTAGGAGGGTTTTTGCTAATAACGAAAAGTTAAAATTACGATGTATTGAGATATTTCAGTCTGTTGCCAGTGATAAAAAATGGATTATCAAGCACTCTTATGTTGCTCCTGACCATATTCATTTATTGGTTGAGTATGACCCGCATCACTCAATATCTCAAGTAGTGAAAGCGTTTAAAGGCAGGTCGTCAAGA
>NZ_FYBH01000406.1 GCF_900185595.1 Calothrix rhizosoleniae SC01
AATATATTAGCAGCACATGGACGCAAACCATTTACAGGTTCTCGAAAAGTTGTAGTTGGAATGACTTAATTTTTTCTGTCAGTAATCTTCTATCATCTGAATAATTAAAACCGCACAGACACAGAGAACGCAGAGAGTAGAAATAAGGAGAAATAATAAATCAAAAAAATTACAAGCTTTTTGATGACTAAATTATTACCAAAATATCCAGAAGCGATGGAGGGTTAATATGGACAAGCCAATAATTGAAGGATTTAAACTTTCTCCTCAACAAAAATATATATGGTCATTACAACAAATTGACCGCAGTTTACCCAATCGGGTATCTTGGACAGTTTTAATTGAGGGGAATCTTGATTTTAAAAGTTTAGAAATATCTTTACAAACAGTAATCAATAAATATGAAATACTTCGTACGAATTACCGTTGTTTATCTGGAATGACAATACCTCTTCAAGTGATAAGTGATAATATTATACCATCGATTGATTATCAAGATATAAGTAGTTTAAATGCTCAACAACAGCAAGAAAAAATTCAGCTAATTACATCCCAATTGAATCAATTGGGTTTAGATTTTGCACAGGATTCACTTTTATATTTTTCTGTCATTATCATTTCACCGATTCGACATATACTAGCTATTAGTCTACCTACTCTTGACGCTGACACAATTACGATTAATAATTTAACTCAAGAAATTAGTCATTATTACGCAGTTGGTAATCAAATAGAGGAAAGCGAAGAAGAACCATTACAATATGCAGATATTGCAGAATGGCAAAATGAAACTCTTGAACAAGAAGAAGCTAAATTAGGAATAGAATATTGGCAGAAATTTTGTGATTTTAATTTATTCAAGCAGAATTTACCTCTAGAAAAAATAAATAATCAAGAAGCTGATTTTCAACCTCAATGTTTAAATTGGGAATTGAATTTAGA
>NZ_FYBH01000040.1 GCF_900185595.1 Calothrix rhizosoleniae SC01
ATCCCCCGATAATGGTGGTTCTCCGGAATAACCTTGCTCGTTAGGTTTTATTGCTCGAGAAATAGTTTCATCATTGGAACCTTTATTGTGTGTGGATTGTGGTTGATAATTATGACTATCAGCATCACTTTGTGCGGTAGGTTTTATTGCTCGAGCAATAGTTTCATCATTAGAACCTTTATGTTGTAAAGGTTCAATGATGAGCGTATCTGGGATATGGGAGGAACTAATATTACCCCTTTGAGATTTAGCTGCAATTTGCAAAGCTTGATTTAGTTCATCAACAGTTGCAAAACGTTCTTCTGGTTTTTTTCTGAGACATTTCATTACTACAGCTTCCAACTGTGGAGATATATATTCACTATCAGGTTGTAATAATGATGAACGCAATGGTAGTGGTTGTTCATGTGTGTGAGCAAGTACCCAAGATGTCTCACTAGCTTTATTACCTTTGGCTGTTAAGCCAAAAGGATCTACTCCACTTAGCATTTCATAGATTAAAAGTCCTAAGCTGTATATGTCTGACCTTTCATCCAGATTTTCATCATTTTGTAACTGTTCCGGTGCAGCATAACGAAATGTACCTACAAATGTCTTAGTTAAGTTTGTCTGTTCTACAGATTGATTGCGGACTTTCGCAAGACCAAAATCTAAAATTTTTACCCATTCACCCAAATCTGTAGGTACAAGAAATATATTATCTGGCTTTAAATCACGATGAATTACTTTAATTCGCATTCCACCTTCTTGTTGTAGAAGAACTCCCTGATGAGCAAGTTGCAAACCTTTACAAACTTGAGAAATGATTGCTTTTGTCCTCTCAACAGATAATCTTTTTTCTTGCAACATCAAATGTCTTAGGGTTTGTCCGCGCAAATATTCCATTACATAAAATGGATAACCTTCACTGGTAAACCCACAATCACTAATTTTCACTATATGTTCGCTTTGCAGGGCTGCACAAACTGCTATTTCGCGCTCAAAACGCTTCCTCATTTCAGATGAACTAACTAGTGTATCTTTGAGCAATTTTAATGCTACTTCTTGCCCTACACGGGTATCCATCGCGACAAATACCTCTCCCATCCCACCCCCGCTTAATCTTCGATCCAAACGATATCGTTGATTGTCACCAACAAGACGACCAAGCCAAGGATTTGAGGAATGGGAGGAACTCATTACAACCTTCCTAATTTATTGCAAATTATTATCTTAAGCTCAATTTTAAGCAGTAATCAAGTATATTTTAAAGTGTAATTTAAATTGTAAGGTAAAGTATATCTGATGTAATATTTAGTTAATTTTCTCAGTTTAACCTAATTGATTATATAGGAATCTGGTTTGATTATGGAAAAAATCAAATATGAATCCTATCTCAAGTCTCTTTTCCTAGTACAATACGATGGAAAGAAATCGACCATTACTCAAGGCTCAAAGTGTTTAATTACAAGACTTTCAACTTACGATAGGCTTATGAGTAAAGTACATACTTTAAGTTAAAACTTAAAGCTAGAAAGCTTGAATGTTTAGACTTATGGTGTACTGGATACAAGTGAGAAATAGCAGATAACAAATTCATGAAATTCAAATATTGAAGTATAAATATTTGTTGTTTGCTAAATCTAGTAACAATTCTCAATAATTGATTGAATTTCCACCCTATTGAGAATATCATCACAATTTCTTCCCTAGTTTTTACAAAACTATAGAAATCCGGTTTGATTATTGAAAAAATCAAATATGAATCCTATATCAAGTTTCAAATCATTGAATATGGTAATAGTTTTGAGAAACCATAATTCCATACATTTTATTTTGAAAATGATATGAGTAATGCACTCTCTATCGCTGCTGTGACAGCAGTACTGAAGCACATACTGGAAAATGGAATGGTTCGAGATGCGATCGCCAAAAGTGTTGGTGATGTAATTGTAACGGCTATACCACCTGACACAATCTCAGTTGGAATTGATGAGAGAGCTCAACTAAACCTCTTTCTTTATCAAGTTTCACAAAATAGAAATGTAGATTGGATATCTCAAGAGTTTCGCGATATATACTCTAAAAGTAGGGAAAATCAACATCCTAAACATCCACCCCTAGCTTTAGACCTTCACTATTTATTAACAGCTTACGGTTCAAAAGATTTTCAAATTGAACTGTTGCTGGGATATGCAATGCAACTATTGCATCAAACACCTACTATTACATCGGATACGATTAAAAGTATTTTAAATCATGTCTGCGAAGTCAATGCATCTAGTATTTTTTCACAAGCTTTAGTTAGCATAGATGTATCTAATTTAACAAAAAAATTGGGTAATATTAAGTTATCTCCACAATTTTTGAACATGGAAGATAACTCTAGGTTATGGTCAGCATTGCAAACTCATTATCGACCTTCTGCTAGTTATCAGGCATCAATGGTGTTAATAGATACAATTTAATCAACTATAAGGTAGTCACCAATCAAAATGATTATGAATATTGATAACTGGTATGAAGCTAATCATCATTACATCTTAGCAGCTGTAGCAGTAGCCCGTGGTGCGGTGGAAAAACATGCTGCAAGGGACAAAAGTATCCTAGAATGGCAAGAAGAACAGAATACTAGG
Organism: Calothrix rhizosoleniae SC01; assembly: GCF_900185595.1. Taxonomy (GTDB): domain Bacteria; phylum Cyanobacteriota; class Cyanobacteriia; order Cyanobacteriales; family Nostocaceae; genus Calothrix_A; species Calothrix_A rhizosoleniae. The sequence goes on from NZ_FYBH01000040.1 coordinate 2,616, forward strand.
CAAGAAACTTTATTATTAGCTGCAAAGGCAATGCCAGCAACATCATCTTTGGATAAGTTATGTACAATATTTCAACTATCTAAATTTGAAAGAAATATTTTACTGCTATGCGCTTGTATGGAACTTAGTAGTAATTTTCATATTTTATGTGCGAAGGCTCATGGAGAAACACAAAGAACTTGTCCCACATTCAGTTTAGCCTTTGCTGCGTTTCCAGAGCCTCATTGGGATGCGATCGCACCCCATGGAACTTTAAGACGTTGGCGGTTAATTGAAGTTGGAGATGAGAAAGCATTAACTTTAGCTCCATTGAGGCTTGATGAGCGTATCCTACACTATCTTGTTGGGGTTGAATCTAATGACGAAAGATTAACAGGTTTGATTGAGTCATTTGAGAGTAATCAGGTTTTGGTGTCATCACATCAAAAAATAGTACAGCAGATTGTAAGTATGTGGTCTTATACCCGTGAAAGTAAGGGAATTTTGCCAGTTGTGCAACTATGTGGAACAGACACTACCAGCAAATGTGCGATCGCTTCAGAAATCTGCAAAATTTTGGGTAGAAAGTTGAAAATCATATCTGCTCCAATTGCACAATCCATTCCTAGCGAAGTAGAGAGTCTAATTCGTTTATGGGAAAGGGAAGCTATTTTAAGTGAAAGCGTCTTATTCTTGAATTGTGACAAAATTGATAGTAGCGATGCAACTCGTGTTGACACTATCGAAGGTTTGATTGAACGAATCAATGGTTTCTTGTTTGTTGCTAGTCAGGAAAAACTCCACATTACACAACGTCCAGTAATTAGTGTAGACATTTGTCACCCAACAACCGACGAGCAGAGGTTGCTTTGGAAAAATAATTTAAATCAATTTACTTCTGAGTTGAATGGTCAAGTTAAGAAGTTAATTGCTCAATTTAACCTCAGTCCTGCAAAAATCCACTCTGCTTGTGTTGAAACTACAGCTAGGTTAAACCAACAACCTGAAAGTGATTTAGGCACTGCATTATGGGATGCTTGTAGAGTGCAAGCACGTCCTCGTTTAGACGAACTTGCTCAACGGATTACTGCTACAGTAAACTGGCAAAATTTGGTTTTACCTCCAGCACAATCAGAAGTTTTAGATGAAATTGCTGCTCATGTACGGCAAAAATATACTGTATACCAAGAATGGGGATTTGGGACTACCAGTTCACGAGGACTGGGAATTAGTGCCTTATTCGCCGGTCCATCCGGTACTGGTAAAACCCTAGCATCTGAGGTATTAGCTCAAAAGCTAAGTCTAGATTTATACCGGATAGACTTATCTTCAGTGATTAGCAAATATATTGGCGAAACAGAAAAGAACTTACGACGAGTTTTTGATGCAGCTCAAGAAGGAGGAGTTATATTACTCTTCGATGAAGCCGATGCATTATTTGGTAAACGTTCCGAAGTTAAAGACAGTCGCGATCGCTATGCAAATATAGAAGTAAGTTACCTGTTACAACGTATGGAATGTTACCCAGGACTAGCAATTCTGACAACTAATTTCAAAAACTCAATAGATACAGCATTCATGCGACGCATTCGTTTCTTAGTACAATTTCCCTTCCCAGATGCTGCTCAAAGAGCCAAAATTTGGCAAAGTATTTTTCCCAAAAGTACTCCTGTAGAAAATTTAGATATAGATAAGTTAGCCCGGTTAAATGTAACAGGTGGAAATATTCGTAACATTGCTCTGAATGCAGCCTTTCTTGCTGCTGACTCTAAAGAGCCTGTACAAATGAAACATATTTTGCGTGCAGCACGCACAGAATATATCAAATTAGAAAAATCTTTAACAGAAGCAGAAATAAGTGGTTGGGTTTGATGCTAGGGTGTTGTCCTCATAAAGCGCTACATTTTTAGACGTGTCACGAAGAGGCAGGGGAGCAGGGAGCAGGGGGCAGGGAGCAGGGGGAGAAAGAGTTTGGGTGATTTTTGCATGGATGACAATATCATAAGTAATCAGGCGGACATGATATCAGTCCACTACCGCTCAAACTGTTGTCTGTGGGATAAATCATCAAAAATATTAGACCTTAGTCTCTAATCTTTCCTCGTCTAAATCTGTATACTTATCACTGAGTAACTTCTGGTGTAGTAGTTTACCTTGAAACGCTGACGCAAAAGGGGTGGGTAAGATGAGCGATCGCAAACAAGTTTCCCGCAAGAAAAAAACAGCATCAAATTCTAGCAATCCGTCTTTAGCGCCGAATATACCAAGTTTGCCTAGCCCAAAGCAAAACTATGGTTTGGAGCTCAATCAAACTACACCTAGAACAGTACATTTGGAAACATCTGAGTCAATTGGACAAGTTACTGACGAGCAGGAAAATCAAGATAATATTAGGTTTAATGAATCACCTCTGGGAGATTTTAATATCCTGGAAAAAGCTTCGATTTTTCGTCCCCAAGAAAAGGTTCAACGTCAAGAAGAGTTAGAGCAAGAAGAAGATTCCGAACTGATTCAAACCAAATTAAATGTTTCCCAAGTGGGAGGTAAACAAGAAAGTGCATCTGAGCGATTGTCTAGAAACTTTCAGTTGCAATTAAATGAAGAGGATAAGTTAGATAAACCCATTGAAAGCTTTAATTATCTGGAGAAAGCTTCGATTTTTCGTCCCCAACAAACATATCAGTTAGGGAGTCCAAGGGAAAAGGAGTTGATTACCCATGAGTTGACTCATCTGGTACAGCAGAATGGTGGAGCATTACAACGGGCAGGTGACTATAGCGGATTGCTTCCTGGTCACGAGACATATAGTGATTCCTATGAGTTCCAGAATCAAACAAAAACCGATTTTACCTATCACCATATCATTCCCGAGAATAAGCTTCATTTAGTAATTGGTAAACTCAAAGAACTCCTAAAAGGAGATGACATAGAGGAATTATCAGAGAAAAAGACCCAGCTTCAAAATACAGCACAAGAACAATGGCTATCGAGCCGCACCAAAAACACTGTATATGCTATTAATGCTGAATTTTCCGACTTTGGAGTAGAACTGTCAGAATCACAAATCAAATCTATCCTTAGTGGGAACAGAACAATAGATCCAATATTTACAGAGGTAGAGGAAATAATAAAAACTCAAGTTACTAAGAAGATTAAGACCGACTCGGCTAAGAAACGAGATAACCTAATAAAATCATTCAAAAAATTATTTAATCAGGATAAGATTATGATTAAATGGAGTAATGATGAAATTCAGAAAGACGTAAAAACAATCGTTGAAAATAATCAAATTCGCATATTTTTTAACCCATTTTTTCAGGAAGATCCTATTAAAGATATTATAGCTAATCATAAGCCTAAGGAGAATAAGAAAAACAAGTCTACCGAACCACCTACACCTAATAAGGGAGCTGTCATTAAAGAAATAGAAAAATATTGTAAAAATAATATAGAAGAATTTTATCAACGAGCGTGTAAACTGATAACAGAAAACTCATTCTATGTTTCTGGTAGTCGCACATTAAAGGCTTATCTCCGCGATAATGCACTACCAAGAGAAGATCAAGACGAACTAGAAGACGCTGTTGCATGGAATCCAGGTAATATCCACCGAGGTCCAAAGTCCGATCTGCGTCCAAATCCTAAGACTCCGGGATTTGATGAATTACTAGATGATGGAGGAGAAGAATTTGAGAAAGCGGCACAAAATTTGGTAACAAAAGAACATTATCAAACACTAGAGAAACTAAATACCAATATAGATAATTTTCTGGGGAACTACAATAATAATAATTTACAGATGAAGATACAAGCAGCGACAACTATTGTTGAACAAATGTTGGATATACAACAGCAAGGATTAACTAAATTCAATCAAGAACAATGGGAGGAAGTAAACCTAAATAATGAACAGAAAATGAGGGTTAAGGAGAAATCAAAATAGAATTTTAATACTAGGGAGGGTATGATGCACCACTATGACGGAGCAGCAAATTAGCAGCCTATTTTTGTAGTGACTGTCTTGGTTGTCAAGCGATCGCTCATTTAGAAATTTCCAATTTTTCAAATATCCCAAAAATATCCTATATTAAGGGCGCAAGCCTTC
>NZ_FYBH01000046.1 GCF_900185595.1 Calothrix rhizosoleniae SC01
AGGTGTACTAGCCTTTATTCCCTCTGACAAATTAGTTTTGGGATTAGCTCTCCAACCTGGAGAGTACACAAATCCCGTCAGCTACGAACAAGTTTTTGAGTCTTCACATGGTTCAAAAGTTAAAGGATATGGCAAGCCTCATACATCTGATCAAGCTTTGGATAAGCAGCATGAGCAAGTTGAATTGATATTCAAGAATATGCGTAGTCAATCGCCACTTTGGTGAATGGGATGATGGAGGATATGGGGAAGCCAAGCATACTTGCATATTTGGTCAAAATGGATCTGGTAAAACGGTTCTTGCTTTATCGGTAATTGTTTGCCAACTAGCGGCTAATCCACAGCAAGGTTGTTTAATTCCTGATACCGCAGGAGATATTGCTAGAGGTGGTTCCCACTCTAAAGGAGATTTTAAGTTCAACTTTATTGAGTTACTTGAAAAAGCAGGGCGAAACCCTGAGTATATTCCTATTAACGAAGTCAGATTAACAAGTAAAAACTCGTTTAAACGGCTGCTGAATCCTGTACTTCGACGGATTTTCAATATGCACGGTGAAAAATCCCAGCAACTGGCAGACAAAGTGACAGAAGAATTATTTGATAAAGAAGTTGACTTAGCTATTGCTCAACCTGCCAAAGTGCTTGATGAAGTTATTGATAAAATCTCCTCAAATTACACTGGTGCAAAGCGTAAGGAAAAGCTAAATGAAGCTGAACAGTTAAAAACTAACACTGCCCAAAATCGTTCTTGGGTTCGTGCCTACACTAGTGGTGTCATGAAGTATTTTGAAGGCAAATACAGCATTGATGAGCTAGTCAAAGGATTTATGGATCAAGGGCGCATCATCCTTATTAATATGGCTATTCTTTCAGAATCAGACCAACACTATGTAATGTATGAAATTTTTAGCAAAATCAAGCGTAAAGCTGAAGCTGACTTTAAGGCTCGTGGGACTACCCGCAATGGCTTAGTGGTTCTAGATGAAGGTCCGCGTTGGGCTCCACAGCACGGTGATGATGAAGTGACAGAGGTAATTCGTGATGCTTTTAATACGACCCGCAAACTAGGAATCGGTTGGACGATTATCTCCCAAAGAATTACTGCCATTAGTAAGGATATTATTGCCCAGTGTCATACAAAGTATGTAGGACGAGGTATGGGTATTGGTGCTGACCGCGACTATATGAAAGAGTTCTTTCGTGAAGATGGACTAGTAGCATACGAACAACTTTCTCTGCGAGGGGGCTTTTTTTGGTTAGCAGCTGGGCATCATGTAAACTATGGCATGGGGTCGCAATATGTGGCATTCGAGACGTTTGGTGGTGATGCAACACAAGCATTAATGGACGAAAATCCCCACATTTGGCGCAATAAAAGCAAACATTAAAGTCTTTGGCTCTGACTTTGATTAGCGAACCTACAAAATGGTTAGCCCCAGAATATCAAAACAGGAAGAGGGACTTTTGCTTCAAAGGCTGTTGTTGCCTTTGAAGATCTGTAAATTGCTAGATATTAATGAGGATTTTCAACAAATTGCAAAAGAGATGGTTCACATAGAAAGAGATGAAGCAAAGAAGATTATATCCAAAATGGTATCTAAGATTCAATCTCAGGTTGAGTGAGCTAAATGTATGAGCAATATGAATCAAAAAATTTGCGCTGGTAGAACTTTCCACCTTGCTACACCGCCAAAAGGGACTCCGCACCTTTGGATAATTTTAACCGATATTAATTATGAAAATTGTGGTGGGGGAGTCATAACTGAGACAGTCGCAATAGTTAATCTCACAACTAAAAGATCAAGTAGTGATACGACTACAATTTTAGATGTTGGAGACCATCGCTTTATAAAATGTGAGACCGTTGTCGATTATGCGTATGCTATGGTAGTGGAAGTCAATCAAATAAAAAAATACATCGAAACAGGATATTCTCGCTTCGATGATGATTGTTCAGAGGATTTATTAGATGCAATTCAGAAAGGAGTACTGGAATCACCCTATACTCCTGAGGATGTTGTAGACTACTGCCAAGAATGTTTTAGAGATTATTGGTAGTGAATATCTTCGCAGCAAAACAAGCATGGGAAATTTCTTTTTCAATACATTCAATCTCTTCTTCCGACTTGTTACCAGCTTTGAGAATATCTCTATAAGAAATTGGTATTGCCGAATTAGATGGATCTTTCCATTCTGGGAGGATAGAGTGAAGAAGATCCACTAGCTCCCACTCATCATAATGCCCGTATTTTTGGAAGATTTTATTCAGTAATTCCCGTTCTGCCTTGGATAGTTTCTTGATATCGCACTCTTCACGCAAAGAGACATCGTAATTTTCAGGCACGGAAATATACTTATACAATGAGCCCTGTGAATTATACCTATCCCTATCCTTTATTTTGTTGAGAGTGTTGCTCAACACCGGGCCTTTATCTAGAAAGAAGTATGAATCGTAGGTAATAGGCTTCCCCCAATCTAGTAAAGCTTGTCGCTCCGCTAAGTACATGAGTTTTATCAGCTTCATGTAATTAACTGTTCCACCACAAAGTTTGATAAAGATAGCTGCAACTTGCGATGCCTTCTCTTCATTAAAAACTGGTTCAATGTGTGTAGATTTTTGCAACACTATAGTCAACTTCCCCAATCAAAGAAGGATTTTAGCAATTAGATTAATTGCCACTAACTCATTATAGTTTGAATCATCAACAGTTATTGCAAAGCTGTAATAATAGTTGAATCTTCTTTACAAATTTCTCCAATAGTCAGGTTTTGCATTTTTTATACCTATATCCGCAATTTCTCAAGCATTTTCCAACGATTCCCCTTTTAGATAACATTCCAGTGCATCCGTCACCAACTTATTGAGATTCACCCCTCGTTGTTGGGCAAATAACGCTGCTTGACGGTGAAGTTGGCTACCTACACGCACATTAAAACAACCTTTAAACGGCTTCTCAGGCTCAATACCTTTTTCCTCACAGAGAGCCAAATAATCATCAATCGCTGACTCAAAACTAGCCCTCAGACTAGCCACGTCTTCCCCTTCAAAACTGATTAAACTGCGGATATATTCCACCTGTCCGTAGAAAATTTTATCGTCATCACTATAGTGAATAGACCCGAAATAATCCTTGTATTGCATCATGTTATTCATAGCAATTCTTCCCCTTGGAAAATTTCGAGAATCTGTTTCCAATAATGTTTGCAACATATAAATTCTTCGTAGGGGCACGGCATCCACAATCTTTCAATATATAAAAGTATCTTACTGGTGCCGTGCCCTACCCATCTGTCCCATTCTTTTTTCAAAATGGTATTACATTATCCCATTAAGAAGAAGGAGAGGAAACAACAAATAATAGCCCAGGTTGCTGGGCTTCGTTCGTCTAGCGATACCCTTCTAGGATATTGGATAGATATTTATTAAAACTGCCTCAAAAACCTTAAATCACTAGCATAAACCCGGCGAATATCATCTAACTGGTGTAGCACCATCGCAAATCGCTCTACACCAAAACCAGCCGCAAAGCCAGTGTAAACTTCAGGATCATATCCCACAGCTTTTAATACATTGGGATCGACCATACCACAACCCATAACCTCCAACCAGCGACCATTCCACTGTAAATCGACCTCAGCAGATGGTTCCGTAAAAGGGAAATAACTAGCACGAAAGCGAATTGGTAAATCCCCAAACATCCCTTGTAAAAATACCTTAATAGTACCTTTGAGATCGCTGAAAGTTAATCCTTCATCCACCGCCAAAAGTTCTAATTGATGGAAAACCGCAGCATGGGTAGCATCAACAGTATCTCTTCGATACACCCTTCCTGGAGCCACAATCCGAATTGGCGGTTCTGACCTTTCCATATAACGAATTTGTACGGATGAGGTATGTGTCCTGAGTAGATTCCCATCTGGGAGATAAAAAGTATCCTGCATATCGCGAGCAGGGTGATCTGGTGGGGTATTTAATGCTTCAAAATTATAGTAGTCCGTTTCCATTTCTGGGCCAGAGGCTACGGTATAACCCATACCCACAAAAATATCTAATGCTCTATCTAGAGTTCCATTTATCGGATATATTTTACCTTGGGGTCGGTAAATACCTGGCATAGTTACATCCAAGCTTTCCGATTCTAATTGTGCTTGGATTTGTGCTGATTCTAGGGCGTGACGTTGCTTGTCCAGACTAGCTTGCAGAGCTTCCTTAACTGTATTAGCGATCGCCCCAATTTTTGGTCTTTCCTCTGCACTCAGTTTCCCCATACTCCGCAACAATGTACCCATTTGTCCTTTTTTGCCCAAATAGCTGACTCGCAGTTCTTCTAAGCTTTCCAGGGTATTAACGGCGGAAATTGCTTTTTCTCCTTCTTCTTGCAGTGCTAAGAGTTGAGCCTCCAAGTTGTTAGGCTGATTCGTCATTGCAGTTATTAGTTATCAGTGAGCGGTTATTAGTTATCCTATCGAGAAATCGCAGGGCTTACCTAAAAAATATAATTGAAAAATATCAGTGTTGAAATCATTGAAATCAAATATTTTATCGGCTTTGTCTGCGGCTTCCTTGAGTGGTACGCTCTGAGGTTTCAATTTTAGCGCCACAGATAGTAAACTTAATAATTCTTTAGAAGCATATTTTGAATCTTCTGTAAACTCATGTCAAACTTTAGTTAGGTAGGCTACTAATTTATAGAAATAAATATCACAATTTTCCCTGAGGGAAGAGAAATGGAAGGACAGGATTTGAGGGTATTTTTTAATTCGTCCAACCCCTCTAGGACTTTGGACATGGGGAACCCTGATGACCGAAAATATTATATAAATTTTTCTTCTGTACGTGGTAGCGAAATGATTGGGGAGCTAGGGCGAACAATCAAACTGTCAGATGAAAATACTTGTCAACTTTTTACTGGGCACATGGGGTGTGGTAAATCGACTGAATTATTGCGTCTCAAAGCTGATTTGAAAAATGACGGTTTTCATGTGGTTTATTTTGAATCAGATAAATATTTAGATGTAACAGATATAGATATTAGCGATATTCTGCTAGCAATTGCTCGTCAAGTTAGCGAAAGTTTGCAGAGAATCAAAATCGTACTTAGAGCTAATTATTTCGCTAACTTGTTTCATGAAATTACAGAATTTTTGCAAACCCCTTTAGAAATAGAAACAGCTGAATTATCTGTAGGTATTGCTAAAATTACTGCTGAAGCAAAAGAAAGTCCTGTTCTACGCTACCAGTTGCGAGAAATTTTAGAACCTCGAACAACCAATCTTCTAGAATCAATTAATCACGATATTTTAGAAAGAGCTACAGCTAAACTAAAAGAGCAAGGTAGCAAAGGATTGGTTGTTTTAGTTGATAATCTAGACCGTGTCGAAGCACGTTCAGTTCATTCAGAAAAAAATTTACAAGAGTACTTATTTATTGACAGAGGTGCTCAATTGCGGAGATTAAACTGTCACATAGTTTATACAATTCCTCTTGCTTTAACTTTTTCTAGTCATATCGAAACACTATCAAACTATTTGCAAGATCCTAAAAGACTGCCAATGATACCAGTAAAATTTCGGGATGGTAGTAATTATCAGGAAAGTATATTTTTACTATCACAAATGGTATTAGCAAGAGCATTTCCCAACTTAAACGAAACGCAACGCATTGAACGTATTACCGAGGTTTTTGATGTACCTGAAACGTTGGTACGATTATGTCAAATTAGTGGTGGTCATGCTCGGAGTTTGCTGAGACTGCTTTATCACTGTCTGCAAATGCAAGACCCACCTATTTCACGTAAATGCTTAGAAAACGCAATTATCACCCGACGAGAACAATTAAGAACCATACCTCAGGAAAGTGGATGGAATTTACTGCATCAGGTGTCGCAACAAAAATGGCTTGGTTCGGTACAAGCTGAGGAATTATCTTTACTACGGGACCAGCTTGTATTTGAATATCGAGATGCTCAAGGATATTGGTTTGATATTAACCCAATTTTGGCAGAAGCGCAGGAAATGAGAACATGAGTGATTTTAGACCAAATGATGACATCACTGCTTACAATCAGCAATCATTAGAATCTTTAAAACGAGCGATCATTCTTTCTAATCAAAACTTTGCTCTAATTCTAGCTAGTTGCAACTATAGAAATTTAAGTCAGCATATCTTCCAGCAACTTAAGCAAATTTGTGCTATTGAAACTCAAGATTTAACCTTAGATACATCGGCAATCACACTATACACCGCGATTCAAAGTAAACTGGAACATCAGCAACCTGAAGCATTAATTGTTTTTGGGTTGGACTCCTTGCATGATATAGATAAGGTTCTTGCTTCTACCAATAATGTTAGAGAAGAGTTCCGTAAAAATTTTTCTTTTCCCATAGTATTATCTGTAACAAAAACAATTGCCAAAAAATTAACTCGATTAGCACCTGATTTTGAAAGCTGGACAACGAAATTTGAATTTGAATTGACAAATGATGAGTTAATAAAAATTATTAAGCAAAGTACCGACAAATGTTTTGCTAAGGTGTTAGATATTGGCGCTCGTAAATTTATACCTCCATCTATAATTCTGGAAGCAATTACATGTCAAGAGATTGAATCGGCTCAAAGAGATTTACAAAATCGTGGTATAGAATTACAGCCAGAGTTGCAGGCGAAGTTAAACTTTGTTTTGGGTTTACGTGCTTATGCGAACAATCAGATGGAGCAATCTCGACAATTTTTTGAACAAAGTTTGATATTTTGGCAGAATAATAATCGCAGAAAACCTCAGGGATGTGTATTATATTATCTGGGTCTATGGTGGCGTAGATATGCATTTTTACATCAATCAGAATATGAAACAGCTTGTATTCAAGCCCAACGGTATTTTCAACTATGTATTGATGTATTAGAACAAGGCGAGCGTCCAGATTTAGCAGCTAAATTTATCAATGCCCTAGGTGAAGTTTTACAGAGACGCAAAGATTGGGAAAAATTAGCTACTGTTGCTAGAAAAGCAATAAACCTCCATAAAACATATCCAGATCCAATTAGACTCGCATATTCTTATGGTTTATTGGCTGAATTTTTATTGGAGTCAAAAGATTTTGTTGAGACTGAAAAAATTGTGAATAAGGCTCTGCAAATTATTAATAGTACTGAAGTCAATAATTTAATCCAAGAAGATATATATTTACAGAGGGAATGCCAAAATCATCAAGGTTGGTATTTATTACTTTTGGCTTATTTGCAAAAGGAACAAGAGCAAAATAAAGAAGCAATAGCCAATTTAAAAAAAGCTGAAAAAATAGGTTCCGTACTTGAATCTAGATTATATATTAATATTTTGGATAATTTACGCCATATTTATTTTATTGAAAAAGAGTATAGAGAAGCATTTAATATTAAACGTAAGCAATATTCCATTGAGCATCAGTACGGTTTGCGTGCGTTTATTGGCCCAGGTTACTTACAAAATATCAGGGAGGAAGACTGGTTTGTTAATGGAGTTTTAGAGAAAAAACATTTAGCAAATATAATATCTTTGGAAATTCAGGCTTCTGGTAGGGATCAAGATATTAAAAAATTGATACAAAGAATTAATCATCATCATTGTAAGCTAATTGTTATTTATGGTCCATCGGGAGTTGGTAAAAGTTCGCTCATAAATGTAGGATTAATTCCAGCATTAGAGGCAAAAGGAACTATAAGAGGTCAGTTAATTTTCCCTCCTATTTTGATTCGGAAATATAGCAATGGAAGATGGATTCAAGATATCAACCAATCTTTGATAGATAATATCAAAAAATTACGGCTTGATCAGGATATAAATGTATCTGCGTCTCCAATATCCCTAGAATCTATAATTGAACAATTAAAAATAAATAAAGATTTAAAACTAGTCACAATCTTAATATTTGACCAACTTGAAGAACTTTTCTTTGTTTGTAAGCAAAAAGTAGAGAAGTTTAAGTTTTATGATTTTCTGCAAGCAGCTTTAAGAATACCTTCAGTCAAAATAATTTTATCTATGCGACAAGATTACTGGCATTATTTGTTGGAATTGACTCGTATGCCACAAATGAATGTAATTAGCAATCATATTTTGAGTAAGGATAGTTTATACTACTTGGGTAATTTCTCGAAAGAGAATGCAAAATCTGTTATTCATGCATTAAGACAAAAAAGTCAACCACCTTTAGATAGAGAACTAGTTAATAAATTAGTAGAAGATTTAGCAGATGAGCTGGGAGAAATTCACCCCATTGAACTGCAAATAGTTGGAGCGCAGTTAGAAGAAGCGCAGTTAGAAGGATCTAAAATTACCACTATAGACCGTTACCTAACACGAGGTGTTGATGCTAAAAGTAGAATCAAAAATTTAGTTCAATTATGGTTAGGTAGAGTTATCAAAGACTGTGGTTATGATAACGAAGACGTTGCTTGGAAAGTGTTATATAAATTAACCCATGAAAATATCCGTACTATAAAGTCAATCAACGAGTTAGTAATTGCTTCTTCTGCGACATCATCTAAGTTACGTTCTAAACAAATTAAATTGATTTTAAGAGTATTTGTAGATTCAGGACTAGTATTAAAATTACGTGAAGATACTAAAGACTATTATCAGTTAGTCCATGATTATTTAGTATCTTATATTCGCGATGAGCATAGCCGCAGATTTGATGAAATAAGACAAAAAGTTGATAAATTGAGGAAGCAACTTTCAGAAAAAGATTTGTTTAAAAAAATCAATGCAGTTATTCAAATAGGTGAATTAGGTAATCTCCAGGGAGTAGAGTTGCTGAAGAATATATTAGAGAAAGAAGGTTTAGTACCAATTGGTTTGCGCTGGCATATTTTGAAAGCACTTTCTCAGATTAAAGGCTATGAAAGTATTGGATTAATCATTCAAAATGGTTTGAACGACAAACGAGAACCAGTAATTCAAGCTCATGCTGCTAATTTACTCGGACAACTCAAAGTTAAAAGAGCAAAAGATATACTCCTAAATAAATGTAGCCACGACTATCATTGCGTACGATTCCAAGCTCGCTGGGCTGTTACGCAGTTGGGAGAAGAAGTACCAGCATTAAAGTGTGAAGAATCAATACCATCAATGGCATACTTGTTAATTAAAGGGAATGTAGATACTTTAGAAAACGATGTCCTCCAGATCCAACAATTAAAGTCTCTGACTCCCAACAAGAATTTTGGGATTGTTGAATGTGGAGTGACATATGGTGATTTTGATTTTCTGATTAAAGTATTTGCTACCAATAGTGAATACCTAAATGAATTTATTTTAGAAACTATTCAAAATTTAGATTGGGTACAGTCAACCCGTACTTTTTATGTTATTAATGTGCCTCAAATGTACTATTGGAAGAGACAACCCCGTACTCAAGATACAAAATTTATATCATATATTATGATTAAGTCTACACCTCCTTTAGATTCTGCCAGTTTAGTTGTTAGTTTGATGGATATTCCTGAAGTCTCTGAAGCTGCTGCCGTATATGGGGAATTTGATGTCATTGCTAAAATTGAGGCAAGTTCATTAGAACTGAGAGATGCGATTTTGATCAAGAAAATTTCTAGAACACCATCTGTAGGGTCTACACATACCTATCCAGTTCTCGATCATCCTCATAATTCCTATTGGGATAATAGTGAAAATTTTCAGTTGAGTAGAGAATCTTTTATTGTAAGTGGCGAATAGCTGCTGTTTTACTTTACAAAACGTCATATACCAGTGTATGCCTGTAAACAGTGAGTGATATACAAGTGCGAGGCAAATTGTGGACATTACTGAAGTCTTAGAACCGATCGCCAGTTGGTTTCGAGGTATGGGTATTCCCTATCCCATAGTACATTGGGGACATCCAGCCATGATGGGAACTGTTATTTTTGTCATAGGTAGCTTTGTGGGATGGGCTGGTTGGCAAGGTAGGCTAGCAAAGGGAAAAGATGAAGACGCTGTGGTGAAAAACCTCAGTAACCATCGCAAAATTGCCCCTTGGATGTTTTTATTTCTAGCGCTGGGTTATACCGGTGGAGTACTATCTTTAGTAATACAGGAACAAAATGTGTTTGCAAGTCCTCACTTTTGGACTGGCTCAGTGGTGTTAATACTGTTACTGGTAAATGGAATAATTTCTCTCACGAAGTTTGGTGGAAACCAAGCAATGCTACGCACCCTTCATGCTTACTTGGGTAGTGCTGCACTATCTTTAATGGTGATACACGCTTTTCTGGGATTGAAGTTAGGTATGAGTTTTTCCGGTCAACTATAGTGAAAACGGTAAATAGTCTTGCAAAATTCATTACTTCACTTCAGACTATTCCCCAGATGATTTGGCGAGTGTTTTCATGATTCAGGCGAGTGGTGTAATTATTAGTCTTGGCTATATTTTAGGACTCCTGTGTACCGTTGTCCCTGGGAGTGGAATTTGGATGATTGGGTTGGGGGTGTTGGGAGCAATTGTATTTTCCAGGCGACGTGTTATCCGCCGACAAAAATCAAAATCAACCACCAATCCTGTAGCTCAAGAGCAAGCACCACCGCCTTTACCATCGGTCACACCCCGTCGTTATATCTGGTTAATCGCCGGTGTGGTGGGTTATTTAGCAAGTTTTTATTTACAATTTCGTCTTCCCCAACCAGGGGATAATGACATTAGTAAATTAGTACCGCAATCAAGTAATAATACACAAGCTCAATTAGTAATTGTACGTGGACATGTGGGGAGTACACCCCGCCTGACTCGCAGTCAAAAAGGACAATTTTGGTTAGAAGCAAACCAACTCAGTGAGGTAACTAATAATAAAAAACCTCCTAGTACGAGTAAAGCTGTTACAGGGAAGTTATATGTAACTGTGCCTATTCTCCAAGCTACGGGATTGTATCCAGGACAAAAGGTGGCTATTACTGGGGTTTTATATGCACCTAAACCACAATCTAATCCTGGTGGTTTTGATTTTCGCAAGTATTTACAACAACAAGGGGCATTTGCAGGTTTAAGTGGCAGACTTGTAAATGTGCTGGATAAGGAGCGTCAATGGGGATGGTGGGAAGTTAGGCGGGCAATAGTGCGATCGCACGCCCAACATTTAGGGGTTCCGTCTGGTCCCTTGGTCAGTGCTATGGTATTGGGTAGTAAGGCTGTGGATTTGCCTTATGATACCAGGGATTTATTTGTTAAAGCTGGTTTAGCCCATGCCATCGCTGCTTCTGGTTTTCATACTTCTTTATTATTGGGCTTGGTATTGGGTTTAACCAGGAGGACTAGTAGAAGTACGCAATTTACTGCTGGTAGTATTGCCCTGATTATTTTCCTCAGTTTAACTGGTTTTCAACCATCGGTACTCAGAGCAGTATTGATGGGATTTGCGGCATTATTAGGTATAGGATTAAGGCGCAAAGTGAAACAATTGGGTTCACTGTTATCAGTGGCGGTAATCTTGTTACTAGTTAATCCCCTGTGGATTTGGGATTTAGGATTCCAACTCAGTTTTTTTGCCACCCTAGGACTGATTGTGACTGTACCAGCAATCACTCGACGTTTACAATGGTTACCAACAGTGATCGCATCGATAATTGCTGTTCCCCTGGCTGCTACAATTTGGACGTTACCAATCCAGCTATCTGTGTTTGGAGTAGTACCCGGATACGGTATTCTCCTCAATATTATTAGCACCCCATTAATTACCATTATTAGTATTGGTGGTATGGTTAGTGCCATTATCGCCTTAATTTTCCCAGCCGGGGGAAGTGCAGTGGCTGGATTCTTACATTACCCCACGGATTGGTTGATTAAACTAGTAGAATTTTTTAGCTATTTACCGGGAAATTCTGTCACCGTGGGTAAAATAGCAATTTGGCAATTACTAACTGTGTATGCATTGATACTACTGGTGTGGTGGGTAAAATGGTGGCAAAAACGATGGTGGTTTGCTGGTTTGCTAGGTGTAATTTTCATAGTTCTCCCCATATGGCATACTAGCAATAACCTATTTCGGATTACCGTATTAGCAGCCGGAGAAGAACCAGTATTAGTTATCCAAGATAAAGGTAAGATAACAGTTTTGAACAGTGGCGAGCGCGGAACTGGAAAATTTGCAATCACACCTTTTTTACAACAGCAAGGAGTAAATCAAATAGATTGGGCTATATCCAGTAAATTTGAATCTAGTGATAGTAATTCTTGGCTGGAAATCATGGAAAAATTACCCATCAAAGTTTTTTTGGATTATTCTCCTACCCCAAAGATTGCTCTCACAACCACAGCTATTTACCAAGAATTAAAAAAGGGAAAAAGCACATATCAACCCTTATCAGTGGGACAAACTGTGAAAACTGATTCGGTGGTAACACAGCTAATCGATAAAGATATACCGATTTTGCAAATGCAAATTCGTGGACAGTTTTGGCTCTTTGTGGGAAATCAGAATCCAGCTAAGTTGGATAAATTAATTAAAGCCAAAAAATTACCTCGTCCCCAAGTATTATGGTACGCGGGAAAATCTCTGAAAAAGCTGCTGTCAGCATTGGAACCCCAAGTAGCTATTGTTGGAGCTAATAGTTTGAATTCGCGGAATTTATCAGCAATTAGTAAAATGAAAACTCAAATATTTTTTAGCAGTCGGGATGGAGCAATTCAATGGACTCCTGGAGGTAAACTTGAGTCATTCATTCAAGATAATGAGAATATAACCTCAGTATTGTGATATTTTGTGTATTTTTTACAACACCAGTCACTGATTATGATAGCTTCTGAATGCTTAACCCAATGTAACTTTTTTAATATTGTCTACATCTAGACATGACATCAAAATTTCCAAGGTAACTTAGTTTAAGAACATCAATTTACAGGGGAATATCATGGAATCTGTTCTTGGAAACGCCTTAAGAGTCTTTGAGAGACATAGTGGTTGGATTATCTGGAATCTATTTTTGGCTTTTATACCTTTAGCACTGAGTTTTTGGCTATTTCGGCGACGCACCAATTCTCGCTCCTTACTGTGGTGGCTAGCTTTAATTGTATTTATAGCCTTTTTACCGAATGCTCCTTACCTGCTAACAGATATTATTCACCTGATTAGAGCCACACGTATGGGATACTCGGTTTGGATTATTGCTTTAATTTTTATTCCTTTACATTTATTTGCCATTTTGAGCGGCTTTGAAGCATATGTGATATCTATAATTAATCAAGGTCATTATTTGCAAAGGCAAGGAAAAAGGCAATTTGTTTTACCTGCAGAATTAATGATTCATTTGCTCAGTGCGATTGGGGTTTATTTGGGTAGATTTAGACGATTCAATAGTTGGGATTTAGTTACCGAACCTGGTAATGTGATTGCAATTACTTTTGATGATTTAACGAGTAGATTTCCCTTAGTAGTTATTGCTATTACCTTTGTAGTTATTACAGTTGTTTACTGGTTAGTAAAGCAGATTACTTTAGGAATATTACTGAGAATACGTTATGTCAAGGCAAATAATGACTTATTGGAATAGAATTTTATGTATTTTCTTTACCAGTTGTAATCATGAATTATTATGGGGCGCTCTCTTCTGATATTTTCATGCTCTAATAAACAGATTTCATGCTGATCTAGATAATTTTTTGTTAAGGTGATGGACAACTATTTGACAATAATGTCTATATTTTCCATCTCCTTGCTTATGACTCCACTTTTGCATTTCTCTGCTTCAAGTTGCTGATGCCCAAGTTTCCGTAGTATAATTACGTTATAGCTCTTGAATTATAAGTCTTAAAACTTTTCTTCTATTAACAAGCAAAGTTTGCATATTGAGATTTAAGACTTAATTGAATTCATTATTTATAGTTTCATCATCAGAATACACTTGTCCATTAGTGCGATATTTAATTAAATCTTTGCAATTCTTATGATTATAGGATTACCAAAGCGAGTTAGGACATTTTTGAATGCTGAAACTCATTAACAGTAAACTTATTACTTATTCTTTATTAATTGTACGTAGCGCTATCAAGAGGGTTGATAGTAATTTCTCCATTACCCTTCTTGATACCACTATATTGCAAATGAATTGACTTTCCAAAGTCTATTCTAGTCATGGGAAAGTCTAATTAACATCAGATAGAAATTATTTCCTGGTAAAATCTGTATATTTGCCCCCCAAACCTTCGACAATTGTGCGGGTATTAGCAATCAACATTTTCTGATAAGTACTAGCTTCTGAGCCTTGCTCACCTAAACCATCAGCATAAATTTTTCTCTGAGAAACTTTGACATTTGCTTCTTTCGCAACTCTCTCAATTAATTTGGGATTTTGGGCATTTTCTGCAAAAATTGTGGGTACATTCTCCTTTTTAATTTTCTTCACCAGTTTACCTAATTTAGCTGCGGTGGGTTGTTCTTCTGTACTTAAACCTTCTAATGCACCTGCAAATTTTAAGCCATAGGTTTGGACATAATAACCCAAAGCATCATGGGTAGTAATTAACTGACGCTGCTTCGCGGGAATAGTTACAATTTGAGTTTTAATCCAACTATTTATCTGTTGTAATTCATTAGTAACTTTTTCACTATTCTTAACATATAATTCGGAATTTTTTGGAGATATTTTTTTCAAATTACTACTAATTACCTTCACCATATTTATCCCATTTTGGGCATTATGCCATACATGGGGATCTGCTACTTTTTCCTCTTTTTCACTATGCTTCTCTTCTTTCTCCCCATGATGGTGATGATGGTGATGTTCTTCAGTAATAATTGGCTTGGGTACTGCTACCTCATGTACCGCTATTTTGCTCGGTGTTTTACTCGCTTGTACTAACTTGATAATACTTGGTTCAAAATCGTACCCTCCATAAAGAATCAAATTCGCTGTTTCAATATCTTGGCGATCGCTCGGTTTAGGTTTATAAGTATGGGGGTCTTCTCCCGCAGCCACTAGGCATTTAAGATTGACGGTATCCGCAGCTATTTGTTTCGTTAGGTCGCACAATACACTAGTGGTTGCGACTACAGAAGGACGTGTATCTACTGATTTATCGGTGATTGTCGTGGTAGTACTAGAATTTTGTCTATTACTGGTAGAATTAGCTTCTGGTGTAGAACTACAACCAATTAAACCTATCCCCAATATCAAGGCTGCAAAGGCATTTAAGGGTATATTTCGGGACATAGTTTTAGCTATATAAAGCGATATAATTTTAATAACGATAATCATTATCATACAGTATGGTATTAGAGGTAGAGAATTTAAATGTTAATTACCGTGAAACAACAGCCTTAGAAAAGGTGAGTTTCTCTGCTTCTCCTGGAGAAATGGTAGGGATTATTGGTCCCAATGGAGGGGGTAAAAGTACCTTAGTAAAAGCGATATTGGGTTTAGTACCCATAGAGGGTGGAATAGTCAAATTCCGCGATCGCGCCATCAAAAAACAGATGCGTTCTGTAGCTTATGTACCCCAGAGAGCCCAAATTGACTGGGATTACCCGATTACAGTGTGGAATGTGGTGATGATGGCTCGGACTTTACATACGAAATGGTTGAGGAAACCCAGTCGAGAATCTCAGCAAATTGTCAAATCAGCTTTGGAACGGGTGGGGATGTTCAAGTGGCATTCTCGTCAAATTGGCGAACTTTCTGGAGGACAACAACAGAGGGTATTTTTAGCTAGAGCTTTAGCACAGCAAGCAGAATTATTTCTTTTTGATGAGCCATTTTCCGGGGTTGATAAAGCCACAGAATCGGTGATGTATGATGTTTTTGCAGAACTGAAGCAAAATGGCAAACTGCTGATGGTAATTACCCATGATTTAGGTACAAGTTTAACCAAATGTGATTCTTTATTATTACTGAATAAGCAAATTATTGCTAATGGCTCTTTTAAACAAGTAATTACCGCCGAAAATATCCAAAAAGCTTATGGAGGTAGTGTTTTGCTATTCACAGGAGAGGAAGTCTAATCATGTTGAATTGGTTATTAGAACCTCTGAGTTTTGGATTTATACGTGAAGCAATTTTAGTTGCGGTTTTATTGGGTATTCTTTGTTCCGTCACTGGTTCTTATTTAATAGTCCAACGCATGGGAATATTAAGTGATGTAATTGCCCATGCTGTATTACCAGGACTAGCAATTGCTTTTTTTCTGGGTATTGATATCTTTTTAGGGGCTTTTATCTCTGGAACTCTCAGCACCTTCGTCATTGCTTGGATTGAATCCCAATCCCGAATTAAAGTTGATGCGGCGATGGCTTTGGTTTTCTCTGGTTTTCTTGCTTTAGGTATTATGTTAATTACGGTACTAAAAAGTAAATTAGACTTGCATCATTTTTTGTTTGGAGATATTTTAGGGGTCACGACATCTGATGTTATTCGTACTTTATTTATTACCATTATCATTTTGTTTTTGGTCAGTTTTTTTTACAAGGAATTATTATTTTACACCTTCGACCCTATAGGGGCTCAAGTTATTGGCTTACCAGTAAATTTAATTCATCTTGGGTTAACCGCAGCAATTACTCTGACAATTATTGCTAGTATGCAATCTGTGGGAGTAGTGTTAGTCGTTGCTCTACTAATCGGGCCAGGAATTACTGCTTATTTATTAGTTAATGAGCTACATGAAATGATGATTTTAGGCTCTGTATTCGGGGCAATTAGTAGTATTAGTGGTTTATATATTAGCTATTATTTAAATGTCCCTTCCGGTGCTGCGATTGTTTTAGTTATTTGTGGAATTTTCCTGTTAACATTACTATTTAGTCCCTCCCAAGGTATTTTCACTCGTCCAGGGGGAATTTTTAATCGCTCTACTAAGATTTTACAGCGATTGCAACGATGAAAATATAGCAAAAGGCAGAAGGTCGTAGACGCGGTAAACGAACGTAGTCAAGCTTCTGAAGGGTAGGCATTCCCGATAAAAAAATTTCACCATCAAGGATGTATAGCCATATGGGCATTAAAGAAAAGCGCAGCTTGACGCGAAGCGTCAGGAAGAGGCAGAGGAGTAGGGAGCAGGGGGAGTGAAGCAAGTAGTTCAAGTCCAGAAATTGGGTAATTGATTTTTTGGTGTTCCCTAAGTCAAAGCTCTCCAAGACTGTGAAAGTACTTTCCCCGCCGACTTTGCAAAAACAAACGTTAGTAACAAACCTACCGCTAAATCCGGCAGTATCGAACCTGTCAGAAAAACTAATCCTGCTGCAACAAGAACGGAGATATTGGCAATGATGTCATTTCTCGAACATAACCACACAGAAGACATATTCAGATTATCCTTTCGATGCCTAGCTAATAATAGTAAACAGACTAGATTGGCAAGTAATGCTATAAATCCAATCGTGTTCATAATGCTTGCTTCTGGAGTTGCACCCAAAAAGAATTGATAGATTGCTCTAGCAAAGACTGTGATCGCAAACAAAAACATGATGGTTCCCTTGAGAAATGCTGACCCAGCCTGAGCCTTACTACCCTTATTAATGACATACAAACTGCTTGCGTAAACCAAGCTATCACCTAGCATCTCGAGGGAATCTCCAGTCAAAGACACTGAATCCGCACGAATACCTGCTCCAAACTCAACAACGAACATTACTAAGTTAATAAACAAAACTACCCAAAGAACGTTAGCTTGCTGTTTTTTCAACTTCGTTAGCTCGCAACCTTTGTTTTGACAGCAA
>NZ_FYBH01000060.1 GCF_900185595.1 Calothrix rhizosoleniae SC01
AGACAGGAGAAATTTTGGCAGATTTAAAACCGAAATTGGAGCAGATGAAACAGAAATGGTCTGCTGGTTATGATTATAAATTTGCTGGTGAAGCTGAAACCCAAGGAGAAACATTCGGTTCAGCAATTCAGATGTCTTATGTGGCTATTTTCTTAGTTTTCTCGGTCTTAGTATTGCAATTTGGCTCTTTTACCCAGCCTTTCATTATTATGCTTTCCATTCCTTTTGCCTTCATCGGCACATTTGGTGGCTTTTCATTGTTTCACATTCCCCTATCTTTCCCAGCTATGATTGGGATTATTTCCCTCGTGGGTATTGTAGTCAATGATGCCATTGTCATGGTAGAAACCATGAATAAGCACAGGGAAAAAGGGATGAAAGTGCGACAATCCGCAGCCCAAGGTGCTGCTGACAGATTGCGCCCCATTTTAACTACTAGTATTACTACCATTGTCGGTTTAATTCCCTTAGCAATTAGTGACCCCGTATGGTTCCCTTTGTGTATGGCGATTATCTTCGGTTTATGTGCTTCTACGTTGATTGCATTATTGGTGATTCCCTGTTTGTATTTACAGTTGACACCGAATAAGTAGGAAATAGGGACAGGAAGTGTCAAAAGAGGCAGGGGAAAAGGGTGCAGGAGGGAGAGGGGAAGACTGAAACTTATGACGGGTAAACTTTTGACTTGTAAAATTGCTGCTACAAAAGCTGCTACAAAATTTTAAAACACGCAATTGGGAATCAGAAATAATGCCCTGGTTTGTCAAAATAGAAGTAGGCAAAGTAGATAAATCCACCTTTGACCAATATATACCTGCTCATAAAGCCTATGTTCAAGAATTAATTGCCAAAGGACACAAAGCCAAAAGCGGTTATTGGGCAAAAATGGGAGGAGGAATGCTGCTATTTGAAGCTGCTTCAATGGATGAAGCACAAGCGATTGTGGCTGAAGATCCCCTGATAAAAAACAATTGTGTTGACTATCAACTCCATGAATGGAAAATTGTAACTGAATAATACACAATTCACACATTTAATGTTATGATTTCTTTAGACCTGGACCTATGCGACTGCAACGCCTAAACCTTGTCAGGACCGGAAGGTAGCAGCAACACGGGATGCTTGTAGTAGGCGTAGTCTCCGGGTCGCCCCATTTTCGCAATGAAAAAGCTCTAATGTCTGGTTTTGGAGATATTGTTAAAAAAACTTTCTACCTCGGCGTTGGTTTAGCAACTTACGCTGGCGAACAAGCTGGAAGTAAAGTCGCCGAATTGCGATCGCAAGTTCAAAACCTAGCTGATGAAATGGTGGCACGGGGGGAAATGAATACCGAAGAAGCCCGTCGCTTCGTTGAAGATATGATGAGGCAAGCTCAAGAACAGTCACAAGCTAATGTTGAAGCTGAAAGAAAGCCTGCTTCTGAACCCCGGCGCATTGAAATTTTAGAGGAAGATGAGCAATCTACAGAACAAGCTTCCTCATCTGACAATAATGTAGATAATTTACGTCAACAAGTATTAAATCTACAAGAAGAATTAAAAAACTTGCAAAGAGATAGATAAATAAAATCTATATATTGATCTAAGCATAATACAGTTTATTTATATTTTTTCATAGTTTCTCTTGAATTGAGAATGGAATGAAACAAATCAATTATTCAAAATCACTAGAAAACCTAACTCTACCCGAGATTACAGAATTTCCAGTAAATTAGCACTTGTGCGTCCCTCGGCAATTGGTTAAGTTAAAGATTAACCTTTATATATGACCAAACTGATGGGAAGATATCCTCCCATTGATAGCCATCAAGGACATAAAATTTATGGAAGAATTAGAAAAAGAATTTTGGGAAATTATCCAAACAGTGGCTGATGAAGTCGATCAATTCTTCATGGGAATAAGTGAAATGGTAGATACATTCTTTGATTTCACCGAAGAAGTTACTGAGCAATTACAAGAATCAATAGCTACTGAGATAGAAGATTATTTTAGTGAAATAACTGAGCCTTTCTTAGATACTTACTGGGATATGGAAGATGTGGTCAGTGATATTGACTCAGCTTTCCCTTATCCAGTGGAAGCAACACCAGACAAAAATCCCGCTTGTATGGGTTGTATACATTATCACGGTCATGCCTATGGTGGTAATTTGTTAGTTTGTGGTATGCATCCACATGGTTGGGATGATGAAAATTGCCCAGATAGGGAATAATATAACAATGGTCTGGAAATATATAATCATTTAAGTCATTAACTAACCGTTTGTTCCATGAGTCACTCCTCACCTGAAATTACATCTCAATCTGATCAAGAAATGAAATATGGCGAACGGCAGATTGCAGAAGGCGAATTAATTACATTCCCTAATCCCCGTTTAGGTCGCCGATATAATATTGATATTACTTTGCCAGAGTTTACCTGTAAGTGTCCGTTTTCTGGCTACCCCGATTTTGCCACTATTCATATTACCTATATACCTGATGAAAAGGTGGTGGAGTTAAAAGCTCTCAAGCTTTACATTAATAATTACCGGGATAAATATATATCCCACGAGGAATCAGCTAATCAAATCCTAGATGATTTTGTGGCAGCTTGTGATCCTCTAGAAATGACTGTCAAGGCTGACTTTTCTCCTCGGGGGAATGTGCATACGGTAGTTGAAGTCAAACACCAAAAAAGATAACGCCCCAGAGTTTTTTGATTTTACCTTAAGCGATCGCTGGTTTTTCTGGTTGTTTTTGAGAATTTAACTGATCCAAAATTCCGATCATTTCCCTTTCAAAGGTAATTTGGGCGCGATTGGTTTTCCCGCCAACATACAAACGACCATCTTTTTGTAATGCCCAGATTTGGGAGTGAGAAAAGTAACTGGAGATTACACCCAACATCAGGGTGGCAAAGCCAGCATAAACTAGAGGGATACTGGGGTCTGACTTAATTTGCAAGCCAGTACTACCTACGATTTCTAAAAGTTTTAAAGTCACACCATTTATTTGGGTAGACATCCCTGCACGTAGGGTATTAACTAATTGTCCTTGGGGATCATAAATTAAAACAGTTCCTTGTAAGTCCTTAGCAATTAAAGACACACCTGCACTTAAATCAGGCTTGGTAGGAATCCAGGTTCCCCACAATTGACCTTGACCCTTAGTATCCAATTCTGCCATAGGTAGTTGAAAAATGGGGCTTTTGTTGATTTGGACTTTAACAGCAGCAATACTCCAACTGGTTTGGTAAAAAGTGATCCCACGGTACCGTAAAGGCTGGTTAACAAAAATCTTTTTATGGTCAACTTCCTCTCCTTGAGGATTTAAAACCGACATATCAGAATAAAACTGGTCAATTCCTCCATTAGGAGTATAGTCAATCCAAAAACGATTTACCCGCACAGACCAATCTTGAGAACTTGGTTTTGCTGCCCAAGGCCCAGCATTGATGATATTTTTGATCTGGAAGGTATTGCCACTGGGAATCATTTCTTGGGCAACAAATCCAGTCATTGCTCCCAAAATACCCCCCAAAAGAATCAATACAATGCCTATATGCACCACGATTGGCCCGATACGCCCAATAATACCTTTACGAGCGTAGAGAACTCCTGATTCTTCGGGAAATATTTTATAGCGGCGATCGCTCAATATTTGGGTAAGATTTTCTAAAGATGCAGTATTGTCCTTGTCTAAATCAAACTCGGCACTCAATGCCAGTTTTTGAAATTGTCGTGGTTGCTGATAGAATTTCCACCGTTGAGCAGCCTTTAATGCCGGTAATTGGCGGGTAAAAGTACAGGCTGTTAAACTAGTGCCAAAAAATATCAGCAATGTCAAAAACCACCAAGTACGGTAAACATCATTTAATCCCAAAGTAAGCAGAACTTTCCAGGATAAAAAACCAAACAAAGCTGGATCTTCTGGGTAATTTGCTTGGTAAAAACTGAGGGATTGTCCTTGTTCAATGATTGTACCGGTGATACTAAATAAAGCAATTAGCAACAGTAGGACAATAGCCAAGCGCAAATCTGTGATTAAAGGTAAAAAATCCCGTCGTAACAAGCGCCCAATAGCAGACCACCAATTAGATTCTTTAGGGGTTGTATTATCTAAAGTCATTGATTTAAAAACTACCAAGTGGAATCCGAGACATTAAAGAGAATAGGCCAAATCCTACTAACAATACACCACTAACAGGATTAATCCATGCTGACCAACGACGCAATTCTAGAACCTTCTTAATAGAAGCAGTAAATGTACCTGCCACAATCAACGGAGCCACGTAACCAGCAGTATAAGCAAGCAATAAAACCCCTCCCAATATTAAATCTTGGGTGTGAGCAACCCAACCCAACAAACTGGCTAATACGGGGGTGCTACAAGGAGAAGCAACTAAACCAAAACTTAAACCAATTGAATATGCTCGTACACCTTGGGGTAATTCTGGGGATATCCAATCTGTTCCTCCCCAAGAAGGCATTTGTAAGGGCAATGCTTCTAGCAAATTTAATCCCATCAAAATTGCAATAACGCTGACTATTATGGGCAAACCGATGCCCACCTGTCCGTAGACCTTACCAATTGCTGCTGCTATAATTCCCAATCCTGCCAAGGTAGTTGCTAACCCCAAGGCAAACCATGTAGACTGGGCTGCTGCTTGGAGACGACTTTTAGCTTCATAACCACCGATATAGCCAATAGTTATGGGCAACATGGACAACATACAGGGTGTGAGGCTAGTTAGTAATCCAGCCGCAAAAATCACAGCAACACTCAGTAAACTCAAATGGGTGAGCTGATTCGTCACCAATGCATTGGCAAATTGTTCTAATTCGTAAATTCGGGTTTGCAGGGTTTCCAGCATGAAGCCTAGATAGGGATAAAATGCTTGTAATACTTGCATTTTAGCTTATTTGAGCCTTACGGGGATG
>NZ_FYBH01000291.1 GCF_900185595.1 Calothrix rhizosoleniae SC01
ATTGATTACCGTAGAGTGTATGACCGAGAAAGAAAAGGATACAAGCCCCCAAATTTATTTGTGGAAAAATTAGAAATAATTGTGCCGCGATGCGTAGCACAAGGCGCAATAATTCCTTATTTCAAGCCCCTCGATTTATCGATGGGGTAACTGATAACTGTTAGCGTAGCTCCTCTGTTAGCGCAGCTCTCCCGGAGGGAGCAAGAGGCTAACTGATAACTGATAACTGAAATGAACCTTGGATAAATATTGTATCCAAAATAAGGCTGATAACGGATTGTGATAATATCGTAATTTATATATTTATATTTACTTGATTGTTACTTATTTATAGCAATGGACATATTGGTTAGGACAATATTGTTCGACTCAAAAACTGTCAACCATTAACCACTAACCGCCAACCGCCAACTGCCAACCA
This sequence comes from Calothrix rhizosoleniae SC01, assembly GCF_900185595.1. GTDB lineage: Bacteria > Cyanobacteriota > Cyanobacteriia > Cyanobacteriales > Nostocaceae > Calothrix_A > Calothrix_A rhizosoleniae. The sequence continues at coordinate 422 of NZ_FYBH01000291.1, forward strand.
CCAACTAACAACTAACAACTAACAACTATCAACTATCAACTAAAAAACGTCCTAACTTGGCTGGCTATAGCTATAACTGCGTTTATGTTGTCTGTGGGTAAGTCCTAGACTTATATCCACTATAAAATTGTAGGCAAACCAGCAGTTTTTTTTAATTATTAATAGTAATTGTTAGCAAGAGGAAGTATTGATATTTTGCATAATTTTGACAGTGTTTCTTAACATTATGATGCTGTCCTAACAATTACTATTGAGGAGGATACAACCGCAATGTCTAATAGTTATAATACTAGCCATCCTTTAGATAGAGGAGGGCTAACAATTAATTCTTTCTCCTCAGTCAATGAATTAACTTCCCAAAAAGATGATGGCTTACAATTAACTAGTTATAGTAGTTCTAGTTCAGAAGTAGGCACTGATGAAATTCTCAGTGCTGGATATGACAATAATTCTGGTTATGGTTTAATTGATGCAGGTAAAGCAGTTGGTAAAGCCATTGGTGAGGATAGCTTTACTGATGTTCCTGACGAGGGTGGGAATGATTGGGGTGCAGATATGGTAGAAGCTCCAGAAGTTTGGGAGCGAGGACATACAGGAAAAGGAGTGATTGTTGCTGTTTTAGACACTGGGGTAGACTATGATCACTTAGATTTGAATGACAATATTTGGAGAAATACCAAAGAAATTGCTGGTAATGGCATTGATGATGATGGGAATGGTTACATTGATGATGTCTACGGCTGGAATTTTAGTGGTAATGATAATGATGTGTTAGATAGAAATGGTCATGGGACTCACGTTGCTGGCACAATTGCTGGGGAAAACAATGATTTTGGAGTAACTGGTATTGCTTACGATGCCCAAATTATGCCAGTTAAAGTGTTGGATGACTCCGGCTCTGGTAGCTATAGTTCAGTTGCTGATGGCATTTATTATGCAGTAGATAATGGAGCTCAGGTAATTAACCTGAGTTTAGGTGGCTCTCGTTCTAGTATCCAGCTAAAATTAGCCATTGAATATGCCAACAGTAAAGGTATAACTGTGGTAATGGCTGCTGGTAATAATAGTGATTCTGAACCTGGGTATCCGGGACGTTACGCGGATGAATTCGGTATTGTTGTGGGGGCTGTTGATAGCGATAATCAGATGGCTAACTTTTCTAACCGTGCCGGTGATGATAACTTAGCTTATGTTACAGCCCCAGGAGTGGATATTTACTCTACGGTTCCCAATAATAGATATGATTCTTATAGTGGTACTTCTATGGCGACTCCTCATGTTGCTGGTGTGGTAGCACTAATGCTGAGTGCTAATCCCAATTTGACAACAACTGAAATACGTCAAATCATCACTGAAACATCAGGAAATAATACTCAAACAACAGCAACTACTAGCTGGGATTTTTCCAGTTATTTGTCTTCTAGTACAACAGATAGTTTGCACAGTAGTACTATTTCAGGGCAGAATTTTGATGTCTCAAATATCCAGAGAACTAATCAAAAATTGTCTGCTATCAGTGATGTTTTTTCCTCTAATTCTACAGTCAATGCTCAAGAATGGAACTATGAGCAGAATCTCAATCAAGCTGGGGATAAACAATTTAGCGCTAGTGGCAATAACGACAATGATTATAATGATTGGGCAAGTATTATTGAAGGAATTGCCAAACAACTAGAACCATATCAACAATGGTTAGATTTTTTCTTTTAATATCCGTTTTGAATGCCCATAAAGCGGTATTTAAAACCGGGTTTGTGAATATTTGAAAAAACCCGGCTTTTTTATCTGGATGGCGATAAATAGGCGAACATAACATTTTGTTGGGCAGTGAATTGCCATGAATTCACTATTAACTTAGCCAATATCATCAGCAGAAGTATTGACCTTCATACTCCAAGGTTCTCCCTCTCCTTGAGGGGGATGAATATTTATTTTAGCGTTATTTGTAAATTTGGTTAAAGTCATGCCTAGTTGAAATAGTATATGTTGTACGAACCAGTAACTTTTATGGTTGTGACAAACAATTTCTAATGCGAGTACGCCTGTATCTGTGGAAAAATACCAATGACAACTGGTGAGCAAGTTACGAGAAATGGAATCGCAAGCTTGGAAAAATTTCTTGCCAATGGATTCTTCTAATTGTCTCAGTAGTAACTGATCCCGTAGAGAAATTTCATAGATAGGTAGATCGTCGGAATAAAGAGAGGACTTGTACATAGGAATTTTCCCATTATTAATCAGGGTATTTTGGTTCGCCTATCGCCCTTTGGCTTAACTTATCTCCCTGGGGAATATCGCCAAATTTAATTCTCAGTTTAGGCTGATGATTCGTTTTTGCCAGCCTCTATGTGATGATCTGTTATCTACACCTTTTATCTACTGATGAGATCAACGATTATAATAATACTCAGTAATTATAATTTAGATGTTCAAAGCCATAATATATTAGAGTCTAGCAATTACAAATACAACAAAAAAAGTTCCTTTTTGTACATGAAGACATAATTAACAATGTCACTGTACTGGGATGATTTTTCACATCCATTGCTGAATAAAATCTTAAACTTGCATATAGCGATCGCAGAGTTGGTCACAATACCTGCAAAATATTTAGTTATGGTGTCCATCGCCAACATTTGTTGTCAATGTATAGTGTTAAACAGATATTAGGGGTGATAAAACCCCTACTTTGGGGAAAATTCAGGGTTCTGGAAAAATCAGATGGTGTTCCCAGGTAAATAGTAGCTGTGTATTTTCTACTAATTATCTCAGCATATACACCAAATAATAAGTATTAGTTTCTACACTGCAAGTTTTTTCGCAAATTCCAGGTCGAGAATATTCAATTTTGATTCGCTGCAGAACGGCGTACAAATGGTAAAAGGTCTTGCAAAATCGTTTCGTGGTAATGTTCTTGGGGATAATGTCCGACTTTGTTAATACGAACCAATTCCCGGTTAGGTACTGATTTCACAAAATTCTCTGCCATGTTCACATCTAGCCAAGGATCCATTGTTCCCCATTGCACCAAAATAGGTTTATCCCACTCCTTAAACCCAGAGTCAATTTCCTCCATCGATTTTGCTAGCTGTAAATTACGAATAGTAGCCAGTAAACTACGTCCAGATGCAGAGGTTTTGAGAAAGGGTTTGCGGTAAATTCCTAAATGTTGTTCATCAATTACATAACGGCTACCACCTTCTAGGGTGCGGTCAACTAATAAAGGGTCTTGAGTCATCATGTCCCCTGCTAGAGGTAGACCCATTTGTTTAATTTTCCAAGGTAATTTAGCGGTGGGTGCAATGGGGGTGTTGAGGATGGAAATGTTGGTAATTTTTTCGGGGTGACGTAAAGCATATTGCAACCCTACAGAACCTAAAAAGCCTTGTACAACTAAAGAAAATTTTTCCAATTCCAAGGCTTGAATAAAGTCTGCTAAAGCTGTGACAAAAGCATCAGGAGTGTAAACAAAATCCCTTTGATCCGGCTTGGAAGAAAAACCACAACCAATCCAATCTGGTGCGATCGCTCTTGTTCCTTGCTGTGCTAATCCTGGTAGTATATCCCGCCAACTATAACTTTGGGATACTAAACCATGTAGTAAAACAACTGGGAATAAATTACTTTGACCTATGGGTTCTGCATGACGGTAAAACCATTCTAGGGAATTTATGGTGATTTTATGTTCTGTGATTGACATTTATTTAATTCGCGTACCAGACGCACCAGGGTTACGGATAAAAGTTGTATGATTGGGAGATTTTTATTGATTAGAGATTATCATCTCACGAATTGCGATCGCTGTGGCAGGTGCGAGTAAAACGCCGTTGCGATAATGTCCTGTGGCGAGGAGAACGTTAGTAAATCCTGGTAATCGATCTATGATTGGTGCTGGTCTACTTTGAGGACGGGGACGTAAACCTGACCAACTGTGGATAGTAGTGGCTGTAGCTAATGCTGGGCAAAATGCGATCGCTTGTTCTAAAACTGTCTGTAATAGTTCTGGTTGGGAGGGAATTTCCTTGCTACTCTCCGGAGGAAATTCTACGGTTGCTCCCACCCAATAATCCCCATTCCCCAGGGGAACTATATTCACGTCATTACCAGTAATTACTGGCTGAAATTCGGGATTACCTAAAGGGTTTGTCAATCTTAGTTGTAAAGCTTGTCCTAATACGGGACGAATATCAACAAACTGGTTTAACTGAGCCGTTAAGGGGGAGGAACCCAGCCCAGCAGCAATTATGAGATAATCAACGGCAATCCTTCCTGCACTGGTTTCAATGGCATTACAGGACTGGGAAATTTCTGGGGATGGAGATACTACACCCAGCACCTCCACACCAAATTTAAACTCCACACCCTTATGCTTTGCTGCTTCAACTAAAGCTATGGTTAAAGCGGTGGGATTAATTTGACGGTCTTGGGGAGAATAAATAGCACCAGTAATACTAGTGTTATTACTTATTTGAGGACAACGTGTTTGTAGTTGATGACTGTCCCAAATTTCCAGATTCCAGCCTTGATGGCGGCGAATTTCTACCAGACTTTCCCACTTGTCTAAATTCTCTGACGGGAAACACAAACTAAGGATTCCTTGACGATTACAGGGGATGGAGCGACCTATAATTGATGTCAATTCTGGGAGTAAGGTTTCATACCGTTGTAAACTAGCTTGTCGCAGTTTCCAAGCCTTTCCCTTAGCCTTATGGCTAATAACACCCATTAATACACCCAAAGCTGCACCCGTTGAACTTGGTGATACAAACTGAGTTACAGCCACATCTGGGAATTTAGGAGGAGGAAGCTGATCGAGGACAGTAATATTTAAACCTGGAACTTGACTAAGTTCATAAGCAATTGTAGCCCCAACTACACCACAACCAGCGATCGCGACTTTCATATTTTTTGCTGAGAACAACTAGGAGAGAAGGAGGGAAAGAGAGAAGGGGGGAAAGAGAGAAGGAGGGAAAGAGGGAAAGAGAGAAGGAGGGGAAGAGAGAAGGAAGGAAGGAGGGAAAGATAAAAAATCTTAACTCCCAACCATCAACCATCAACCCTCAACCCTCAACCCTCACTCCATCACTCCATCACTCCATCACTCCATCACTCCATCACTCCATCACTCTCCCACTCTCCCAATCCCTTTCAATTCTAACTTTCTTGGGATTCAGGAGTTGTATCGGGAAGTAATTGTAGGAATCTTTCAATATCTGCATAAGCAGCTTGGTAATTCCTTGCTGCTAACATCGAATTAGCATTACTAGCCCCTTGATCAATTTTGACTAAGTCATTAAATAATTGCCGTGTGACCTTTCTCGCATTGGGTTGATCATCGGCTAATAAGTTAGAAGTAATATACTTCATAGCCAGCCTAGCTTCAGCCATCGGACCATGAATAAAGTTACCAACCTTTACCCACTCATTATTGCGAATTAATTCTTGTAATTCTTCCGAGCGATCGCGTACAGCTATTAGAGGAGGTAAATATTCTTGAATCTTTTCTAATTGTGCAGGGGTATAAGTAGGAGGTGGTGTAGCAATATCAGGACTACCGCAACTGATAAGGAATGTGGTCAACAATACCAAAATTAAAGATAGGATAGAGCGTTGACGAACCATAAACTGAGGGTATTTTTTTCTATTAACAGTGTCATTTTAGATCGACACGTGTAACTTCTGGCTAATAAAAGGGAAGGATGTTACTGAAATTTATGACTCAGACGGAGATATTTTTTTTAAACCAGTAGATTTTTTGTGTTTTTTATGATAAAAATTAAGTATAATTACTCAGCTAGTAGCTAGATAGTTCATAGGTACTTGCATGTTTACCTAGCAATTAGTTTCACCAAGATTGTGAGGAAAATTTGATTGATAGTTGCGAAAATTAAACAGTTATTGATAAGCTTGTACACCAATATTCATCTTTCTATTAGTTTTCCGATCACATCAAAATCAAAATTCATAGGCATAACTTGGGAGAGTGGTTAGTGAACGCAGCAGAGATGGCGACAAACCTGGAATTTGCCAGTAAAATTGCTACGATAGTTAATTTATTCAAATTGGAGTTTCCTGATGCTAAATCAGATTTAAAGCCTTGGTGCAATGATCCAGAAACTTTGGATTTAGTAGATCCAGACTCCATAGATATGGGATTTCATTTTCCAGGGGTGAGTAAATCTTGGCGCAGTCGCAGCATTTTAATTCAGATTCGTTTTTATCAGGATCCATTAAATGAATCCCCTCGTCGAGCAATTGGGGTAGAAATTGCAGGATTTAATCATTTAGGTGAACAGTGGCGACTTTCTACGGTCAATGATTGGAGTTTTGTGGGGAAAACAGAACCTTCAGTGGAAATCAGGGATAAGTTAAAGGAATTTTGTCGCCAAGTTTTGCAGGTGTTTAATCAAAAAAGTGAAGACCTGTAGAATCCGACTTTTCACGGGAAGTCCTAAAACACTTGTAAAGGTAGTCCCGATGAAATATTTTTTACCATCAAGGATGAAAATAACTCTTCCCTATCCCTCAACACCTAACACCTAACCCCTATTTTCTAGCTAGGGCTTGCTGAAAAAGTCTTTTGGTGGGGGTAGGGAGCAGGGAATAGGGAGTAGTTCCAGCCTCTTTATTTCTATTCTTTTTGCCAGAGAAATAATAGATGCAAGGATTTTAAACCTAAAATCCTAATTTCCTCGCACGCCCTTCCCCCAATAAAATAGCCTCAAAGCATTGATAAATCAATATTTTTCAGTTATTCAGTAGACCCTAGCTAGGGTGTAGGGTATAGGGATACACTCCACACCCTCTGACTTTTCCACATACCGTGAAAAAATCGCCCTACAAAGGCGAGGCTTTAGACCCATTATTTTCAGTAATACCATTTTGGATTTTAGATTTTAGACTTTGGATTTTTATCTTGATTCCTTCCATTCCACCTTAAAAATGCTCTCAGGTGGTTTGTTGGCGATCGCATTTCCCCAACCGATTGCAGCCAAGAAATTACCTCCATTACTAGTTTCCACCACATCTACACCCCATTCTCCTGGATGTAATGAATCCGGGGAAGTACTCATGGCTGGTGTTGTTTTGATACCCCCTAAAATTAAAATATCTGGCAGATGATCATCATTTTGAATCTGCTCTTGACGTAATTTTGCCAAAGCATTGGCATAATATTCTCCCATTTGTGCAGGGAAATATTTATCAGTATCAAATAAAACTTCAACTATCCAATGGGGATTACTTACTAATCGACAATCAGCGATATCTTGCAATCCATCGATAAACACCTGAGAAAATTCCTCCCGACTCAAAGCTGGGAGAATATCCTCAGAAAGATCAAAGTTATGGGATAGCAACATTCGTGCTTTTACGATATTAGTCACAGAGATGTACCTTGAACGCCCTCATAAAATTTATATATCATTCCCAGGGCTTAATTAGTTTGAGGAACTTGTGAGGATATATGCTGATTTAAAATGGTAATTAACTAAATTAGTGGGATTAAAGGTATTTCTATGGGTTATCACGTTATTTATGACGGTAATTGCAATCTCTGTGTTACCCTGGTACGATCGCTAGAAAAATTAGACCAAGGAAAATTATTTAGTTACACCCCCATGCAAGATGAGCAAACTTTGGCACAGTGGGGAGTAACACCAGAAGATTGTCAAATGGGGATGATTTTGATTGATGGTAATGCTCCAGAAAAACGTTGGCAAGGTAGTGATGCAGCAGAGGAAATTGGTCGATTATTACCGATGGGAAGTGTATTTGTAGATGCTTATCGAGCTTTACCTGGAGTCAAAAAGTTAGGTGATCAGGTATATGCACAAATCCGCGATAACCGATATAACTTGTTTGGCAAAAGAACTACTACCTATACATCGAGTTTTTGTAGTGATGGTAACTGCAAGGTGTAACAGAGTTAGATGTTGATATTTGTCACTTCTATTTTTGTCTAAGACTTCCAGGCTGATACAATCAACCCCTGATACAAACATAAATCATTGATAAATCATGCCCGTTGAAGCTTGGACGACTGTTTTTGTCATTATCTCATTTATTCTCTATCTCTATATAGGTTGGCGTTCCCGAGTTAAAGATAGTAAAGGCTTTTTTGTTGCGGATCAAGGTGTGCCAGCAATCGCTAATGGCGCAGCAACTGCTGCTGACTGGATGTCCGCCGCCTCGTTTATCTCTATGGCGGGGATTATTTCTTTCTTGGGTTATGATGGCTCTATTTATCTGATGGGATGGACAGGGGGATTTGTACTGTTAGCCCTACTATTAGCTCCCTATCTCCGCAAATTTGGTAAATATACTGTTCCCGATTTTGTCGGTGATCGTTATTACTCAAATGTAGCACGTTTGGTCGCAGTGGTTGCTGCTATTTTTGTTTCTCTCACCTATGTCGCTGGACAAATGCGGGGGGTGGGAATTGTATTCAGCCGCTTCCTACAAGTAGATATTGGTACGGGTGTATTAATTGGCATGATCATTGTGGCTTTCTTTGCCGTTTTAGGGGGAATGAAGGGTATTACCTGGACACAAGTTGCCCAATATACAGTATTAATTATTGCCTATTTAATCCCAGCAGCTGCGATCGCTTGGACACTAACAGGGAATCCCTTCCCTCAGTTGGCTTTTGCTGGTAGTGACATCGTAGATAAACTCAACCAAGTACAGGTGGATTTGGGGTTCTCGGAATACACTAAACCCTTTGCCAATAAATCCCAGTTGGATGTCCTCTTAACTACTATTGCTTTGATGGTAGGGACAGCAGGATTACCCCATGTAATCGTCCGTTTTTATACGGTTAAGTCTCCCCGTGCAGCCAGATATTCTGCTGGTTGGGCTTTACTTTTCATTGCCTTACTTTATACCACTGCTCCGGCTTTATCTGCCTTTGCTCGCTACAACCTCATAGATAACTTACACAATAAAACCACTACTGAAATCCAACAATTAGACTGGGCAAAAAAATGGGAGAATACCAAGCTTTTAGCCTTCTCCGATAAAGATAACAATGGAAAAATTGAACTGAAACCAGATAAAGAAAAAAACGAAATCAAAATTGACCGGGATATTATTGTTCTGTCCACCCCAGAAGTAGCCAATTTACCCCCCTGGATTATTGCCTTAGTCGCAGCAGGAGGACTCGCCGCCGCATTATCTACTGCATCGGGATTATTACTAGTAATTTCCAGTTCCATCGCCCATGATGTCTACTATCGTTTGATTAACCCTGGTGCTTCTGAACCCCAACGGGTCATGGTGGGTCGAATTATGGTAGGATTTGCCATTGCGATCGCTGGTTATTTTGGTGTCAATCCTCCTGGTTTTGTGGCACAGGTGGTGGCTTTTGCCTTTGGTTTAGCAGCAGCAAGCTTTTTCCCTGTAATTGTTCTAGGTATATTTGATAAGCGCACCAACCGAGAAGGAGCAATTGCCGGGATGATTGTGGGTTTGATATTTACGACAATCTATATTGCTGGTGTTAAATTTTACGGTATGTCTCCCTGGTTTTTCGGAGTTTCTCCGGAAGGGATTGGTAGTATTGGCATGGTGCTGAATTTTATTGTGACTTTGGTGGTTTCTCGGCTCACACCACCACCACCATTAGCAGTACAGGAAATGGTGGAATTTTTACGTTCTCCCGAAGATGGAGTTCCCGCACTCGCAGATATTGGTGAAGACGAGTTGGATTAATCAATCTTAGAGTTTAAGGTGCGTTGTGATCCAGTGCAGCGCACCAGTTATGAATAATCCCTAATTTACCAATATTATCAACAAGACTTTGCAGTTCCCTGACTACGAGGTTTAATAGTTAATGGTAAAAGTATTGAGATTTGTTAACTGAAGATGATGAAATACTTGCGGGTACTGGTGGCGTTTGTCTTAGCCTTACTGATTCTGTTCTCCCCACTATCAGCACAAGCAGCTAATAGACGTGCAGCAGGAACCAAAAATTTGGCAAATAAAGACTTTTCCGGCAAAAGTTTAATTAACTCCGAGTTTAGCAAACTGAATTTAGAGAATAGCAATTTTAGTAACGCCGATTTGCGGGGTGCTGTGTTTAGTGGCTCTTTATTAGCTGGCTCAAATTTGCATGGCATGGATTTCACGTATGGGATTGCCTATTTGGTTGATTTTAAAGGTGCAGATTTAACAGATGCCATATTGAAAGAAGCCATGATGTTATATTCAAATTTTGATGATGTTGACATCACAGGTGCTGACTTTACCGAATCAGTGATTGATGGAGTCCAATTGAAAAAACTTTGCGATCGCGCTAGTGGGGTAAATCCTAAAACTGGGGTTTCCACCCGCGAATCTTTGGAATGTGATATCTAGTTAAAAAATTAGGGAATGTGGAGAGGTAAACTACCCACACTGACCCGAAGCGGTTACAGTGTGGGCTTTTAGTAGCCCTGAACTGTCTGTGCTGAGACTACAACACAAACAGTTCGAGCCTCCAGGCTGGTTTACTCTTGTGGGTATCTCCTCCGGAGAGACTCCGTCAACGCCACTTCCTACAACGGGGGGAACCCCCGCAACGGAGTGGCTCACAAAAACAGCCCCAATAGCAGATATATTCTTGCTACCGTTATAGTCGGCATCCCCACTCCAAGAACAAGTCTCATTGCTACATTTGAAACGTTTGTCAGAACGCAGTCCAATATGTAGGCATTGATGGCAAGTTTGACTTGTCCAAGCTGGAGGAACAGCAATTATTTCTACTCCAAATTGAATGGCTTTGTATTCCAAGAAAGAACGCAACTGATAAAAAGACCAAGAGTTTGAACGTCTACGTTCTGTTTTACTTCTTGGTTTTTGATTAGTTCGCGCCCGTATACCCGTTAAGTTTTCAATTGCTACTGCTGCATTATTTTTCAATGCGTCCTGAACTATAAACTTGCTGATGTTGTGGTTTAACCATTGCTGGAATCTTCTCTCCTTGCCCGACAACCGTTTCAAAATCTGTCTTGCCCTGCGGCGAGTGGATCTTGTGCCTTTCGTAGCTTTTTTCTGGAGAGATGCCCGAACTAAAGAAAACTTGTCTCTAACATCGTTGATTTGCTTTCCATCCCACTTATCACCATTACTAGTTACAGCAATGTCACGACGACCAAAATCAATACCAATTACGTTATTAGATTTGATTGGTGTTGGTGCTTTGTCTTTAATTTGAATGTGGATGTAGTATTGTATCAAAGACTTATGATTAAGACTGCAAGGGGCAGGTAAGCCACTGCGTTGTGCGGGTTAAGCGCATTGTAGCAAGTGGCGCGAACCGAAGTGGTGCAGGGAGAAAAAGAGTTTTAAGATGTTTGCACCATGATCCGAATCATAAGTAATCTCCCGAACTTGATCTGACTTGTGGTTTATATATATTTTTTTATAGTTTATTGACTAAAAGTGGCTTTTAGTAGATGATGAAATAAACAGTTGAATTGTCACAGACAGAGCTAAAATCCATTAAGTATTCTCAATATTGAGAGACTATTTGAAACAAGTTTGCAATCTCAGTCACATAGAATAATTAATAGATTGCAGAGATATATATTGTCTATCTGTACAAATGAAAGTA
>NZ_FYBH01000112.1 GCF_900185595.1 Calothrix rhizosoleniae SC01
CCTAGGGTCTGCTGAATAACTGAAAAATGTTGATTTATCAATGCTTTGAGGCTATTTTATTGGGGAGGGGCGTGCAAGGAAATTAGGATTTTAAGTTTAAAATCCTTGCATCGGTTATTTTTTTCTGGCAAAAAGAATATAAATAAAGAGGCTGTAACTACTCCCCACTCCCTACTCCCTACTCCCTACCCTCACCAAAAGACTTTTTCAGCAAGCCCTACCTATCTGTCCCATTAGTTCTGATAACTAGTTTTATAGTCATATTCATATGACTTTTACTATTAGACTGGGACTTATAGTCCTAGGCGGGTGTGATAGAAAATCTATCATATTTTATGGGACAGATTACTAATCATAAGTTTGAGCCTTCAGCAATGTCTTAACATCATTGCGTATTTATATATTGTGAGTATGTTAATCATGTCCCACTAGTTTATCCCGTAATTTTTTAATGCGATCGCGGAATGTGGCAGCTGATTCAAATTCTAGGTTCTTGGCTGCTGTTTTCATCTGGGTTTCCAATTGCATGATTAAGTCGGGAATTTGCTCTAAGGAAATATCGTCAAGGTGTTCATCTACAACTTGTAAGTCTTGATTATTTAACCTTCTGGAGATTGATAAGAAAGATAAAATCGAATTACTAGATTTCTTGACAATGGGTTTGGGTGTAATCCCATGCATCTTGTTGTATGCAATTTGAATCCCCCTTCTTCTTTCAGTTTCATCAATGGCTTTGACCATGCTATTGGTGAGGTTATCTGCATACATAATCGCTTGTCCTCGAATGTGACGAGCTGCCCTACCAATGGTTTGAATCAGGGAACGTTCTGCACGCAAAAATCCTTCTTTATCTGCATCCAAAATCGCTACTAGGGAAACTTCTGGTAAATCTAATCCTTCCCGGAGTAAATTTACACCTACTAGTACATCAAATTTACCTTCCTGTAAATCTTGTAAAATCTCAATCCGTTCAATGGAGTTAATCTCAGAATGTAAGTATCGCACCCGAATCCCATTTTCTTCCAGGTACTCCGTCAAGTCCTCTGCCATGCGCTTAGTTAGAGTCGTAATTAATACCCTCTCCTGGCGATCGCATCGATCTTTAATTTCACCCAGCAAGTCATCAATTTGTCCTTCTGTGGGACGAACCATAATTTCTGGATCAAGAACTCCTGTAGGGCGAATAATCTGTTCAGCAATATTATCTTCAGATATTTCTAACTCCCAATCTCCGGGAGTCGCAGACACAAAGATACACTGATTCACCTTTTGCCAAAATTCCTCAGCCTTGAGGGGACGATTATCTGCTGCGGAAGGGAGACGAAAGCCATGATCAATTAAAACCTTCTTTCTGGCTTGATCGCCATTATACATGCCGCGAATTTGAGGGACAGTGACGTGAGACTCATCAATTACCAGCAGCCAATCCTTAGGGAAATAATCAATCAAACACTCTGGCGGTTCTCCAGCTTGTCTTCCAGCTAAATGGCGGGAATAATTTTCTACACCATTACAATACCCCACTTCCCTTAACATTTCTACGTCGTAGCGGGTGCGCTGATCTATGCGTTGTGCCTCTACTAATTTACCAGCTGCTTCTAACTGGGACTTCTGTATTTTTAATTCCGCCGCAATATCATGACAAGCTGACTCTAGCCGTGATTCTGGGGTGACAAAGTGCCGTGCTGGGTAAACATTCACCGCTTCCAGACTGGTAAGAATTTCCCCTGTCACCGGATCTAAATAACGAATCGCGTCTATTTCATCCCCAAAAAATTCCACCCGAATAATCCGATCTTCATAAGCTGGGCCAATTTCCAGTACATCCCCCCGTACCCGAAACCTTCCCCTACCCATTTCCATGTCGTTACGCCTATATTGCACCGACGCTAAAGCCCGTAAAATTTGCCGTTGGTTCACTTCCAACCCTACTTGTAAAGGAATGGCTGCTTTCAAGTATTCTGAGGGCATTCCCAAGCCGTAAATACAACTAATAGAAGCGACTACCACCACATCCCGCCGTTCAAATAGGGATCGGGTGGCGGAGTGACGCAACATATCAATTTCATCATTAATTGACGCGGTTTTTTCAATATAGGTATCGCTGACAGGAATATAAGCTTCTGGTTGATAATAATCGTAATAGCTGACAAAATATTCTACGGCGTTGTGAGAAAAGAAATCCCGCAACTCATTACATAATTGTGCCGCCAGGGTTTTATTATGTGCCAATACTAAAGTTGGTCTCCCAACCTTCTCAATCACTCTCGCTATGGTGTGAGTTTTTCCCGTACCAGTTGCTCCCAGCAAAGTTTGGAAGCGATTCCCAGTTTGTATACTGGCTGTTAATTGAGCGATCGCTTGAGGTTGATCACCTGTAGGTACAAAAGGTGCTTGCAGACAAAATTCCTTCATAACTCTCGCCGTTGTCAATCCCTATTGTATGGTAGCGGATTTGTGGGGGATAACTGAGATGATTAGTGTAGATGCGATCGCAATTTTTCTGGGGAACATTGCCTTTAAAGGTCATACATAAGCAAGAAAGCCATGTATCATACAAATAAATTCACATAAATTAACAATGGTAGAACGTCCAATAAAAAAATCTGAGCGTCAGCCTAAAGCCAATAGTGAGGGTGATTCTGACAATTTGACTTCCACACCTTCTCGAAAATCAAATCGGAAAAAATTTAAGGGAAAAAGCAAGAAATCATCCTTTGAGGAGGAATCTAAACCACCTGTGAATCCTGCTTTAGCACGTCCTCCCAAGCCTCCCAAGCTGCAAGCCAAAGCAGAGCCAGAGCCAGAAGAACCAGAAATTGAATCAGAGCAAATCTCTGAAGAACAGCCAGAGCAGGCAGTAGAAGGACAAGAGGAAAAGCAAGAAGAATAATTTTTTTGTTGGGAAGGTAGTACTGAGGGGTTAAATCAATTATTGGTTTTTCCCCTTAGAGAAAAAATGATTTTTGTGTTTAGGATTGTAATTTTAGTAATTATTCAGTGATTCATTCACAGACTGATTAATTAACCCGCAATACAAAATCAGATAAACTCCTCACACAATTGATTTTGTATACCCAGGATTAAAAAAATAGGGGTAAATTTCTCCAGTCCGGAAATCTTAAATTGTTTAATGATTTAGTACAGCTGTTGCTTGGTTGTACTAGCAGGCATAACTAACAGAAGTTTTTTTTATACCTTTTTGTAAGGGACTATGCCAACACTGCTTTTTGTAACCAGCCCAGACAATTTGCCATAGAGGTGGTGAACTTACCAAGAGTGATCGCCCGAAAGTTGACAATCTAGCCCGATATTTCATCACTTCCATGTTATCCCCCACAGGTCTGATTTGCGTAATTGTGACTAAAGCTTGATTTGGTCGAGGATAAATTACCTCTATTTTGTGTATTTTGCTTTTCAATTTGATGTTGTAGAAAGCATTCATGGCAAGTACTTCCGGATTGGTTCCTTGCCGCGAATATTTGATCCTGTCTAGAGGTATGCTTGTATACTTCTCTTCATTGGTGTGTGCCACAACACGACCGATTGGTATAGCAGCAGGTAAGTTTGGCTGTTGCCGGGATTTTGAAGTATCTATTTGTGTCGATGGCTGAGGATTAATAAAACGTAAGCCACCGGCAACTATGGCAAAGATACTTATTATCACAAGTATTAATATGTTAGACTTTGCCGACATAAAATGTAAAAAGTTATTGCAAACAGTTTAGTTATCTGGTCGTATTTTAGATTGAGGAGTAACACTTTTACTTCTTGCTTTTGGCTCAATCTTTTCCATTATGGGATCGTTGATAAGAAATACAAATAAGTAGACCATGAAGTTTCAAGATAGTTCCGCCCGTCAGGGAAGAGGAGTGGAGGAAGGATGGAGGGAAGGAGGGATGGAAGGATGGAGGGATGGAGGGATGGAGGGATGGAGGGATGGAGGGATGGAGGGATGGAGGGAAGAAATAACTATTAACTGTCAACCATAAACTTGGTAGTCAAGATACAATTCAATCTGGCACTAGCCGTTAAATTCTATCAATTGTCGATTCGCCAAACCTCCCTATGAGCATTCACGAAATATTCATGCCCGCACTCAGTTCCACCATGACCGAAGGTAAAATTGTATCCTGGGAAAAATCGCCTGGAGACAAGGTAGAAAAGGGTGAAACAGTTGTGGTTGTGGAGTCAGATAAGGCAGATATGGATGTAGAATCCTTCTATGAAGGATATCTGGCAAACATTATAGTACCAGCAGGTGAAAGTGCAGGAGTGGGGGCGGCGATCGCGCTTTTGGCAGAAACTGAAGCCGAAATTGAAACGGCGATCGCTCAGGCAAAAACTTTGGCAAGTTCTACACCCACACCTGTTGCTAGTACAAGCAGTTCTCCAGCAGCTCCAATACCTACTGGCTCACCAGTCGCAGTGGTTGAAAATGGCTCTAATGGCTCCCAGGGTTCTGGAAGAATTGTGGCTTCTCCCCGTGCCCGGAAGTTGGCTAAGGAGTTGAAAGTAGATCTAACTAATCTAAGTGGTAGCGGTCCTTACGGTCGTATTGTGGCGGGTGATGTGGAAGCATCTGTTGGTAAGACTACAAAGACTACACAGCCAACTACCCCTGTTGTACCAGCAGCAGTAACCACCCCAGTCACAGCACCAGCCCCCGCAACCACACCCGTAGTCCCTGCCGTAGCTGGTCAAACTGTACCTTTAAATACCTTGCAAAATGCCGTGGCGCGGAATATGGTTGCTAGCCTATCCGTACCAATTATTCATGTCGGTTACACAATTACTACCGATGCCTTGGATCAGTTATATAAGCAAATTAAATCTAAGGGTGTAACTATGACGGCTCTACTAGCAAAAGCAGTAGCAGTCACTTTGCAAAAGCATCCCATTATCAATGCCGCCTATTCAAACCAAGCAATTGTCTACCCTTCTGCAATTAATATTGCTGTAGCTGTAGCTATGGATGATGGTGGATTAATTACCCCAGTATTACAAAATGCTGACCAATTGGATATTTATTCTCTATCGCGCAATTGGAAATCCTTGGTAAATAAGGCAAGAGGGAAAAAGTTACAGCCAGAAGAGTACAGTACTGGTACATTTACCCTATCCAACTTAGGAATGTTTGGTGTGGATAGATTTGATGCGATTCTTCCCCCCGGACAAGGTTCTATTATTGCGATCGGTGCATCCCATCCTCAAGTTGTCGCCACAGAGGATGGTATGTTTGGTGTGCGGCGACAAATGCAGGTAAATATGACCTGTGACCACCGAATTATTTATGGTGCTCCGGCTGCGGCATTCTTACAAGATTTAGCCAAGTTGATTGAAACCAATCCCCAATCTTTAACAATGTAATGGTGTAAAACTTTACGTCATAGAAAAGATAATCATCCCGTAGGGGCACGGCATCTACAATCTTTACTCTCGCCGAGGAATTGTAAAGGTGCCGTGCCCTTTCTCATGATTATTAAGTAGGACTTTTTCAGCAAGCCCTACTTAGAAACTAAAAATTCTTTAACATTTAGAATCTCAATACTCCTCCAAGGATTTAGCACTAGCAAATCATCATCTCCGGTAACAATACACTCTACTTGACCACTAACTGCTAATTCCAAATATTTATTATATTTTGAGTTTCGGCATTCATGAACCTGTTCATTCACTTCAATAAAATGAACACTTTCTGTTAAATTTTCTAGAAATTATTGCCTCCTTTCTGTGCTAATGTCACTCCTACTGAATTACCAATTTTGCGTAACTTTAAGGTTTGCATCATTATCTCCTAACAATGTAGTTACGAGTGTGACTACTATTTTAGCCTTTAACCCTTAACTCTGATAATTCTGCCAACTGAACCAAAAAATCCTCAGCATGTCCCTTCACCCTTATTCTCAGTTATTTTGTTGACAAAGTTGTGATGTTCAGAAAATTGTAATCCCTGTTGTAAAATTGCTAATACTTGGACTAAGTATCCTGTAAGTAAAGCTAATTGAGCTAACCATAAACCAGGAAAATATTCACTACAAATAAGACCTTTTTGATTGAGCTTAAGTTCACCCCTCGTAATTTGGCTACAGTATTGTTGATGTTAAATATTTTGCAATAACTGTAAAACATTCAGAGAAAACCTGTACACTAGGTCGAAGAACTAGCCCTAACAGCAAACAGTAGCTTAACAAACTGATGAATGTGACTCTTACTGTCAATGGTCAACAGCATACTCTGTCCATTGAACCACGTGTAACACTCCTAGATTCTCTACGAGAATACTTAGGATTAGTAGGTAGTAAAAAAGGGTGCGATCATGGACAGTGTGGAGCCTGCACTGTTTTAATTGATGGTCAGCGAGTTTATTCCTGTCTCACCCTGGCAGTAATGCAGGAAAATAAAGATATTATCACCATTGAAGGCTTGGCAACAGGGGATACTCTTCATCCAGTACAGGAGGCATTTATTAACCCTC
>NZ_FYBH01000065.1 GCF_900185595.1 Calothrix rhizosoleniae SC01
GATGTCATCAGCAAACTGCAAATTTAACCTACCTGTATTTCAGAGACAACAAATTAACCAACGTCCCAGATGCCATCAGCCAACTGCAACAATTAACTATCCTGGATTTAAGCTTTAACAAATTAACCAACGTCCCAGATGTCATCAGCAAACTGCAAAAATTAACCTCCCTGGATTTAAGTCGCAACCAATTAACCAACGTCCCAGATGCCATTATCCAACTGCAAAATTTAACCACTCTGTATTTAAGCGGGAACAAATTAACCAGCTTCCCAAATACCATCAGCCAACTGCAAAAATTAACCTCCCTGGATTTAAGCTTTAACGAATTAACCAATGTCCCAGATGCCATTATCCAACTGCAAAAATTAACCTCCCTGGATTTACAGGACAATCCCATTGAAACTCCACCACCAGAAGTAGTTAACAAGGGTATTCAGGCGATTAGGAAATACTTTCGGCAAACTCAAACAGAAGGAACGGATTACCTATACGAAGCCAAGTTACTAATTGTCGGTGAAGCAGGTGCTGGGAAAACTACACTGGCGAAAAAGATTGAAGACGAAAATTACCAATTACAAGAAGAAGACTCTACTAAGGGAATTGAGGTAATCCAGTGGCGTTTTCCCATAGAAAATGGCAAAGATTTTCGAGTCAATATCTGGGACTTTGGAGGACAGGAGATTTACCATGCTACCCACCAGTTTTTCCTTACCAAGCGTTCTCTTTATATTTTAGTTGCAGATACCCGCAAGGAAGATACAGATTTTTACTACTGGCTGAATGTGGTGGAACTTTTGAGTAATAATAGTCCACTGCTAATTGTCAAAAATGAAAAACAAAACCGTCATCGAGAAATTAATGAGCGCCAGTTGCGGGGACAGTTTACCAACCTCAAGGAAACTTTAGCAACTAATCTGGCGACAAACCGGGGCTTACCAGAAGTTTTAAACAATATTCAGCATTACATAAAATCCCTATCCCACATAGGTTCAGAATTACCAAAAACTTGGGTGAGAGTCAAAGAAACCTTAGAAAGTGATCCCCGCGATTATATTAGCCTGGAGGAATATCTGGAGATCTGTCAAAAAAACGGCTTTACCCAACGCCAGGACAAGTTACAGTTGAGTGATTATCTGCACGATTTGGGTGTTTGTTTGCATTTTCAGGATGACCCCATTTTAAACAATACCGTCATTCTTAAACCCGAGTGGGGCACTTATGCAGTTTACAGGGTACTTGATGATACACAAGTAATTACTAATAGGGGTGAGTTTACTTGGAATGAATTGACAAATATCTGGCAGGAAGAAAAATATGCCGCAAAGCAAGGTGAACTTTTGCGATTGATGATGAAATTCAAGCTTTGCTACGAAATTTATGGAAATAACAAAACTTACATTGCTCCACAACTTTTAACAGAAAACAAACCCGAATATCAGTGGGATGAAATTGGCAATCTTATCTTGCGCTACACCTACGATTTCATGCCTAAAGGGATTATCACCCAGTTTATTGTCGTTATGCATAAGTTTATTGAAGCACAGCCCTATGTCTGGAAAAGCGGCGTTATTCTCAATAAAGATGAGACAAGGGCGGAAGTAATTGAATATTATGACAAACGGGAAATCAAAATTAGGGTTGCAGGTAAGTATAAAAGAGATTTGATGACCATTGTTACCCACGAACTCGATAAAATTCACGCCTCATACAAACGGCTAAAGTACAGCACATTAATCCCTTGTAATTGCAGTATGTGCAAAGATGATAAAAATCAGCAAGAACCTCATTTTTATCCCCTTAGTATTCTGCGACAATTTTCAGCAGATGGTCAAGACACTATCCAATGTCAGAAAAGTTATCAGATGGTTCCAGTTCGGGGCTTAATTGAGGATGCTATTGGTAGAAGACAGTTGGAAAGGGAAATTTACCAAGGTGATGGTTTACGGCCTCATTCCTCTGTCAAAATAGAAGGAAATGTGGGAACTGTGGTATTTCAACCATCTAACCAGGAGAATTATCTGATGACAGAACCATCTCAACAAGAAGAAACTTCTCAACCTACTCTCCCTTGGGCATATCGCAATGGACTATTTTATTTATTAGTATTTGCAGTTGTATTTAACACGATTGGTATTTTTGCCGGTTCCCTACCAATTTATTCCTTGGCTCTGACTATCATTGCGACTACAATCATTATTATTACAATTGGTGTTCTCCAACTACGCCAAGATAACCGCTTGTCAGAAACATCCTTTGTCAAGTTAACTGAGATAGTTCTAGAGCAGTTGCCTTTAATTGGTAATGTAATTAAGCAATGGAAATCGAGTAAGTAACAGACAATGCAAATTACCCAATGTCTGCATACAGCCATTCTCGTCACCGACTTAGAAAGGGCTGAACAATTTTATGGTAAAGTGCTGGGATTACCAAAGGTGGAACGTCCCATGAAGTTTCCTGGTACTTGGTATCAAGTTGGTGAATATCAAGTTCACCTGATAGTCGCGCCATCAGTTCCCGGTGAAGAGAAACACGAAAAATGGGGACGCAACCCCCATATTGCTTTTTCTGTTGACAATTTAGAAGTTGCAAAACAACAGTTACTAAATCATAATTACCCCATTCAACCTAGTGCTTCTGGACGTGCAGCTCTTTTCACCCAAGATCCAGATGGTAATATTATTGAACTGAGTCAGGCAACTTCTTAACTATTGGTGTAAAAATAATCATTTCAGTCCCGACAACGGGATTTCTAGCTAATAGCCTTTTTTGAACATCGACAATTTCTAAATGACTAAAATCTAGTTCTTGGGAGCGTTGTAGCATTTCTGTTGCTAGTTTGCGTTGTTCGGATATTGGCAAATCATACCATTCGTCACCAATAATAATAGTTAAACTACTGGTACGAAAATTAGCTTGAATTGATTGTATCAGTCCTGATGCAAAGCGATCGCTAATTTCTGCTACTTTATTTTCAATGGCTGCAATTAAAGTTTGTTCGGGGGTTAAGACTATTTTTTTCGAGGGTGTAGGAGTTGGAGTTACTTCCGATTCGGGTAGAGATTTTTCCTCTGTGGATGGAGTTGGAATTATTTCCGGTTGAGGTAGAGTTTTTTCCTCAATAGATGGAGTTGGATTTATTTCTGGTTGAGGTATAGATTTTTCTTCCGTGGATGGAGTTGGAATTACTTTTGGTACAGGTGTGGGTTTTACTTCTAATTCCTGCTCGGTAGTAGGTAGAGGATTTTCTTGAGTAGGAGTAACATCTACTACTTTACTGGGTTTGGCTGTAAACAAACTAGAAATTGCCCAAATTGCGATCGCTACAATTGTAGTTAGTATTCCTATCCATGCTAAATTCGGTAATTTAACTGGCAAATTTCCAGGGAAGATACCACGAATTTTGCTTAATAATTCATTCCCCAATAGTTGTAGGTTTTGCCATATACTGACATTTTTACTTGTCTCACTCTGCTTTTGTGTTTCTAATTTGACTGCTGCTGCCTCAGAAAATCCACTTATGCCTCGCAACAGATTAATTAAAATATTTTTCCAAAATGGCGGTGGAGGCGGTTGTTTGGGAGATTTATCGTAGGAGCCTCTGCGGGAACGAGATTTACGCTTATCTGGTAAGTTTTGCGGTTCTTGGGATTGGGACATGTAATTTACTTAGAAAGCGAAGCAGCAAGGGACTTCCAAATAAAAAAATAATCAATCACTTGGAATGCAGGGGAGCAGGGAGCAGGGAACAGGGGGAGTGAAGCAAGTAGTTCAAGTCCAGAAATTGGGTAATTTATTTTTTGGTGTTCCCCAAATAGAAATTATCATAAGAACTGACACGTTACCATCAACGTAAAATTAAATAAGTTGATCCATAATTACCCTACGTATAATTTCGGTGACTTCTGCAGCAATACGAGCATCAAGCTCAACAAAACTCTGTGATGGTTGGACACTTGCACGCAAGGTCATTGCTAATGTGCGGAATTTACTATCTTGATTGTTATCAATATTACGCTCATCTAGAAATTGAGTCAAAGCAACGTAAGTAATTTCATTTGTGTCTCGACTGTCACTATAGCCATTTCCCAGCTTAGAAATGATTACTGGAGATGCGATCGCATTTTCTAAACCGAGTGTTTCTATTGCTACTTCTAGATAACGGGCTCTGTCATTCCCCATAGCAATAATCACACTTTGTAAGCTGTGCCACTGTGCGCCCGGTAATCGAGCATTTTCCGGCAAATGCCAATGCCATCCCAGCATGGAAATTATTCGCGTTAAATCGTATGCTGAGAGGTAGTTTTTATCAATTTCTAGGCTATAAAATGGTGGATCTAGAACTTTTTGACCAGACAAACTATCAATTAATTCTGGTTGTCTGATAAAGGGATTTTCACCATAACCACTACGAAAACTAAGTTGCTGATTACCTGTAATATTCTTCACCCAATTTTCTAAAGACGTTGGGGTACGAAATAATTTTAATGTGGCGGCGGCAGAATTTGAAGAAACAAGTTTACCTTGATAAGTAAGAATATCTAAAATAATATCGGTGAATTTATAGATATTGTTACTGATATAGCAATTAGCAATATTAATATTGGGAAAATTTGTATTAGCATCACAAACTACATTCAGAATCGGAATTATTTTTGTCGAGCTCCAAAATTGTCTTTTTGCCAAGGCATTTTTTCCCAACCACCGGGCTTGCATTTCATTATTGACCAAGTTACCAATACAAACACAAGCTTCTTTAATATCAGAGTGGAGAAAATTTAACCCTTCCCTATCAATTGTTGGAATTACTCCTCGTTGAGGATAGGGATTATAAGTGGAATTTGCATCAGAACTATGATATTTTTTGGCAAGTCTTGAGGGATATTCAGAAATTTCTCTCGTATATTTAGAGTTTTTCATACCCCGGTGTAAAAAAGGAGCTAGCTCATTATCAGAAAGCTTAGTTCCTTGAGCAATACTCAATATATTGTTAAATATTTGTTCGCGGTTACTGTTAGTCATTCCCAATACAGAGGGTAAATACTTCGTGTCTAGGAGTTGGCGAGCAAAAGTTCGATCATATTGAGGAAATGGGATTCCCACAGCATCACAAAAATCTTTAATCCCTCTGCGACTTCTGGAACCAAAATCACCATCAATAAATCTTCCTCCAGGGTATAAACCCAAACCTCTTAACTTGATTTGAATTTGTATAACTAATTCATAATCTGCTTTTACTTGTGCTTCACTCAGTTGGTTAGTAATATTTTCCAGTTTCATATAATTTACGGATTAATTGGGTGGAGAAATATTAAAAATTTTACAGTATATAAATTCTTCATAAGGGCACGGCACCAGTAAGATACTTTTATATATTGAAAAATTGTAGATGTTCCCTACCCATCTGTCTCATTACTGTTTTCAAAATGGTATTAATTCTGCCAATAGCACATTTTGTATCTGTGCCTCAACTCCTATTACAAAACTTAATTAAAAATTATTTTCAAGTTTCTTATGAGGCTTCTTTTTGTTTAAGCTAATTCCCAACTTTGCAATGTCCTAACCGAAAAATCTTCCTTAATATCTGCTTAGAGTCAACAGAAAACCCCTATGCTAACGATTAGGGCTGTGCAACTGAAATAGTTGGTGAATAGACTCCACAAAAGGACAAAACACAAGATGATGAACGCTCTAGATACTGAAATTGAGATAATTATTGCCCGTGAAATTCTCGATTCGCGGGGTAGACCTACTGTAGAGGCAGAAGTACACTTATTGAGTGGTGCAATGGGACTCGCACAGGTTCCTAGTGGCGCATCTACAGGTACCTTTGAAGCCCATGAACTACGGGATGGAGATAAAAGTCGTTACAGTGGCAAAGGAGTACTCAAGGCAGTACAAAACGCCAAGGAAGTCTTAGCACCAAAATTGTTAGGGGTAGATGCCCTCAACCAAGAACTAGTTGACCGAATGATGATCGATTTGGATGGTTCGGGAAATAAGTCCAATGTGGGTGCCAATGCGATTTTGGCAATTTCCCTGGCGACGGCAAAGGCTGGGGCTGAGGCTTTAGGAATTCCCCTTTATCGCTATTTAGGTGGTCCATTGGCGAATTTACTGCCCGTACCGTTGATGAATGTAATTAACGGTGGTGCCCATGCGGCTAATAATGTGGACTTTCAGGAATTTATGATTGTCCCTGTGGGTGCTACTTCTTTCCGAGAAGCTTTACGCTGGGGTGCAGAGGTGTTTGCCACTCTTTCCCAGGTTTTGGATGAAAAGGGTTTACTTACTGGTGTGGGGGATGAAGGTGGTTTTGCTCCCAACCTGGAGTCAAATCAGGTGGCTTTAGAATTATTAGTAGCTGCCATTGAAAAAGCTGGTTATAAGCCAGGGGAACAGGTAGCCTTGGCATTAGATGTGGCTGCCAGTGAATTCTACCAAGATGGGCAGTACGTTTATGATGGGAAACCCCACTCTCCAAGGGAATTTATCGATTATTTGGCTCAGTTAGTCAACCAATACCCCATTGTTTCCATTGAAGATGGTTTGCATGAGGAGGACTGGAAAAATTGGCAAGCCCTGACTACAAAGATTGGTAGCCAGGTGCAATTAGTTGGGGATGATTTATTTGTTACCAACTCCCAAAGATTAAAAACGGGTATTGAGCAAAAGGCTGGTAACTCCATCTTGATTAAGCTAAATCAAATTGGTTCCCTCACAGAAACCTTACAAACCATTGATTTAGCTACCCGTAATGGCTTCCGTTCAGTAATTAGTCACCGTTCTGGAGAAACAGAAGATACCACCATTGCTGACTTAGCCGTAGCTACCCGTGCGGGTCAAATCAAAACTGGTTCTCTGTGTCGTAGCGAACGGGTAGCAAAATATAACCGCTTGTTACGTATAGAAGATGAATTAGGCGATCGCGCTATTTATGCCGGTACTGTAGGTATGGGACCGAGGTAGGAGTGAAAGATTGAGGGAGTGAAGGAGTGAGGGAGAGAAAATTATTAACTTCTGACTCCTGACTTCTAAGCAGGGGGCAGGGGGCAGGGAGCAGGGGGAAGGAAAAATTATACTTAGATAATTGATGGTGAAATTTTTTCATCGGGACTGCCTCCTGCCTCCTGCCTTCTGCCTCTAAGGATAAAAGCCCAACTTAGGCAATCCTAGGGTTTCATCCCAACCCATCATAATGTTCATACATTGAATTGCTTGACCCGCCTGTCCTTTAATCAAATTGTCAATTGCTGACATGACGATAATACGACCTGTGCGCGGGTCAACTTCTATACCGATATAACAAAGATTGCTACCACAAGCCCATTTTGTCTGAGGATAGGTGCCCGGTTCGCAAATTTTCACCCAAGGGGAATTACGATAAAAAGCTCTGTAAATAGTAATTAAATCATCCCTAACTAAACCAGGATCCCGGAGTTTCGCATATACTGTAGCTAAAATGCCCCGAACCATCGGTATGAGATGTGGTGTAAATTGTATCGTCACTTCATGACCCGCCAATTCACTACAAATTTGCTCAATTTCTGGTGTGTGGCGATGACTAGCAACACCATAAGCACCGAGGGAATTATCGGCTTCTGCCAGTAACATATTGATTTTGCCTTGTCTTCCCCCACCAGATGTACCAGATTTAGCATCAATAATAGCTGTGTCAGGGATGATTAACCCTTGCTTGAGTAAAGGTGATAATGCCAACAAACTAGCAGTTGGATAGCAACCAGGACAACCGATGAGTTGGGCTTCGGAAATGCGATCTCGGTATAATTCCGGAAGTCCATAGACTGCTGTTGCAGCAACTGTTTCATCTTTCCTTTCTTTACCGTACCAATTACTGTAAGTTGATAACTCTTGGAATCGATAATCTGCACTTAGATCCAATACTTTACAACCTTTCTCGATTAGTTGGGGTGCGAGGTGGCAAGCCAATCCATTGGGCAAGGAAAGGAACACTACTTCTGTACGTTGTGCAATAATGTCCGGATCTAATGTTTCAACTTGTAGGTTAACTGTATGACCTAAATGGGGATAAATATCCGCAAAACTTTTGCCAGCACTACTTTCCCCACCTAAATAAACTAGTTCTACCTCTGGATGGTCCATTAGTAGTCTGACTAGCTGCACTCCGCCGTAACCTGACGCGCCGACAATGCCAATGGGTACGCGTCTAAAATTGCCCATGATATAAAATCCTTATCTGTAAATTTGGGTGTTTGTTTTCTCTAGCCATTCCTAACTGCTGTCATTAATTGACCAAGCCCCTAGCCTTTGCAGGGCGGCTGCACCAAAGGAGCGGGTGTAGGGTGTGAGGTATTAGATAATAGAAAAATTAGGGTAAGTAAGGAACTGAGGGGATGATGAGCCAAAACACATCACTCCATCACTCCATCACTCCATCACTCCCTCACTCCCTCACTCCATACCCCGCACCCACACCGGCAGCTAGCTAAACTCTGTGGTATATATTTCCGTTATGTTATCAAATCATTGTTACTGTCATGCTGTTGTCTATTAAAGGAGGTACAATCAATTTATAAGCATTTGTTAAAAAAATTTACGTTTCCTAGCTGGAAGTCTCTGTGTCGCAGTTTAATAACGAAAGGCAATCAACACAAGTAGGGGAATCCGACGTTAGTCCTAACCCCAATGGTGCAACATTGTCATCCTCTAATTTTCAGTTTGATTCTATTAATGATGCCTTAGCTGATCTCAAGGCGGGCCGCATTGTTGTGGTAGTCGATGACGAAAATCGTGAAAATGAAGGCGATTTAATTTGTGCTGCTCAATTTGCAACCCCCAATACCATTAATTTTATGGCAGTGGAAGCTAGGGGGTTAATTTGTTTGGCAATGATGGGTGATCGCTTGGATCAACTAGATTTGCCATTGATGGTAAGTAATATTACAGACACGAATCAGACTGCATTTACTGTCAGTATTGATGCCGGCCCCAACTTGGGGGTTACTACTGGTATTTCGGCGGAAGACCGAGCTCGCACTATCCAAGTAGCACTTAATCCAGATACAAAACCAGAAGATTTACGCCGCCCCGGTCATATTTTCCCTATTCGCGCTAAAAAAGGTGGTGTATTAAAAAGAGCTGGGCATACGGAAGCAGCAATAGATTTAGCTAGATTGGCAGGATTGTACCCGTCGGGGGTAATTTGCGAGATTCAAAACCCAGATGGCTCCATGGCACGTTTATCGGAATTAATTAAATATGCCCACCATCATCAGCTGAAAATTATTAGTATTGCGGACTTAATTAGTTATCGCCTGCAACATGATCGCTTAGTGATTCGGGAAACTGTGGCCAATTTACCCACCGAGTTTGGTAATTTTCAAATTTACGCCTATCGCCACACCCTCAATGGTTCAGAACACGTTGCTATTGTTAAGGGTAATCCAGAGGAATTTGAGGATAAACCTGTAATGGTGCGCATGCATTCAGAATCTTTCATTGGTGACGCTTTGGGTTCCCTGCGTTGCGATTCTCGGATGCAGTTACAAGCCGCGTTGAAAATGATTGAAGGTGCAGGTAAAGGTATTGTTGTATACTTGCGTCAAGAAGGGCGGGGTATTGGCTTGGTAAATAAATTAAAGGCCTATGCATTGCAGGATATGGGGCTGGATACGGTGGAAGCAAACGAGCGTTTGGGATTCCCTGCGGATCTGCGGGACTATGGCATGGGGGCGCAAATGCTGATGGATTTGGGGGTACATAAGATTCGTTTAATTACCAATAACCCTCGTAAAATTGCGGGACTTAAGGGTTATGGTTTGGAAATTGTGGATCGAGTTCCTTTGTTAATCGAATCCAATGACTATAATTCCAACTACTTAGCTACCAAAGCCAAAAAATTGGGTCATATGCTACTGCAAACCTATCTAATTACAGTAGCCCTCCACTGGCAAGACGACCCCCAAACAGTTACAGGACGTTACCAAAGACTGGAAAACCTGCGACATTTAGCAAAAACCCATAATTTATTGTTGCAGGAAGAAGCTCGTCCGGTTGCGATCGCTTTATTTGATAAACCCTCATTAACAGTACATTTAGGCTTTGATCAACCCCTAGTAGCATCTCCAGATTGGTATCAACAACAAGGTCATCCTTACTTATTAGCGATCGCAAAAATTTTAGATGATGTGGTGAGCTTACCTTATATCCAGAAGCTAGAATTTCTGGTTTCTCCCGGTACAGATCCCCTGAGTCATTTACAGGCACAATGCGATCGGCAGAGTTTTCCAGCGAATCAGTTACCTTCATCTATTTGCGATCATCTGGAGACTCAGCAGATTTATAGCTTTGCTAAATAGTTAAGACTGGCATATACTAATTCTTAACATTCCGTTACATAGCTATAAATTTTCCCGCCTACCTACTTGGTTTCAAGTATAAAATTTGTTACCAGTAAAATTTAAATAGGACAATCTTATGCAAACTATGGAAGGATTCAAAACCACTAATCACATAAAAATTGATGTACAAGGCGAGGCAGATAATCGCAATATCCCAATTCAAAAGGTGGGTATTACTGGAGTTGCTTTCCGCTCCTTAATTAAACTTGGACAAGTTGAGCTACCAATGCAGGGAAAAGCTTCTTGCTATGTGTATTTACCCAGCGATAAAAAAGGTACTCATATGTCTAGAATGGCAATAGCAATTTCTAATTATCAAGATAAATTATTGGACTATAAATCGCTCTTTGAGTTATGTAATAATCTGAAGCAAGTTCTTGAAACTGATAGGGTATATCTTAAACTATCTGGCGAGGTCGTGAGGAAGAAACTGGCTCCAGTAACGGGTATTGTAGGTTATGAATCCTTTAATTTAGAATTTGATTCCAGATATGAAAATGATACTTTTACACCTTTTCTGAAGCTTGGTATTACAGGTACTTCCCTTTGCCCTGCATCCAAGGAAAACTCTGAATACGGAGCGCACAGCCAAAGATCAAGAATTGATTTAACAATTCCTTTCAAAGAGCATACTGATGTAGCTTGCTTTATTGACTTGGTAGAAAATAATCTAAGTTCCAGCGTATATCCTGTGCTAAAAATTGTCGATGAAAAGTTTGTTACAGAAACCGCTTATGAAAATCCTAAGTTTGTAGAGGATATTGTCAGAAGTATAGCGTTTGCTCTGAAGCAGGAGAACTATGATTTTCAATCAGTCGAATGTACAAACTACGAAAGTATTCACACTCATGATGCCTACGCAGTAATTGAGGGTAGGTAAAAACTAATAATTATGACCGATGCAGAAACGGATGTGCACTGGAATTTACTGAGAAGTACTACAAAAATAACTAAAAGAAATATTTCTATGATTGACCATGTATTTGCTTTCTAAATCTTATGCTCGCCACCATCACCTCAAAATTATTAGTATTGCGGACTTAATTAGTTATCGCCCGTAACATGATTGCTTGGTGCTGCGGGAAACTGTGGCCGAGTTACCCACCGAGTTTGGTAATTTTCAAATTTACCCCTATCGCCACACCTTAAATAATTGCAATCATGTGGCTATTATTAAGGGAAATACTTCTGAATTTGAGACTCAGTCGGTAATGGTGCGGATGCATTCAGAATGCTTCATTGGTGACGCTTTGGGTTCCTTGCGTTGCTATTCTCGGATGCAGTTGCAAGCTGCGTTGAAAATGATTGAAGGTGCAGGACAAGAAATAATATGCCCATTCATATATTATTAAAGGCGGGAGGCAGTCCCAATGAAAAAATTTCACCACCAATTATCTAAGTAAAATTTTCCCTTCCCCCTGCTCCCTTGCAATAGCGAGTAAGTTCATGGAATAGTTACCAGCAATTTTACTTAATTATTTGTATAATCATCAAGGCCATCTTTAGTGTGAGAGTTAAGTAAAGTACAGGTTACAGCATATTTGCGACCGGTAGATTGCAGAAATTGCCCAACCTAGGAGAGAAATCTACGAACACAACATTCGTCCTCAAGAATTTTATAGTACAGTTAGACAAAAATAATTATCCGGCTATAAAAAAGAAAAAGCTGGTTAAATAAGGTTATTCCTTTTGGATAATAACTCCAGATTTTGAGATTATGACTTGGGCAAAATTCTTGCAACCTGATTTAATTTTAGAAGGTTCAGTATTAAAATTAACACCACAAATAGTTGAAGAATATAAACTGAAGGGCTTGGTGTTGGATGTGGATGAAACCTTAGTACCCATTACAACTTCTCAAGCTTCTGACGAATTGCAAACTTGGATAGAACAAATGCGTACTTCTGTATCCCTGTGGTTAGTCAGCAACAATCTTAATGAATCTCGGATTAGTAGTATCGCCAAATCCCTTGATTTACCATACTACCTAGGTGCAGCCAAGCCCTCTCGACGCAAAATTAGGGAAGCACTCACACAGATGAATTTACCTGTGGAAGAAGTGGGAATGGTTGGCGATCGCTTATTCACTGATGTTGTCGCTGGTAATCGTTTAGGGATGTTTACGATTTTTGTCGAACCCATAATCCATCCAGGTGCTCGCCTGCGTCCCTATCCCATACGTAACTTTGAAGTTTGGATCTCAGAAATACTGGGAGCCTCAATCACTCCTCAGCAACAAAGAGTGACAAAGATTCATAAATCTTCAGGAAAGTAAATATTAAAAAATACTTAAGAAATCCTAGTTAGTCCTGGAAATCATAGATTATGAATATTAATAAAACGAGGTCAGCTAAATATAGACCTTGATAATAGTAAGTGAATATAAATCAATAAAGCGTTGCCCTTCACTAATAGAAATGGCAACGCTTTATTAATATTTTATGATGTAAAAGTTAAGGAAAAATAAAGTGTGAGTCTGATAGTTTGAAACTCAGTCTTAAGATAGATAACATAATTTTTTGAGATTGATATATTGACTATATAAACTAAATTTTTAAAAACGGGATCAGCTAAATATAGATCCCAAGTGTAAATAACTTCAGCGCCTACCTATACTTAGTTATAGGGGGCGCTTTATAATAATATAATTCCTGAGTTTTGCATGTATTCTCAATGTAGAACCATAACCAGGAATGTATTTTGCCCCATGCCATCAACAATCGTAGTCAAAATTGGAACTTCCAGTCTTACACAAACAGACACGGGACTATTAGCACTTTCTACTATTGCTAGCTTGGCAGAAACTCTATGCCATCTACGACGCAAAAACTATCACGTCATTTTAGTTTCCTCCGGTGCAGTTGGTGTTGGTTGTGCACGTTTGGGATTAACAGACCGACCTAAAGATATTGCTTTGAAACAAGCGATCGCAGCTGTGGGACAAGGTCGATTAATGCGGGTATATGACGATTTATTTACTGCACTCCAACAACCCATAGCCCAAGTTTTATTGACTCGGAGTGATTTAGTAGAACGCAGTCGTTATTTGAATGTTTACAATACCTTACAAGCATTATTGACATTGGGAGTAATTCCCGTTGTAAATGAGAATGATACCGTCGCTGTAGATGAGCTAAAATTTGGTGACAATGATACTCTTTCAGCCTTAGTTGCCAGTTTAATAGAGGCAGAAAATCTCTTTTTACTTACCGATGTGGATCGACTATACTCCGCAGATCCTCGTCATGTAGCCGATGCTCAACCAATTACATTAGTTAGTAATATCGAGGAATTAAAAGCCTTACAGGTAGAAACAGGTAATTCTGGTTCCCAATGGGGTACAGGGGGAATGGTAACTAAAATTGCAGCAGCGAGAATTGCTACTGCTGCGGGAGTTCGTACCATTATCACAGAAGGACGCAATCCCCGGAATATCGAAAAAATTTTACAAGGTGAACCCATTGGGACTAATTTTCAACCCCATCCCGAACCTACATCCGCTCGCAAACGCTGGATAGCTTATGGTCTGGTGCCTGGTGGCAAGTTATATTTAGATGATGGGGCAGTATTAGCCATTTCCCAATCGGGTAAATCATTGTTAGCGGCTGGTATTACTACAGTAGAAGGGGAATTTGAACGCCAGGATGCAGTACAGTTGTACGATCACAATGGCAATGAAATTGCCAGAGGGCTGGTTAATTACAATAGTCAAGAGCTGCAACAAATTAGTGGTTTTCGTTCTAGTGAAATTCCTAGTATTCTTGGCTATGAAGGTGCAGAAACAGTAATTCACAGAGATAATTTAGTTATAATTTGAAACTTTGGTTTTGCTCAATCAAGAATATTGGAGGCAATGGTATAGCGCTACGCGCAAGTAATAAGTTTACTGCTTATAGGTTTCAAGGTTCAAGAATGTCCTAAGCTAATTGCGTAGTGCTATAGCAGTAAAATATGTAGCGATTAGATCAACGTTATGGATTACAATGCGATCGCTACCATGTCTAAACCTCCAACTAGATTCCCCCAAATTAACTCAGATACAAAAGCCGCAAGATTAAAACGCCTGCGTCTTGTTAGTCGCATACTAGATAAAGCCATCCCCATTCCTGGTACAAATGCTGGTATTGGCTTAGATCCGATTTTAGGATTATTGCCAGTGGGAGGGGATTTTTTAGGGGTATTACTTTCAGCATATATCGTCATAGAAGCGGCTCGTCTAGGAGCATCCCAAGGTGTTTTGGCAAAAATGACCTTAAATATCACAATTGATGCTGTACTGGGCATTGTACCAGTGTTAGGGGATATATTTGATATTGCCTGGACAGCTAATGAAAGCAATATCAAATTACTGGAAGAACACCTGCAATTTCCTCATCGTGGAAACAAAGCGAATAGTTGGTTTGTATTTGTCATCCTAGCTGGATTGTTAATCTTGGCCATAGGAGTAGTTGTATTTGCCATAATAGTATTAAAACTGCTGTTAGGAGCTTTAATTGGCAGTTAAATTGCTTGAGAGAAATCATGAAAGAAGATTGGTGGCGGGCGAATTTTCCCCAAGGACGACAACATATAACTATTAGCGATAGTCACGGTTATCCTGTACAAATTTCCTATGGTGAAGTTGGAACTGGTAAACCCCTATTTTTACTACATGGATTAGGTAGTTGGAGTTATAATTGGCGTTCTAGTATCCAGCCATTATCCCAACACTTCCGAGTCATTTGCTTTGATGCTAAGGGTTATGGTTTTTCAGAAAAATCTTTATCTCGGCGGGAAAAAAAAGGTCATCAAATTATTGAGCTAGAAAGAGTTATTCAGGCACTCTGCGATGAACCTGTAGTAATTTTGGCAGAATCTTTAGGGGGATTAGTTTCCTTTGCTTTAACCCAACATAATCCCCAATTAATAGGGCGTTTAGTAGTTGTCAATGTACCAGTTTTCGCCGAAGGTTTGCCTCATTGGGGAATGTCGTTACTTTCTCAAATCCCTCTGGAATTAGTCCAAGCTGTTGAGACTCTGCGTCTTAATTATTGGTTTGCTCCCCTGGTGCGAGAAATTATGGCAACAGAACGGCGTGGGGTAATGTATGATCCGTCAAAGTTAACCGCAGATGATGTTTACTGGATAGCTTATCCTTATACAGAGATTCCTGGGACTCTGACTAAAGTGACTGAAGAATTACAAATAGCCGCCAAAGAAATTGAAGATTTTCAGGCGAATAAACCGAATTTGCTCAGTACAATTCAACAAAATCTCCACAAAATTCAATGTCCTACACTAATTTTGTGGGGGGAACAAGATAATTGGTTCCCAGTTGAACATGGAAAAAAATTACATCAACATATTCCCAATTCCCAACTTAAAATTTTGTCAAACTGCTGTCATGATGCCTCTTTTCTG
>NZ_FYBH01000103.1 GCF_900185595.1 Calothrix rhizosoleniae SC01
GAAAGCTTGCGCCCTTGTCATTGGTAAAATGATTTTCAGAAATCACCTAAGTAAGTCGGCACAATAAAACCAAACTATGTGAAGAAAAGTAAATAAGACTAAAACCCTTTTTCCCCTGCCTCTTCATGACTCCTTTTTTCTGCTGTTTAACGAAGCATTAAAGTTCATTGCGAATTATGAAGGTAGATAAGATAGCGTGATAAGTTTTGGTATTTATAATAATCAATGGCTACCTAATCAAGGAGATCTCAGTGGCAATGGAATCACAACCCTTAGCAAAGACACATACACATCGTGAGGATTTTAGCGAATATGTGGCTCACCTCCAACTTCATATGGCACTACAAGCCCGCAATTTGGTTCCAACCCTGAAAAATTCTCAGCCAGAGCAACAAACCCCAGAAAATAGCAGACAAGAATTACTCCATCAAACCCAAGCAGACTTTGAAAAGCAGATATCTCGGCAAATTCCCTAGGATGGGATATAAAAAATCCACTACAATTAAAGTAGATATTGTTGGGTAATTACTGTTGTACCCGGCAAGTCTACTTTTTTAAATTTTACCGGATGTAAAAATCTATCTTTGAGAGTAATATTTCGTAATAAAAAGCCGTTAGTATTAACCTAAGTAAATTACCTGTATCCCTATTTATTGCATCAGGCTGAATGGCAGCTTAAATCAAAATGACTTCACTAATCCCTCAAAATCTCAGCGTAGTCATCCGACCATTACAATATCGTGATCTGGATGGAATTGAAAGACTAGCTCAAGAGTCATCGGCTGTCGAAACCAAGAAGCAGACTGATTCTGCCATTAGGCAGATGCAAAGCCTTCGACATTGGTATGGGATCTTAAAATGTTTAAGCTGGTTCCCTAATCCTTTACAGCACCTACTTTGTACCTACATAGCAGAACAAGGGCGAATGTTACTGGGAGTAATTCAAGTTTCTCCCTTTAACCGCACCCGTACTACTTGGCGGGTGGAACGGGTAATGTTGGAAAAGGGTATCGATCGCCAAGGAGTTGGTTCCCAGCTACTACGCTACTGCTTCGAGTCATTGTTAGAAGCACGTACTTGGATACTGGAAGTAAATGTCAATGATAAAAATGCCTTGGCACTATATCGCAAAAATGGGTTTCAGCGTTTAGCAGAAATGACTTACTGGGAAATTGCCCCCAGCTTATTGACAAATCTAGCTCAATTAGAGCCAGATTTACCCAATTTACTGCCCATAAGTAATGCCGATGCCCAATTGCTATATCAATTAGATACGGCTTCTATGCCTCCCCTTATGAGGCAGGTTTTTGATCGCCAAACCCACGATTTTAAAATCAGTTTGTTTAGCTCATTAACAGCTAACATTCAACAATGGTTGACAAAAATAGAGGTTGTTAGTGGGTAT
The DNA here is from genome assembly GCF_900185595.1 of Calothrix rhizosoleniae SC01. GTDB lineage: Bacteria > Cyanobacteriota > Cyanobacteriia > Cyanobacteriales > Nostocaceae > Calothrix_A > Calothrix_A rhizosoleniae. Next base: position 1,406 of record NZ_FYBH01000103.1, read on the forward strand.
GTTTTTGAACCTCAACGCAAAGCAGCAATTGGTTATTTTCAATTGAAGATAGATCGAAAAGGAAAACAACCTCACGTTGCGAATCTTACTGTACACCCAGCTTACACTTGGTTATATCCAGAGTTAATTTCTCAACTAGCTCGTATTGTTCAAGATTTTCCGACTCAATCATTACAATTAGCTTCTGCTGATTATCAACCAGAAGGGGAAGAGTATTTAGAACAAATAGGAGCTAATCGTATAGAGCATACCTTAATCATGTCCCGTTCGGTTTGGCATAAAGTTAGGGAATCAAGATTAGTATCTTTAGAAGGAATTCAGTTACCCGAAGTTCTGCAAGGTTTGCAGCCAGCACGTAAGCCCATACCAGGAGGTATGTCATGGACTCCCCGAAATAAATCAAAATCCTCTGATAAACTGGGTCAAGGTAAACCGATGCAAAAACCTGTCAAATTTTCCGGTAAAAATAATGTGAATCCGGGGGATCATTATCAACAGAACGGTAGAGAAACTGATTCTCACTCAGAGCATATCAATAAACATCAGGAGTAAGTGTTTGGGAAATCCGGATAAATTACCTACAGCACCAAGCAAGCAACATCAACAATCACCATTTATTTCTGCTTTGGGTTTAGATGTTGGTCGTAAACGTATTGGTGTTGCAGGTTGCGATCGCACCGGCTTAATTGCGACTGGAATCACCACCATTGAGCGCCAATCTTTTGTTGAGGATGTGGAAAAAATCCATATTTTAGTTAAAGAACGGGAAGTACAAACCCTAGTAGTAGGCTTACCTTACTCAATGGATGGTTCTTTGGGTTTCCAAGCTCGTCAAACTCAAAAGTTTGCTAGTAGACTGGCTAAAGCTTTACAACTACCCGTGGAATATGTTGACGAGCGATTAACATCATATCAAGCAGAACAGATGTTAATCGCCGAGAAAATTTCCCCGTCCCGTCATAAAGGTTTAATTGATCGCAAAGCAGCCTCTTTAATTTTGCAACAATGGCTAGATAGTAAAAATCGCAGTAGCTAAATTAACAAGAACATCTCTTGCGCGATCATTCCTGGGAGCATGATATTCTGAAGTGGATTAGCCAGCAATAGCAGCAAATAAACAGCGATGTAAGATAGAAATTGTCATTACATAGTCAATTAATTGCGTAAAATTGCTATTAGTTCTCCAGTTGCAAGCAAATTTTGGTTATGTTTTCCTCTCCGTTTTCCGATGAAAATGAACGCGATCTGGGTGCCATCACTTTGACTGATGAGCAAGGAAGAAGTCTTGAATGCTATATTGAGGATTCCTTAGTAGTAGATGGACAAGAATACTTCTTATTACTTCCTACAGACTCACCAGTAGAAATTTTTGCTTGGGGTAATGAAGGTGAAGAAGAAGCCATTTTAATCGAAGATGATGCTACTATTGACCAAATTTTTAGTACAGCCCAAGCCGTTCTAGCAGAACAAAACCTAGAGTTAAAAAATACAGCTTACGCTTTGACAGCTGCAGGAGATTTACCCCCTGTAGAAGAATCAGAAATTTTCACTTTAGAAATTGAAGATGAAGAGGATAATTTAGAACCAGAACAATTGCAATTACTTGCTAGTTTCTATCATGAAGAGCAGGAATATGCAATTTACACACCCCTTGATCCTTTGCTGTTTTTTGCCAAAAAAGGTGAATCTGGTAAGCCAGAATTGCTTTCTCCTGAAGAATTTCGTAAGTTCCAACCACTCCTAGAAGAACATCTTTTTAATGAAGTTGAATAATTTGCATAATATTTAAAGCTGAAAATATTCCCCAGCAATTTCAATTCATTTAAGGGTTTGTTGAGCAAGGAAAAACCAGACAGATGATTTAGTCTATTTTTCCTGACTCAACAAGTATGCACCAGATATTTACAGTTATATTGAACTGTATAGCGAATTATTAATTCAGATGATAATTCCAGGGAATTGAGGTTTAATTATGTCCATCAGCATTTGAGAATAATAAATCAGCTGTTTCTTTAATCACTGTTTTGTTTTTCCAGTAGCCATTATGGGCATCCCCAGGATTGTCACCACAATCTACTTGATATTCCATAATTTGCTCCGGAGCATCGTACAGCCTTCGAGTACAAAAACCAAGAAGATCGTCTATATCATAGAATACTTTCCACTTAACCTGATTAGTAGGCTCAATGCCAATATAACTAGGGTCAAGTAATTTATTTTCCGCGAGAAAATCCACTAGTTTTTGTTTACGCATGGCAAACATAGGCAGTTGAGAAGCAGTACTAGATAAAGAACCTAATTTTAATTCTTTTCTTTGTGCTTTTTGTCGCCATTGTTCAAAACGTTTACCATCCAACCCAAAATCTTTTTCACAGAATCCTGGTTGATGATTGGGAGCAAACAAACCAAACAGAAAGTCATGGGTTAGTGCTACACCCAAACTATGTCCAATCAAGTGCAGACGAACATCTTTCGCTTCATGGTAAAGTTCTAATTTTTCTAGAACTTGTCCGTAAACAGCTCGACGAACTTCCCTTTCTCCATCTTCAGAAGAATAATAAATTACATCACCAAAACCACGGGTAATAATAGATTCTCGCAAACCAACTACTAATCGTCTGACTAAAGGTGTGAGTAGAGGAAAATCCATACCCTGAGTAATATTGTTGGGGTGTGGGTCTTTCACTACTTTATCGTAGCAAACCCGCTCATTCACAAAATTTTGAGCCCGAGTCAGTCTTTGGTCAGTACGTATTTGCTCTGAAGGTATAGTGAGATTAATTGGTAACTCTTGTCCCCACTCAACCCCAATAAAGCTCTCCGGGAACACTCTAGATAGCTCTGGTTTCTCCTTCAGTAAAGCCTCCCAGAATTCTTGATACAGTTTAAAAGGAGATGTGGGCTCGGCATGGGGACTCATGCCATGAATAATTATAAGTACATTGACCGGTGTAGTCATATTCTCTCCTCAATACTAAATATGTAAGATACTCCATGAGCAGTAAAATCAACACCTATTTTGCAGATTTCTTGTCAATTAAGCCACTTGCTTCCCTTATATTTGTATAAATCTACTTATTTTATATGCGATCGCTCTTAATCTTGAACTCAGTAGGAAAATAGTATTGAAGAGTTAGGTTATACCAATTTAACTATGAGTGGGGGTTTGGGGGAGCTATAAGTCCCACCCTGTAATCTTTAATTCAGCGTCGGGATAAATGGACTCCCCCAGCTAATTTTACCGGGATTGACCCGATAAAATTAGCAATCTACTTAAATTTATAGATTGGTGGATTCGGGTTAAAATTGCTCCATGACTCTAACCATGAACTACTGCTACCGAATTTGCCCAGACTCTAACCAAGAAGGGACAATGCTGAATTGGTTGGAAATATCTCGCAAAGTCTACAACTATGGTTTGCGGGAAATAAAAGATTGGGTATTTTCTAGGAAGTGCAGCTTAGAGCATTGTTCATTGGAAAAAGAGTATATTATCCCAACGAATACACCTTTCCCTACTTATTACAATCAACAAAACGCACTTCCAAAAGCCAAGAAAGAATTTCCCCTGTTAAGTGAACCACCATCTCAGGTTTTGCAAACGACCATTCGCAGATTGCATGATGCCTGGGACTACTTTCAAAAGCGAGGATTTGGGTTCCCACGCTTTAAAAAGTTTGGGCAAATCAAGTCAATGTTGTTCCCACAATTCAAATCCAATCCAATCACTGGATGGCAAATCAATCTACCGAAAGTTGGCAGGATGCCGATTAATTTGCATCGACCAATTCCAGATGGATTCATTGTCAAACAAGTACGAGTAGTGAAAAAAGCAATTCGCTGGGAGGCGATTGTCACCATCGAGTCTGATGTTTCAATCCCAGATTCTCGACCCCATGGAGATGCTTTGGGTGTTGATTTAGGGCTTGAAAAGTTTTTGACTACCTCAGAGAAGGAATTCATCTGTCGACCCCGATTCCTGGTATCTTTACATCGCAAGCTGAAATTGCTGCAACGTAAATATGCCAGGACAAAAAAAGGGTCGAAGAATCGTGAAAAAGCCAGAATCGAGGTTGCTAAATTCCACAATCATATCGCCAGTGTTCGCAAAGATTGGCAGTTCAAGCTTGCTAACCGTTTATGCACCAAACAAGGAATTGGCATGGTGTTCGTTGAGGATTTGAATCTGAAAGCAATGTCTAGAGGTATGTTGCGAAAACATACTTTAGATGCGTCGTTCGGTCAGTTCCTCGGTTTACTTGAATGGGGGTAGCTAAGAAACATCAAGTTTACTTTGCCCGTGTCAATCCTGACGGCACATCTCAAACTTGTCCCAAGTGCGGAACCTATACGGGTAAAAAAGACTTGAGTGTGCGAATACATCAATGCGATAGTTGTGGATATCAAACAAATCGAGATCATGCCGCAGCAGAAGTAATTAGGCTGCAGGGAATAGAACAAATTAGTACGCAGGGACTCTGCGGAATAGAAAATGCCTATGCAGTCTATCTGCCGAGGATTGGCGAAAGTCAATCTAGGTCAGAGGCGAAATCTCCCAAGAGAAAAACTAGGAACACCAAATCGTGAGGTTTGGAAGCCTACACTATAAATCGAATGGCACTAAGAAAAGCTATAAGCTATGAGGAATAAGCACCACAGCTTTTAAAGTTATTGAACAATGGAAGGATGATTCAGGAGATTATCCTTGATGCAGTTTCCGAGGCAGGCGAACGTTCCACGGAGCGCACAAGCGATCGCGTTCAAAAGTTGACACAACTGGGGAATCCTGGGTGCTTATTCGGTAGTGCCAGGTTGGGGCATCAAAATTGAGCTACGGGAGCAGTTGCAAACTGCTTCCCTAATTCATGGCGGGGTTTTATCATTACGGGATAAGCTTTTGGGCGACGTTTACGAACTCGTGGTTCAATTCTGTTTGGGCGCTCTGGAACAACCTTGTGAACAATAACTTTCAATAAAATGTAATAAATCCATTGAAGCTTTGTTTTACAAGCAGCTAATAATTGGGGAATAAAGTTATTTAAATGATGGCGAGTACCTTGTAACGACAAGCGTAATGGAGGAGTAGCGTAAGTAGTACCAGCGAACCACATCAAACTACGAATTAGATTGTAAGCGAGTAGATAAACATAAATTTCTTTACGCACCATTGAAGGGGTTTTACACCGTAAAATATCCATCCCTAGAGTAGTTTTGAGATGTCTTAAATTTAGTTCAACATCCCAACGTTTACTGTAAAATTCTACAATTTCTAAAGTAGAAAAAAGGCAATCCCAAACTTTGATTAAATTTATCCTTGAGGATTTGTACTCGCAGCTTTGTCACAGTATTATTAGTTAGATTTGCTTGCTCGTCTCAAAGAAAGTATTTCATAAGCGAGTAAGCTTTTTCTACCTACAAAAATTTTGCACAATCGGTACATCTTATTCCAAAGTCACCGAGCAAAGCACAGCTATGGCGTACTTGCCTGACCTTTACCAACCTCTAAGTCATTGCCATCGATAAGCAGAGCATCCCGTAGGGAATCACAAAGGATATTGAACAAAAGCGGCGATGCTCCGCAGGGGTGATTGCAATCGCTTTCATGACACTGCATCAAGGACTATCTCCTGAGCCATACCGGCAGTATTTAATAGCTTTAAAAGCTGTAGTTTTTATGGAGCATAGTTTAGAGCTTTTCTTAGCGCCATTCCACTATAAATCTTTGATTTTAGTGTAGGAGGATGTCACAAAGCTTACCAATTAATTCAGCAAAAATGATGTTACGCTGAGGGACTTGCTGGGGCAAAATATATAGCATGACCAGTAAACCTAATTTCCACTCCACATCAGAAAAAGACTTGCAAACCAGTGACTTGGACAATGCAAGTGAGAATCCCCCGATGACAGAAAAGCTTGCTGCACCAGAAGCTCTAGGAGCTACTAACTCTCCACAATCGCAACACAATACAGATGCTCTCAAACAAAGCCGTTATCAACAGCAAGGGCGGATAGTAAATCCAATTACCGTTACCCCTAGAGCATTAGTGCTAACAATAGTCGCGATCGCCATGACTGTCACCGGTATGGCTGTGAATAATTTCATACTGGGCATCATCGGTACAATAGCCACATTATTTTTATCTGTGGCTATGCTTTTACCTTGGTTACAAGAAGTATCAGCCGAGTGGTTTTCTACCTATGAACGAATACTGTTATTCGGATTCCTGGGAGTTATTATTGGTACTACTGGATTCGTTAAATTCACAGGATTGGGTCATCTGATCATGATTTGGGGACGGAGGATTAATTGGGAAGCCTCCGGAACCTTAGCAGAATGGTTTGGTGCTTTGGGACAAATTCTCATTGCGATTATTGCCGTTTATGTTGCTTGGCGACAGTACATTATTTCTAAGGACTTAACCATCCAGCAAAATTTACTCACCGTGCAACAAAACCTGATTACTCAGCAACAGACCATTGATTCTTACTTTCAAGGCATATCCGATTTAGTGTTGGATGAAGAAGGATTATTAGAAGATTGGCCCCAAGAACGCTTATTAGCAGAAGGACGCACCGCCGCCATTCTCAGTAGTGTAGATGGGAGTGGTAAAGCCAAAATTATCAGATTTCTCTCCCGTTCTAAATTACTTACACCCTTACAACGAGATGGACATTTGGGCAGGGCAATTCTTGATGGTAGTGGTGGTTATGCAGAAGATAGGCTTAAAGGGGTACGGGTAATTGATTTAGGCGTCATGCTAGCAGGTGCAGACCTTTGCCAAACTGATTTGCGATGGACTGACTTAAGCGAAGCTAATTTTGTCCGTGCAAATCTCAGTGGTTGCGACTTAGTCAAAGCCAATCTATCCCGGACTATTTTATATGAAACAAATCTCAAAGGTGCTGATCTGAATGGCATTCGTTTATATTATGGTTCATTAGAAACAGCATCTCCTCGCAGTCGTACCGAACCACCAAATTATCAAACAGGGGAACATACTGGTGCGGTGGTAGAAAATGCGGATTTCAGCAATGTTCAAAGGATGTCTGAGCCTGCCCGTCAGTACTGTTGTACCTGGGGTGGAGAAAAAACCAGATCCACTATTCCTGGCGGTTGTGAAGGTATTCCCAATCAATTGGGTAGATAGTTAGTTGCAAAGGTAAAGGTGATTCAATTTTGGATTTTGGACTTATTCCACCCAATACTGTTAAAAATGGCTGTTTTTTGTCAGTATATTAGCTTAGATGGATGTTAGTTTTGCAACTAGCTAGGGAAAACTAATTCTAGTTATGAATGGTACTTAATTTCAGGGTTTCTTAATATATCTAGTTACTTTTGCTTATTTAAGAACCATTCATACTTGTCCTATCTAAAATAATATTCAGAAAATAAACCCATCATGGTTCAAACATCTTCAAGCCACAACCAAATAGCATCCTTACAATTACCCATAGATCGTGACCAATTTTTGCGCTCCATGATTCGAGAATTGGCTGGAACTTTACAAGATATTGTTGGGATTGAAGAGGCAGCAGGTTTTTTAAATGTGGTTGGTTCTCGAGCTGGTCAGCACGTCAATGACGTATACCATAATGCTTTTCAACTATCAAACCTTTCTCGTGAGCAGGTAACTGCTGTTTTGGTAGATTGGAAACGCCGGATTCAAGGCGACTTTTACGTAATTGAAGAAACCGATGAGAAAATTGTTTTAGGCAATCGCAAATGTCCGTTTGCAGAACAGGTAGAAGGGCGCGAAGCCATGTGTGTGATGACATCTAATATCTTTGGCGTGATCGCCGCTGACAATCTCGGTTATGCTAGGGTCGAGTTACAAGACACAATTGCCAGAGGCGCACAGGAATGCAAAGTCGTCATTTATCTAAAACCTAGCGCATCATTAGATGAGTTTGCAGGACAAGAATACTTCAAACCAGAGTAGCACTAACAAGCGGGACATTTGCAGACTATATCCTCTTTTTGTAATATGTCCCAACCACAGTTGATTCTCAAAACATAACCTTTAGTGTTACAGCAAAGATCCTGCTTCAATCCCTCAAGATGATGATACCCAATCAGTTTTTAACATTTGCCCAGGTTTTACCAGATTCTCTACTGCTGGTCACGAGTGCAGGTGAGATTATAGCAGTTAATCAAGCTGCTGCCAGACTTTTTAATAAAACCAGTAAAGGAATGACTGGTGAGGATCTGAGAAAGTTTGTCACTGATTCTTCAAAGAAGGTAATTGATTATCTTCGAGTTTGCTCCCAAAGTCGTCAAATGATTTTGGGATCTTTCACCATCCACCAAGCTGAGGGAGAGGGAATTGCTTGTCGTAGTCAAGGTGCTGTTATCCAACCGCGATCGCCAGAAAGTCCAGCGATTAATTTACTCAGGTTAGAAAAGCGAACGAGTAATCAATTCGTTGTGCTTAACCAAAAAATTCACGCCTTGAATCAAGAAATTCAACAACGCCAACGCATTCAGGTAGAACTAGCGCAATCGAATGAAACTCTCAAACAAACTCTGACAAAACTGCAAAATGCGTTGCAAGTTGTCCAAACAGAAAAGATGTCTGGGTTAGAACAGTTAATTGCAGGAATTGCCCATGAAATTAATAATCCGATTAGCTTTATTTATGGAAATCTGAATTATGCTGGTAAATACTATGATGATTTAATCAAACTAATTCATCTTTATCAGCAAGAATATCCTCATCCCAGTCAGGTAATTCAGCAGGAAATTGAAACCATAGAGATGGACTTTCTGGAACAAGATATTCAGAAATTGCTCACTTCAATGCTGACAGGTTGTCAACGTATTGCCGAGATAGTGAAATCTTTGCGAAACTTCTCTCGATTAGATGAAGCAACATTCAAACCAGTTGATATTCATGAGGGTTTAGAAGCTACATTGATGATTTTACAAAATCGTCTC
>NZ_FYBH01000091.1 GCF_900185595.1 Calothrix rhizosoleniae SC01
ACAACCCACATTCCACACTTCAACTTGAAGCACAAAAAGCCACTCCCCAATCCCTATTTTCAAGCTATAACTGAAACTGAATCACCAACAGCGCAGAGCATTATTAGGACTTTTTCGGCTTACGTAATTGCTTAGAACCAATTGGCCCGAGAATTTGGTTTAAATCACGCAGTTGTTCTGCCGTACCCATACAAATTAAGGTATCTCCCGGCATTAAAATAGTGTCTCCATTAGGACCACCAATTAATTTGCCATCCAGACGACGAATTGCCAATACTAATGCTCCTGTTTGCTGCCGTAGCTTGGCATTGTGTAAAGTTTTACCTACAATTGGACAAACAGATGGATCGAGTAAAAATTCTTCCATATATAATTGTCTATCTGCACCAGAAATAATCCCATCCACAAAGTCCATAACTTGAGGTCTGAGGGCAGCAGATGCCATTCTTTTACCACCAGTAATATAAGGGGAAATCACTACATCTGCTCCGCCCCGTTGTAGCTTTTGCAATGCTTCTTCATTACTTGCCCGAGCGATCGCCCTAATATGAGAATTCAGTGTTTTTGCAGATAGAACAATGTATAAATTTTCAGCATCAGAAGGTAAGGCAGCCACAATACAGACAGCTTTGGCAATACCCACATGAATTAAAGTTTCATCTAAAGTGGCATCACCCTGGTATATGGTGTAGCCTTCTTGTTGTCCTCGTTGCACACAGTCAAGATTAGAATCAATCACAACAAAAGGAACTCCTTCTGCCTCAAATTCCTTAGCGATTTGCCGACCTGTGCGACTAAAGCCGCAGATAATATAGTGTTCTGATAATGATTCCATTAAGCGTCGTTGTTGTTGCAATCGAATTCCTTCCTGAAAGTATCCCTGGATGATAGCTTCGGTAAATCGGTTGACAATATAACCGATACCCATAACCCCCATTAAAATCAAAGCAATGGTAAATATTCTGCCACGGTTGCCTAGGGGATGAGTTTCACCATAGCCCACAGTTGCCAAGGTAATGATAGTCATATAAGCAGCATCTGCCAAAGTCCAACCTTCTACCAGGCTGTACCATAAGGTACCGACGAGAAATACACCAGCAAGGGCAATTGCCCCTGCCATTAATTCTTTCTGGATACGTTGATATTTTTGCTCAAGATTTGAGTACACAGTTAGTTTCTAAAGTGGCAAAGTTAGTTAAATTTACTGCTGGTAATGCATATAACTTTGCTATTGTAGTAACTTTTCTTTTTTGTTTCCTCCCTTCTAGCTAACTTTTATACATGAAGTTATGAATTAAGGGTATTGATATCAAGAGAAAATTGTGTTTATACAGTCGCCATCAGCAAGAAAGTCTTTTTATCAGTTATCAGTTATCAGTTTCCCCGTGAGCGACGGGTGAACGAAATTTTGGGGTTTCATAAAAGTTACTCCCCACACTCCCCACATCCATGAGCGACTGCGGGGGCTTGATACCGATTACTGTTGTCTCAATTTGTTCCAGTAGCAATCAGAGATGACAATCTTTGATTACATTAAACAGTAGGGTGTTTCACCTTTGTCTGGGATTTTATCTCATAATCTTACCTAAGGGGAGTGTGAGTTGAATGCCGAAATTAGCTAAAATAAAAAGCTTTAGGAGTTAAGTTGTGAGCAGAGAAACTCTTGTACAACAAACTACCAATTCTCCAGAATCAGGTTCTAGTACCTCTAGTTCATTTAATGCTGATAGTTTTGACCAATCTGTCATGTCCACCTATGGACGTTTTCCCTTAGCATTGGAACGGGGTCAAGGGTGTCGGGTTTGGGATACCCAAGGGAAGGAATATCTTGACTTTGTGGCGGGAATTGCTACTTGTACCTTGGGACATGCCCATCCTGTGATGGTGGAAGCAGTAACGCGGCAAATTCAAAAGCTCCATCACGTTTCTAATTTATACTATATTCCTGAACAGGGAGAACTAGCACAATGGCTAGTAGAGCATTCCTGTAGCGATCGCGCTTTTTTCTGCAATTCTGGGGCAGAGGCTAATGAAGGTGCAATTAAATTGGCAAGGAAGTATGCCCATACGGTTCTGGAAATTGACAAACCAATTATTCTCACTGCCAATGCTAGTTTCCACGGTAGAACTTTAGCTACCATTACCGCTACCGGACAACCGAAGTATCAAAAAAACTTCGATCCCTTGGTTCCTGGTTTTTACTATGTTCCCTATAACGATATTAGGGCAATCGAAAATGCAATTAGCGAACTGGATGAAGGTGATTACCGCGTCGCTGCTATTTTGTTAGAACCTTTACAGGGAGAAGGTGGAGTTCGTCCGGGAGATGTAGCATATTTCCAAAAGCTGCGGCAAATTTGTGACGAAACAGGCATTCTCCTGATATTTGATGAAGTGCAAGTGGGTATGGGGCGCACGGGCAAATTATGGGGTTATGAACATTTGGGTGTAGAACCAGACATTTTTACTAGTGCCAAAGGTTTGGGTGGTGGTATCCCTATTGGCGCATTACTGTGTAAAAAATTCTGTGATGTTTTCCAAGCTGGTGATCATGCCAGTACCTTTGGTGGTAATCCTTTTGTTTCTGGAGTTGCTTTGAGCGTTTGTCAAACCTTGGAACGGGAGAATATTTTGGCAAATGTAGTGGAAAGGGGGGCACAATTACGGGCTGGCTTAGAGAATATTGCTGCTCAATATCCTCAACACATTGCCGAAGTCCGGGGATGGGGTTTAATCAATGGGATGGAATTATTAGCAGATATACCTCTTACTGCTATAGATATTGTCAAAGCAGCTATGGAAGAGGGTTTATTACTAGTGCCTGCTGGACCAAAAGTTGTCCGCTTTGTTCCACCTTTGATTGTGACAGAACAAGAAGTAGAAGTTGCCTTGCAAAAATTGGGTAAGGCAATAGCGACTGTAACAAAGTAGTCACCCATTACCAGAATCTAACTCTGATTATTTCCTAGGGTGGGCAATGCCCACCTTCCCATTTTTCACCCCACACCCGACGCAAATTTAACACAAAACCCGGTAAAACTTCCTCACCAAATAACGATTCGGGATTATCTAACACTTCCACAGCCAAACCCTGACGATAAATTTCCACCCGTCTCTGCTGCGGATCTAGTAACCATCCTAATTTGGCACCATTGTCAATATATTCTCTCATTTTCTCTTGCAACGGCTCAATTCTATCGGAGCTAGACCGTAATTCAACCACAAAATCAGGACAGATATTAGCAAAAGTACCTTTTTCTTCTGAACTCAGTCCATCCCAACGTTCCTGACTTATCCAAGAAGCATCGGGAGAGCGGGTCGCACCATTAGGTAAAATAAAGCCAGTAGAAGAATCAAAGGCTAAACCCGATTCACCAGAATTACGCCACCACAAATATAACTCTCCAGAAATATTCCAGTTATATCCTCCAGTTTCCCAACCAGTCGGTGGGTTCACAATTAATTCTCCTCGTGCAGTTCTTTCCAGTTTCAAATCTCGGTTTGCTGCACTCAGTAGTGCAAACTGTTCTTGGGTGACGTACAATCCGATTGATGATGGCAAATTAAGGTGTAGGATTTGGTTTTCACAAGCGGGTGTTTGTACCATCTTGACATCTTTGAGAATGGGCTATGGGCTATTTAAAGAAATGTTCCTAATGAGAGTCTCGGCTGTGTCTACTATTGTATCTCGCCTCGATATCACACAAATCTTCAAAGGGAATGGATGAATGATGTTTTCTTGTTTCTAACAGAGCGATCGCAGTTGGTAGAGTTTGGGGATAAAGGAGTGATCGCCTTTTTGCTGAATTCTTGTGAAGGAGCGATTGCTCAGTTGATAAATACATTGAAACAGCTATAAGTTAACCTGAGTTCGGGATAAGCTCAAACCCTGATTATATCGTTACCTGATTTTGGTCTTCATAACTGAGGTTACTTATATATTTACAGGATGCTGTCCATAATAAGGTGAAGCTTCTGACCAATCGGGACTTTTACCTACACACCAATCTAAATAGGCTAGTTCTAAAATACTATTAACGGTTGCCGCCAAATTAGATTGAACTTCAATTAAATCATATTCAGTATGCCAATTAGCTAACTTGTCTTGCCATACTTCTGGAGTGAACACTCTATCTGATAATAATATATTCAGTCCAGAATAATCAGGAGTAAATTGATAAATTGCTCCAAAAACTTGACCTCGCTGTGCAGGCATTTGTATTGCTATGGTTGTTGTCTGTACATCTTCTTCAATACTTCTTTTAGCTTTTTCTGACCAAGCCACAGCCGCTAAAGTGGAAATTGCAAATACAGGAATATCTAATTGTTGTCCTAAGGTACGGGCGGCTACAACTCCAATACGAGTACCAGTAAAACCACCAGGCCCTTTGGCTACAGCAATAAATGCTAAGTCTATCCAAGTTTGTGGTTTGATAAATTCCATCAGGTATTGATGTAATAAACTGGATACCTGACGTTCTAAATTCCAAACATCAGAACGTGTCTCTCCATCAAAATTACTCATCGCCAAGCCTAATTCAGGGGTAGTGGTGTGTAATGCCAAACCGTATTTTGTGGATGCTTGTAGTTTATCTTTCAATGGTTCATATTATTGAGTATTCATAGAAGAATATAGCTTAATTTTTCTGGGAGGCTCCCAAATATTTAAATTTGCGGTGCGGGCATTTTGCCCGCTTTGTATCAAAAGGGAGCTATCTGGCTCCCACTACGGAAAGTAATTAATTGGAACAACTATATAAAATTTGCCAAAATTTACTACTTGCATGTTATGGTTTACGTGTACCATAAATTGATTATCTGTATCAGCAGTTGAAGTTTTTAGATAGACAGAATCAACTATGAATTAATGGTTCAGGCTGGAGTAAACCATGCAACAAAGAAGCAGGACGCTGGTTGTATGGCCATGCAAAAGCGTGACGAAAAGCTGCATCCTGGCAAGCTTGTAACTGCTCAAAATTAATGATGTCGTAGGTTAAAAGATTTTCATACTCAAATGGCAAACGTACATTGTGCAACCCCGCATTATCTGTACAAATAGCTATATCTACACCAGCTGCAAAACATCGGTCAAAAACTAACTTTAACTGACGGATATCTTCTAAAGTACCTGTTTTTATATAGGTTGTGGGACAAACTTCCAAACACTGATTGCGTTTAGCTAACTCTGGTAGTAATTCTGGATATAGTAGTGGTATCTGGATGCCATGACCAATACGATTCATATAGGGTAGTAGTTGGGGGTAACAGCCAGCAGTAGTTTCATAAACATGTCCAGTAGTATTTAACCCTAAAGATAGGGCATAGTCATACAACTGCACCCACTCTTCTAAACGCTCCCCATAGTAGCTATCCCCTCCAGCCACATCAATAGCACAGACATACTGTCTATTTTGTGCTGCCAAGTCTACAATTGCTTTATTTACCTCATAAGGTAAACGGGAATGCATACAGAGAATTTGACTGGTAATAATCGGATATTCTGATATTTGACTGGCTTTGCCCACAATTTCCACAATCTCCGTCATTTTGCCAATGCGCTCCGATTGACTCAAATCTTCGGGTGTACGGAGATAAGGAGTGTAACGCAACTCTAAATAAGCCAAGTTTTCAAAGATATAAGCGCCCCTAACTAAGCGATAGATAAAGTAAGGCAAGGTCTTTACAGTTTGTACCTTTTCTACCAAGGTATGTAATTCCAAGTATTCATCTAAAGTATTACGCTTACGGGTATAAAACTCCTCAAAACTAGAATATTCAGTAAAGCGGGAAATTAACTCAGAAGAATGTCGCTCGAAGTATCGCCACAATACTCGGGGTACAACTGAGCCGCCTAGATGCCTGTGCAATTCTGCATATAATGCCATTGTGCCCTTTTAACTCATTTACTTAATTATTATTAACAATTAAATCTAAAAAAACAAGGGTGACTGGCGATGCTCCCCAGAGGAGCCGCGCCAAGTGCGATCGCTATCAAGTATGGATAATCTATTTTAAGTTGATTACAATCTTAATTTGAAGTATAAATAATTGCTTGATACAAACTTTATATAAACTATAAAAAATTCAAGCAAACTTATTACGTGATGTTTAATCAATAAATTAAAAATTGCCGATATTAAAAGCTTTTAAATAGCTTAGATACTACCTTTATGTCCACCGACATGTACTAGTATAAATTAATCAATTAAAACGTAAAAATAGAGACAGTTTATTTTTTTGATAGAACTTATTTTTTAATTGTTTATCAACTGAAAATCATAATTATAACTAGGAATTATCTCTGCATGAATAAACAAATATTATCGAAAAAAATGGAACGCTTGCCAGAATTTTTATTACTGAATTTATTTGGATGGCAACCAACAATTTTTTTGGGGCCCCAGTTAAGAGCCTTAACCTATCGTCTCATGTTTTCTAAAATATCCTGGAAAGTTTTTATTGAAAATAGTGTTAACTTTGTTGGGGCTGGAAATATAGAAATAGGAAAAAATGTTTACATTTTTAAAGGTGCTCGTTTAGATGCTAGAGGGCATGAAAATAATAAGCTTTCTTTAGGGGATGGAGTTGCGATCGAGCGTAATACTGAAATTGGTTGTTTAGAAGATACACATATACAAATTGGTCATGACACATTCATTGGTCCCAATGTTTGTATTGGTGGCCCTGGAGATATAAAAATTGGCAACCGTTGTTTAATTGCTGCTCATACAGGAATCATTTCTAATAATCATAAATTTTCCGATCTTTCTATAGCAATTAAAGACCAAGGACTCACTCGTAAAGGAATTACCATTGAAGATGATTGTTGGTTAGGTCATGGGGTGACTGTACTAGATGGAGTAACCATCGGTACAGGTAGTGTGATTGGCGCAGGAGCAGTGGTGACAAAAAATATTCCTCCATTTTCTGTAGCTGTGGGAACCCCTGCAAGGGTTATCAAAAGCCGGAAACCTCAGGAAGTAGGAGTGTAGGAGTAAGAGAATGAGAGAGTGAGAGAATGAGGGGGATTTAAATTATCATAATTTTCCCTCTGTTCCCTCCATTAGCGAGAAAATTGGGAGTCGGGAATCGAGAGTTGGTTAGAGGGATGTTCATACTGGGTGGTGAAATTGTTTGATCTCTACAAGAAGCCTAGCTTAGCGCGTCTATGGAACTACCTCCGCCTTTGGGAAGAAAGTTTTTTCTATGACTAGTTAGGGAACACCAAAAAATAAATTACCCAATTTCTGGAATTGAACTACTTGCTTCACTCCCCCTACTCCCTGCTCCCTGCCCCCTGCATTCCAAGTGATTGATTATTTTTTATTTGGAAGTCCCTTAATTTTGGGAAACCTTTACTGTTGACTTCTCGTCTCGGCAATAACTAGTAGACTAGCTTCCAGCCTGGGGTGCTTATAAGTTCAACTCAAGTTCAACCATATAATACGATTGGAGGTCGACATATCTACCATTGGGAACTATGGAGATAGCTCAATTCTCAACTGTATTCAGTTAACCAATTCGGGGTATACTATTTTTCTCCGAAAAGACGACGAGATTTCGGTAAGATAAAAAAAGTTATCTTTTTTCTGTATTGCAGATACGGAAAGACTTTCATTCCCAACTGGAGACATCCCTATGTTGACTTTAAAAGTCGTAGTTTATATTGTTGTTGCATTTTTTGTCAGTATCTTCGTCTTTGGATTTTTGTCTAGCGATCCTTCCCGTAACCCTGGTCGTCAAGATTTAGAGTAAAATATTACACCAAAGATATTTTGCTGTCCTCAACTTAAACATTTGCTGGTATAAACACCAGCCTGTTAATAGCCGTGTTTGTCAAAAGTTACTGGGCGGCTAGCTGCCCCAGGCTAGGCAGAAAACCATGTCGGAAGGCACTATTATGTATTTGACCTTCCGACTTTAATTTGGCTGTTTGTTAGCTCAATTGTGCTGAAATATGCTTCATCCAGTTCTGCCGCCCGCAGTGCCTCCCCTTTTAGGAAATTTAACAACGAATCTCCATTCTGATGTTAATTATGTTACCAAACCTAGCTCTGCAAGGCATAAAAGAAAATCTCTCTCAGAGAATGTAGAGAATGATGCTCTGCAAAATTCTTCAATTCCCAATCACAAGCAAAATTCCCAGTCCTCATCTTCTGCTGACCAAAAAATTAAGGAAAGGTTATTAGCAGGTAAAGCTTTATCAACACCTAGTTCTCCAGAACTATTCCCAGCAGAATTTTCTTCGTTGACGGCGATGGATAAAGCTGCACCTTTGGGAGGAAAATTATCTGTGGGCTATTCTATAGAGCCTAGTGAGCAGAAAATAAGTCAGGTGGAGTTTACCCTTTCCGAAGCAGTTCAGCCAACCATTGCTCCAAATTTATCCCCTAGCAAAACTTTACCAAAGGAGGATAAATCAAGTCAGCCAAAAAATATAGTTATTAAATCTACAACTTCTGCAACTGAACAAAAGCCAATACAGATTAATTTTAATTCTGATGGTCAAGTTACCCCTGCAACTATAGAATTTAAGTCTCGTAGCCAAGAATCTCAAGTCCCTGCAACGGATTCCCCCAATCAACCCACACTTAAATTACCAAGCACCAACCAAGAAGAAAGTCAGCCTAGGAATCCACCTCCAGCTAAAAGACGGATTGTAGAAGTAATCGCCGATCGCCAAGAATATGATGAACAACGGCGGGTGATTACAGCTGAGGGTAAAGTGGTAGTCAGGTTTGATGGAGCCGTGATAGATGCCGATCGCCTACAAGTTAATTTAGATAATTTGATTGCTGTGGGGGAAGGTAATGTCACTTTAGCCAGGGGCAAGCAAATTCTGCGGGGAAATAAATTTACCTATAACTTTATTCAAGATAGAGGTGAACTCCAAGGTGGTAGGGGAGAAATATTTATTCCTACACTTAGTAATGATTTTTCCTTTTTACCTACGGATGTGACGGCGGGTAGTATATCTGAACCAGTTAGCGATCGCTTACGAGCCAATCAGCCGCAAAACATTACCAGTCCTGGTGCGATTAACATTACTCTTGGCGGTAGGAGAAATATAAGTAACCAACCTTTACCAAAGCAAGGTGGTGCAGTCAATAAATTGCGATTTGAAGCAGGGCGAGTTGATTTTTATCCTAGGGGTTGGCGAGCTAGAGATGTGAAAATCACTAATGACCCATTTTCGCCTCCAGAATTAGAGTTGCGAGCTAATCAAGTTACTCTCACTCAAAAATCTCCCTTGGAAGACCGCATCAAAACCAAGGGACAACGGTTAGTATTTGACAGAGGTTTGAGTTTACCTATTCCCAGAAATTCACAAACCATTGATCGCCGAGAGAGGGATGCAACTCCTGCATTGGTTTCTTTCGGTTTTGATGGAGATGAGCGGGGTGGTTTATTCTTAGAGCGTAGTTTTCAAATCCTGAACACAGAACAATCTAGCTGGACTGTCACACCACAATTTTTAGCACAAGAAGCTATCCAAAGTCCCAGAAGTGTTTCCTCAATATTCGCATTAAAAAGTAGCCTGAATGCAATTTTAGGACCACAGACACAGCTAAGAGGTTCTGGCTCCTTAACTAGTTTAGATTTGAGTGATGTCGATGAAAATTTGCGTGCCAATGTCCGCTTACGTCAGCAGGTTGGCGATCTGCGAAATCCTCATAACTTGACTATGGAATTTAACTACCGCGATCGCTTGTTTAATGGCACTCTGGGCTTTCAAACAGTCCAAAGTAGTATCGGTGGAGTTCTTACCTCTCCGATAATTCCCGTGGCTAAAGGTATTAATTTTAGCTATCAAACAGGGGCACAGTATATTACTGCTAATACTGATCGCCAAGATTTATTAGATACAATCCGCAATAATGATCGCATTTCCTTAGGTCGGATCCAAGGTAGTGCCGCTCTCAATGGTGGTTTACTACTATGGAGTGGAAAACCATTACCAGCAACAGCTAAAGAAGGATTGCGGTATACATCCAAACCAGTTGTACCTTTTTTGACTGCATTTGCTGGGATTACTGGTACTAGTAGTTATTATACTAATGGTGATAATCAAAGCACCCTCACTGGAACTATTGGCTTGCAAGGGCAACTAGGTCATTTTTCTAAACCATTTTTCGATTATACCGGCTTTAATATTACTTTTTCTCAAGGTTTAAATAGTGGGGAATCCCCCTTTTTGTTTGATCGCTCCGTTGATAACACGGTATTAAGTGCTGGTATTACCCAACAAATTTATGGCCCTTTGCGTTTGGGATTTCAAACTAGTGTAAACTTAGATACAGGTGAAGCTAGTAGTACGGACTATATCTTGGAATACAGTCGCCGTACTTATGGTATTACTGTGCGTTACAATCCTGTTTTGGAATTAGCTGGGATTAGCTTCCGTATCAGTGATTTTAATTGGAGTGGTGGAACCGATCCATTTTCTAAAAATTCAGAAGTTAAACCTGTGGTTGGTGGTGTGAAACGAGGAAATTAATCTTGAATGGTTGATGGGTTCAATCCAAAATCCAAAATCGTTCGACTGAGCGCTCACGACGAAGTCCAAAATCCAAAATCTAAATTTGTTTGACAGCTTTTTCGATCAATGATCCTCTATATTGCCGGTGCAAGGCTAATCAACCACAACACTACTAACAAAAAAATGAGCACATAGATCTTGATCGTTACATAGGTGAGAATATTAGGTATGGAAATATAAAGATTGCCGCTCATATTTTCCCTCCTTTGTTGCTTTATTGAATCGAGGGTATTCTATATTTCTATTTTTACCTAGATCGGTAACAAAAAAAGTTATTTAACTATACTTAACTTTAAGAATAAAAAGACACGAAGAAACAAGAAAATTTGTGACATATTGTTGAACTTCGTGCCTTTGGTTTGAAGCGGAGACAGCTAGTAAAGCTTGCAGAGGAGGTAGGCTAACAAAAGGGAGCAGGGAGCAGGGAGCAGGGGAGAAACCCAATACATAAATTTGTAGCCTTTTCTTTCTCGGTCAAAAGTCTTATTGCTACCTACCCTAAAGTTACCAATAATTTAGCTGCGAGAACCTAATAGACGATGCTTCTTGCCAATCAGTTTGACTACACTGGCTTGAGGTCCTTTGTCACCTGCTTCTGGATGAAAACTAACTTCTTTGCCAATATCTAACTTCTGGAAATCACCATTGAGAAGACTGTTGTGGTGGAAGTAAATTTCTTCACCATCTGGAGTTTCTATAAAGCCATAGCCTTCCTCTGGGAATAATGCTGCAATTCTTCCATAAGGTGGGATGGTATGGTTCTTGGTTTGGTGTCGCTGTACCCGGACAAAATTATCCAACTCACGTTTTGCTGCATTAAAAGCATCACGGATGGCTACATAAATATCTTGATGGCTTTGACGCTTGGAAGGTTGACGGTTAACAATGATTTCTCCATGAGGAACATTAATACAAATGCGTACATGATAAAGGTTACCGTGATGATGATGCTTATGGGGCGCTTCTATCATGACGCGACAACTGATAATTTGGTGATAAAAACCCTCTATTTTATCTAGATATTTACGAATTCTGTTTTCTACTGCTGCTGATGGAGGCATGTTGCGGAAGTTAACTTGCAGCGTATTAATCATAAATTATCCCCTTTCTCATTAATAGCATCACCTGAATTTACAGGTTTTATATGCAAGATGATGGTGATGTTCCTTAGTTAGCGCGATCGCTATTTACGGCGAATTAAAAACTAAAAGGTCAATATTCTCATATCCCAATATACTTGGTAAATTGTTTTATATCCTAGGTAACAATTATCAAGTTGAGGAATGTATGCCATAAAACCTCAAAGTTCTACCTAAATACT
>NZ_FYBH01000133.1 GCF_900185595.1 Calothrix rhizosoleniae SC01
AGTGGCTTCCCACAAGTTAGAAGGGAAAAATCAAAAATTCCTAACCTTCAATTTTCAACTGTCAACTCCTAAGGCTGCTCCATCCAACCGCGATAACCAGTCACAATCCGGCTACCATCTTTAAATATATGAATTTCTGTCTGGTCACTTGCCCAGGTAATTTTATCCTGGAAGGCTGGGTTAAAAATGCGTACTCGTTGGTTACTGGAGGATACAGGAGAGGTGGGATCATTAATTGCAAGAGACTCTACAAATGGTCCATCAATTAAAATATCCACTTGGTCAATTAATTCTTGCGCCCCAGCAGGTGCATATTCAGATTGTAATCTTTCCAAGGTAAAACCTGTAAAGGACATGACACTTAATCCAGCAGCTTTGAGCTTACGAGCTAAAGATGCCAACGCAGGTGCTTGCCAAAATGGTTCTCCACCAGAAAATGTTACACCCTGATTGCGGGGATTACTGAGGATTTTTTCTGCCAATTTTTCTACCGAAATTAATTGGTTAATCTCAAATGACCAAGAATCGGGATTAAAACAGCTGGAACATTCCCGCAGACAACCTTGTACCCAAACAACGGCACGACAACCGGGACCGTTCACCTCTGATTCATCAATATAACCCATGATGTTGAGGTATCCAGCAGGGATTTCCATAAGTGGTAATAATCGGTCGGTTGCCTTTCTTTCCATGTTTTTCCTTCCTTGAATTTGACAAAACTTTACTTGTATGGTATGAATACACATCGCTAAAAATTAGCGCCATCTTCTTTTACCCCTCCAAAGTGGGGAGCCATTTGAATTTCTCAAGGCAATAAAATCGCTGGACTATAATCTTATCTTGCATGTTTATTTTGATGTTTTGGTTATTGATGTACCAATATCTACTGCAAGTTTTAATTAGACAGCTTCAAATTTTTCTTGCTGTTTCAATTCGGGACTAGTAGTAACTTCTTGGGGTTGAACTGTGAGTACGGAACAAGGGGCATGATGTAATACATAGTTACTAACACTGCCCAAGAATAATTCACTCAATCCACTATGACCCCGACGACCCAACATAATCAAGTCCGCATTCCAGCTTTGTGCAAGTTCACAAATCATGCGACTGGGATCGCCAAAATTCAAGGTAAACTCAGTTTTTATGCCATGATTACTGATTTTTTGAGAGAGCGATCGCAACCAATCTATTTTCTCTTGTTTTAGGTTTTCCCATTGTTTCATGTAGTCTTGCATAGCTTCTGTATGCAAATTAGTGTAAAAGCTGTCTGGTTGCAGAAGTATGGGATTGAGATATTGTTCATTAAAAGAAGTTTGAACATACACTAACATTACACTTGCATCCATAGCTAAGGCCAAAGATTCAACCTCTTTTATCACTAATTGGGAAATATCAGAATTGTCTATAGCAACGAGTATTTTTTTAAACATAATGCGAGCAGTTTGAGATTTTGCAAAACAGATAATCCATTGTTGATTTTGGATTACTCCCACAGATAAATTGGGGGATTGATACTATCAAAAAATTTGGACACGATGTGAATAATCTTATCTACCCTATCTATACAACAGACTCTCTTTACTTCTGTACCTCCTCCTCCATAGCGGCGACTTCCAATAGTGTCTTGAGTACAGAATCTGGATTCAGGCTAATAGAGTCAATTCCTTGGGTGACTAAGAATCTGGCAAACTCTGGGTAGTCGCTTGGTGCTTGACCACAAATACCTATTTTGCGTCCGTGTAACTTTACAGTAGCGATCGCTTTGCTGATCATTCTCTTCACGGCGTTGTTGCGTTCGTCAAATAAATGGGCGACAAACTCAGAATCCCGATCCAATCCCAATGTCAACTGAGTTAAATCATTGGAACCGATAGAAAAGCCATCGAATACTTGGCTAAATTCATCTGCGAGTTGCACATTACTAGGTAACTCACACATGACATATACTTGCAAGCCGTTTTCCCCCCTCAACAAGCCATTTTTTGCCATCTCAGCTAAAACCCGCTCTCCTTCTTCTGGGGTACGACAAAATGGCACCATTAAAATGACGTTGGTTAAACCCATTTCATCCCTGACCCTTTTCATTGCTTGACATTCCAAAGCAAAACCGGCTTGATAACGGGGATCGTAGTAGCGAGAAGCACCACGCCAACCAATCATCGGGTTTTCTTCTTTCGGCTCAAAATCTTTACCACCGAGGAGATTGGCATATTCATTACTCTTAAAATCACTGAGACGAACTATTACAGGCTTAGGATAAAAAGCTGCGGCAATGGTACCCATACCTTGTGCTAGTTGATCAATGAAAAATTCCCGTTTATCCGTATATTTAGCTGTTAATTCTTGTATTTGATGTTTGACAAATTCATCTTCTAACTTGTCAAAATGAATCAATGCCAAGGGGTGGACTTTAATCTGATTCGCAATAATAAATTCCATCCGGGCTAATCCTACCCCATCATTGGGAATCGCCGCATAACCAAATGCTGTCTCTGGATTACCCACATTCATCATAATTTTGGTATGCGTCTGGGGTAATTCATCTAAGGGTATATTCTCCACTTCATAGGGTAATAAACCCCGATAAACTTTTCCTGTTTCCCCCTCTGCACAGGAAATCGTCACTTCTTCACCACTAGCAATAACAGTAGTAGCATTTTCACTACCCACTATGGCAGGAATACCCATTTCCCGAGCAATGATTGCTGCATGACAGGTTCTTCCTCCTTGGTTAGTCACGATCGCACTGGCTTTTTTCATGATTGGTTCCCAATCTGGATCGGTGCGATTTGTAACTAATACTTCCCCTAGCTGAAACAGATTTATCTGCTGGATATCCAGGATAGTTCTAGCTCTACCTTGTCCAATCATTTCACCCACACTGCGACCTTCGATAATTACCTCACCCTGTTCTTGTAAACGATAGGTACGGAGAACATTATTTACCTTTTGTGACTGGACGGTTTCTGGGCGTGCTTGGACAATAAATAATTCATTAGTGATACCATCTTTTGCCCATTCAATATCCATGGGAGTATGGGTACCATGAACTTGGGAGTAATGTTGTTCAATTAACTTTGCCCATTTTCCTAACTGTAATATTTCATTATCATTCAGGGCAAATTGCTGACGTTTCTTTTCTGATACCGGAACATTTTTGGTGAGTTTAGAACCACCTTGGTCATAAACCATTTTAATTTCCTTAGTACCCAAACGCTTGGCTAAAATTGGCCGATATTCTTGCTCTAAAGTTGGTTTAAATACTAAATATTCATCTGGATTTACCGATCCCTGAACCACATTTTCCCCTAAGCCATAGGCTGCGGTTATTAATGCTGTATCTTTAAAACCAGTTTCAGTATCAATGGAGAACATCACCCCAGAAGCCGCTAAATCAGAACGCACCATTTTTTGCACCCCTACTGAAAGGGCAATATTGAAATGGTCAAAACCTCTGATTTGTCGATAGGAAATGGCTCTATCCGTAAAAATTGATGCAAAGCATTTGTGACAAGCATCTAGTACTGCTGATATCCCGTAGACATTCAGGTAAGTTTCTTGTTGTCCGGCAAAACTTGCATCTGGTAAGTCTTCTGCTGTTGCGCTGGAACGCACCGCTACATCTGTATCCGCACCATATTCTTGACATAATTGCCCATAGGCGGTAGCGATCGCCTGTTGTAATTCTGGCGGAAAGGGAGTTTGTAACATCAAATATCGAGCTTGTTTACCACATTGATGCAGATTATCCACATCCTCCACATTCAGATTGGCAAAAATTTTCCGTAACTTAGTTTCTAATCCAGCTTTTTGGATAAACTCGCGATAAGCATAGGCTGTAGTCGCAAATCCATTGGGAACTTTGACTTCTTTGGATGTGAGTTGTTGAATCATTTCTCCCAAAGAAGCATTCTTTCCACCGACTAGAGGAATATCTGCAATTCCTACTTGAGTAAAAGGTAATACCAGAGCATTTTCGGGAAAAACTTTCTGAGGGGTTTGTTGATTGACCATTGGTTTCAGCATATTTTTTCCTGATTACAGAAGTGAAATAATGGACATTCACGTTAGCTTTATACAACGATAGACGTTTACAATTTTTCCTTTTTTTCCTTATTTAATACCCTTTTCTAACATCATTTCTATACTTATTATTTATCGTAAATTAATTTGAGGATTTTGTGAGGATGCTTTAACGAGGGAGTAGGGAGTAGGGATGTGGGAGTAGGGGTACCCCATACTTAAAAGTAGGGGATTTAATGTTGACATTTTGTCTGTCGAGCTTGAGCCTCTCCACCCAAATTTTCTTAACTTTCCACGAATAAATCCGGGGGCTATGTCCTACCGGACACGCTATCTCCTTTCAGGAGACGCTTTGCTAACGCGAACAAACCATCCGGGAGTAGGGTATTTTTCCTCTTTCCCTACTCCCTACTCCCTATTGTGGTGACAAAATCAATAGCTGCTGTTGGGAAAGGTAAGTAATTTCCTATGATTATCACTATTTTCATAAGTTCCAGACTATATATCTAATGACAACTGCCAATATTAAGACTTTTTAACTAAAAAGAATTGAGAATTATGACAAATGATTGCAAATGTCAGGCTTTACTCACGACATTCTCACAATTGCCATCTATCCTTGAGTTGAAGTAAAAAGGAAAAAAACTGTAGCAGTAATATGCCTGGAAACTAGATTTATATGACCTATTTATTAGCTAAATAAATAAATTCAATAAGTTCGGGATCAAAAAAATTAGAATGAGGTTTTAAATAATTATGAATGACTGTCCTTGCTGCTCTCACACCCTTTTACGACATGTACGTAGTTCTGGTAGTTATTGGTTTTGTCGTCATTGTTGGCAAGAAATGCCTGTATTAACTGAGAGGAAAACTATTCCATTAACTAATTTGTTTCCCGAACCCACCTCTACAAATCAGGAGACACCTGATAAAAATCAGACGAATTTACCCAGTGTCCACCAGCCTTCTCCAAGAGAATGGATTGGAGTTGATGGAGTTGAAGATTTATCTGAATTGATTCATGCATCCCCATAAGAGATTATAAAGTTGAATATATAAAATAATTTAAATTCACCCATAAAAAAACCCCGAAAATATTCGAGGTTTTTTTATTGCAGGTTTCAATTTTGAATTTAGTAATCAATTTCAGCCCACTGAAATGAATTGAATTTGATGTTTGTCAATTATAGATAGTTAGGTATGTTAATTATCTCAATTTTATTCCCCGCGATCGCAAAATATTTGCATCAACTAAATTCAAGGTTAATCTTCTGACCACTCCTCACTACCCAACAAATCGATAATGTGGTCTCTCAGTAAAAATTCGTTTCTTTCTAATTCTACTTCGACACACACCCATTCACGACCAGGAATGTATTTGCAAAGAGCATAGATTGGTTGATTAGGGTTAATCAGTCCTTTTTTCACTAGTTGACGTGCTTCATCTCTAATCACTTCAATGTCATATTTAACGGCAGTATTCACCATGATTCACCTCGTAATTTTTTTTTAAATAAAAATGCTACACAATCAACCTTTAACCCCTATCTTCATTTTATTAACAAATCATGAATAAATAGTGAAGATGAGAAGTATTCATAATAACACTTACTAACAGAGTCTTTTTACCAAAGCTAACTAGTATACATCCTGCTGATAGCTGTTAATTCAATTAACCATGTTCAGATGGTAGAACACAGGTACTCGTCTTTGCTAGAACAGATTGACATCTAGTGCTTGGCAAACCTATCTTGCAAGTGATTTGGGAAGCTAATGTTTTGATGTTGGCACACAGAATAGCAATTCTATCAAGTAACAGTATAACAAGCAATCATATTTTATATCACTTAATTAGTCGTAAAATATAATACTTTGTTATATTTTTTTAGTTAAAAGATAGACATTTTTTAAATAACAAATTATACGGAAATTACTTTCTGATTGATGAAATCAATATATTTTATGTATCAAAAAAATATTAGCTAGTATGTTTTGATGAGTAGAAACACTCGATAAGTCAATATCATTTATGGGGAAAAAGTAGAGTTTATACAGGCATAAAATGCCTGTAATGAACATTAAAAGCCTAGAAAATATCTTGGGAGCCTTTACGGGAAAAGGTAAAGGTAAAAAGGCTAACAATATTACTAACTTCCTTCAAATATCTTCAATATTTTTAGGATTTACAACATTGACAAAAATCGCAAAGTATGAAACATGAGATAAGTGATTATTATTTTCAAAATCACCATCCCTATTTAAATATTCAAATTCCCCGATCTGAATTTACAAGTATTTTTGCAGTAATATCCCCATTTTTTCCTTAGTAGCTGCTGGTACTTTGTCCAAGGGAGTTAAAATTGCGTATTTCAATGCTGAATGAGCATCGCTATAGGGGGGGTTGTTGCTCAAACGCTTGACAGTTTCTTGAATTACCTTTTGAGCATTTACTGCATTGCGCTGTAAATTAGCAACAACCATATCGACTGTGACATTATCATGTTCTGGATGCCAACAATCATAATCTGTTACCAATGCTAAAGTGGCATAGGCAATTTCTGCTTCCCTAGCCAACTTTGCTTCTGGTACATTAGTCATGCCAATTACCGTTGCATCCAAACTGCGATACATATTTGATTCTGCTTTGGTAGAAAATGCAGGCCCTTCCATACAAACATAGGTTCCCCCACGATGGTAAGTCACATCGGGTAAATTCAAAGCTGCAATCGCATCTGCTAAGACTCCAGCTAAATTATGACAAATTGGGTCTCCAAAGGTAATATGAGCCGCAATCCCATCGCCAAAAAATGTAGAAATGCGATTTTTAGTTCTGTCAATAAATTGATCAGGAATCACCATATCCAGGGGCTTAGCTTCCGCTTTTAAAGAACCCACCGCACTTGCAGAGATTAAATACTCCACCCCCAACTGTTTCATGGCATAAATGTTGGCACGAAATGGTAATTCGGAAGGCAAAAAAGTATGATTGCGGCCATGTCGTGCTAAAAAAACTACAGGTGTATTCTCAAGTGTTCCCAAAATTAAAGCATCGGAAGGGGAACCAAAAGGAGTTGGGATTTCTACTTCCCGGACATTTTGTAGAGCATCCATTTTGTATAGACCACTACCACCAATAATCCCGATACGAGCTTCAGCCATTCTACTTTACCTGTTTGTATTTGCAATGCCCAGTTATTTTACTGGGAAATGTGACATTTCATCTCTCGGTTACTCTTTATCACTTTTAACCCCACACTATCAATCTGGATTGGTAGAATTTAAGTAGCACTATTTGTAAAACGGATGCAATCGATGATTTGTTTAACTCATTGTATAGTTAAGCTTTGACAATCAAAAGGACTGTCATGCAGCATCTAATCTCTCATTTGTCAATTGATTGAAATTGCGACTACCCACTATAAGTAATATTAGACAATATATAAAACTTGAGTCCGAGGGATGAAAAAAGAAATCAAGACTGAAAATACAATTAGCAAAGAACATCAAGATCGTCTTTTAGTCTCTTACATGTTAAGTGCGGCCTGGTTCTTTGGCTTAGCGGGACTACACCGTTTATATAATGGTAAAATTGTTACAGGTTTATTGTGGCTGTTTACTGGTGGAATACTTGGTTTCGGACAGTTCTTAGATCTGTTTTTTATTCCTCAGATGGTAGAAGAGCAGGAGAACAGATTACGGTTAAAAGCGGGTGTTTCTCCCTTGGGTGTACCAACTCATCAACCTGTGGTAGCTTCGGAAGTTTACCATCCTACCAAGGATAAATTGATAGTCAAGTTAATTGAAGCCGCAGAGTTAAGGGAGGGAATACTGAATGTCACCCAAGGGGTTAAGGCTACGGGTGCTAGTTTTGCAGAAGTGGAAACTGCTTTTAAGGAAATGTTGAAATCAGGTTACGTCAGAATAGATAACGACCCCGTTACCGGAGCCGTCACTTACCATTTTCATGAACTTGGTTAATTTCTACCCAGCCATTTTTGACTATTTAAACGCTGTGTCAATCCCCAAATGAGAATATCCAGGGTCACTTTGCGCTCGTCAATCAGGAATGATTCTAAAGTACTGGGTTGGTTGCCTTCGTTACAAGAGAATGCTTTTTTCCCTTTAATATTTTCATCAGGGAAATAAATGTTAAATTGGCGCTTCCCCTGGGCAAAACTACCAACTACTTGCCAACAATCATCCAGCTGTTCCATCCCCTTGACAGGTAACTTTTGCTTGACAAAAGACAATTCTAGATCCGATATGCCTTCATCAGCGATCGCTTTTTGTACAGCAGGTAAATAATGTTGCTGTACAAACTCTGCAAATGGCTTATTTTCTATAGCTGGTGGTTTTTCCTTTTTGGCTGCTTTCGCTTTTGCTGTCTTACCTTCATCTTTAGCTGCTTCTCCAGCTTTATTCTTACTAGTTTCTTCTGCCATGGCTTAGGTTTGGTTTATCCTTTGTCTAGCTGGAAGAGCGATTCAAAGAGCGGAGATGCTATAGGACGATCGCTCACCCTCGGGTATTATTCACTTTAATTATAGGAGCAACAAAGTAATTGCTCTTAATCAATTATTTATAGGCATAGGCTTAACCAAGAGAATTTTCCCTGGAGGAAAAAGGAAAAATTACCAAACTTTACCCCAGAGTTGCAATTCCTGTTACAAAAATTAATTACAATTTAATAATCTTAATAAAGAGAGCTGTCAATTTACTCTGGGTTTTAACAGTGGTGGCAAAGGATTTTTGGCAGGCATACTCACCATACTTGCTACTGGCTGTTGGTTCGGGATGGTGGTGAGTTTTGATTTTGGGGGAATCATCGTCATCACCGCAGGACTGTTCACAAGCTGATAACCACTTTTTTTCTTCTGCAAAGAAGTTGTTGTCAATAAAGGTTGTAACTTTTTAGATGGACGCTGATGGTTCTGATGGAGTGTGCGTTGACGGCGATGACTCCGCACCCGTTTTTTTGATTTAGGTTGGTAATTTGGACGGTTGAGAAAACGGAGAACTATCAAGCATCCACTAGCACAGCTAACAGCAATTGCCACTACCGACCACATGGGTATACGGTTTTCCCGTTCATTTTTCGTAGAAATTGGTTTGACAACCTCTACTTGCAAAGTTTCTGGCTGTTTACGTTTGCCGGTTGCCACATAACCTAAACTATAGAGAGCGATCGCGGAACTGCCAAGAAAAATAAATAGCAAGCTAAATAAAAACAGCCAATGATAATTATGATAAATACGTTTCAGAGTATCCCAGCTTTCTTGATTTTCGAGGTTTTGACGCAACTTGGCTCCATAAACCTTTTGTTGCAATGACTGGCTCTGTACACTCTGATTATGTTCCATGATGAATCTTCAGATTTGTACTATTTACTGGTGACGCTCCTACACCTATGTTCGAGTAAGTGTAGACTTCTGGGGGATTACTCCTTCCAGGAATTCGTTAGTGGTACTCCAATTGTTTCCCACTACCGCAGTTTTAAGTCAGGCGTGCGTCTCTCCCGACTTGGATAGCTAAATGTATTTGATTGTACTGGACAAGTTCCTATTCGCATATCCGTAATCAACATCATATTTTAGTATTTTTTTACAGTTTTACTATGATAGTCGCAACTTCAGGACAAAAATAGAAAAGATAAATAATATACTTTTTGACCACTAATTACTTAAACACTTCTATACAAGCAAAACAAACTATTTGCCTGTATTTACTGATCTATGACTTTCCCTCCTCCTGCTCCCTGCTCCATGCTCCCTGCATTCATAACGATTAATTATTTTTTTATTTGGAAGTCTCTAAAGCCAGTTGAATTAATGTATCTACTAAATCAGGAAAAGGAACTCCACTATATGCCCATAGTTGGGGATACATGCTAGTAGCAGTAAAACCGGGGAAGGTATTGATTTCATTGATTAACACCTCTCCAGTAGCTTCTACATAGAAAAAATCTACCCTTGCTAATCCGGCTCCATCCACCGCAGCAAAAGCCTGTATAGCCATTTCCTGAATTTGCTTGGTGACGGCATCATTGAGCTGTGCAGGAATAATTAGCTCTGCCCTACCGCTAGTATATTTTGTTTCATAGTCATAAAAATCGCTGTCATAAGTGATTTCACCGACGACAGAAGCCTTGGGTTGATCGTTCCCTAAAACAGCACATTCAACTTCTCGTGCTACAACTCCAGCTTCAATAATAATCCGACGATCATAGCTGGCAGCATTATCCAAAGCAGATTCTAGCTCTTGACGAGTGCGGACTTTGGCAATACCCACCGACGATCCCAAATTAGCCGGTTTGACAAAACAGGGATATCCTAAAGTTGTATCAATTTCGTCACATAATTTAGGAAAAATACAAGGATTGGACCAAACTTGCGATCGCGTCACGGTCATATATTGCACTTGTGGTAGGTTCGCTTGAGCAAAGGCTGTTTTCATACCAATTTTATCCATCCCTACAGCCGAACCTAAAACCCCAGAACCAACAAAAGGAACTTGCATTAAAGTCAGTAATCCTTGAATAGTACCATCTTCTCCATTGGGACCATGAAGGATGGGGAACCAAACCTCAATCTCTGATACAGTTGGTGGAAATTGCCATAGCTGGGGTTTAGATAGTTGGGATGTTGGCAAAGGGACACCAGAGTCCAAAACTTGTTGAGCAACTTCTTCAGCTTGCCAAATACCATCTTTTTGAATATAGAAAGGTTGTATGTGGTATTTATGATTATTTTCACCCGTACTCAAAGCCTTAGCGATCGCTTGTGCCGAAGTTATAGAAACTTCATGTTCTCCGGAACATCCACCAAATAGTAATCCTACCCGCAGCTTTGTCATTACCAATACCTCTGTTGCTCTGAAGATGCAGCTAGCCTACCACAACCTGTAAAAATTGCTATATTGTTTCATGAAGAAGACAAAATATTGCAACCACAAAAAGATTTACAGACATCATGGATTATGCGCTGTTGTGCAGCTGTACTACTCCTAGGTCAAGCCTGTCTGCACTTTATACAGGGTAAAACCAATTATCGACAAATTTTAGAACATATGATTACAGTTGGTCCTGGTTCTATGTATCCAGTACTACTTGTAAATTTGTTTGGGGGGATGATTTTTACCATTCAAACAGCGAGAGAGCTGGCTAGATTTGATGCAGTCAGTGCTGTAGGTGGTGCTTTTGCCTTAGCTTTTTGTCGGGAACTAGCTCCGATTTTAACAGCTAGTATTCTGGCTGGACAAGTAGGTTCTGCCTTTGCTGCGGAAATTGGTGCAATGCAAGTAACAGAACAAATAGACGCTTTATATATTCTCAAAACTGATCCGATTGATTATCTGGTGCTTCCTCGCATGATTGCTTGTTGTTTGATGTTACCAGTAGTCAATATTTTGGCATTAGTTGTGGGAATATTTGGTGGTTTAGTCGCGGCTGCCTATTTTTACAATATGGCTCCAGAAGTATTTTTGGAATCGGTGAGGAGTTTTTTAGCCGTATCAGATTTATTAGTTGTGTTGTTAAAAGGTTTGATTTTTGGGGCTCTGATTGCAATTATTGGCTGTAGTTGGGGATTAACAACTACCCGAGGAGTGAAAGAAGTGGGGAAGTCAGCTACAGCAGCAGTAGTTAATACTTGGGTGGCTATCTTTATCCTAGATCTGCTCATATCTATAGCAATCTTTGAGCAGCCAATTGTATGAAAAGTCCTTAATTAGGGCTTGCTGAAAAAGTATTTTGGTGAGGGTAGGGAGTAGGGAGTGGGGAGTAGTTCCAGCCTCTTTATTTATATTATTTTTGCCAGAAAAAATAACAGATGCAAGGATTTTAAACCTAAAATCCTAATTTTCTTGCACGCCCCTCCCCAAGAAAATAGCCTCAAAGTATTGATAAATCAACATTTTTAAGTTATTCAGCAGACCCTAATTATTGCTGTCTAACTCTTGTTCTCTATCTGCTGGTAATAGGTAAAGGACTCCAGAAATGATGGTGAGGATGACTGAAATCCAGAACGCTATCAGGGTAGGGATGTTCCATAATTCAGATAATGGTGCAATTAAAAGTGCGATCGCGATTATTTGACTAACAGTTTTGAGTTTACCCCAAATATTTGCCCCTGTAATGGTAGTTTGATTCACCCGCCAACCTGCGATCGCTAACTCCCGTGCTAAAATCACAAACACTCCCCAAGCTGGTATTTCCCCTAGTTCCACCAATGCTATTAACGGTGCTAAAACTAGCAATTTGTCCACCAGTGGATCTAGAAATTTACCTAATTCACTAATTTGATTGAGTTTTCTGGCTAAATAACCATCTAACCAGTCAGTACCAGCCGCAATCAGAAAAATCACCAAGCAAATCCATCTTGTTTGGATTGTAGGATTGTACAAACCATATAAAAGAAATGGTATTCCCAATAATCGAGAAAAAGTAATCCAATTTGGTATAGTCATTCAATTTTAGGTTGGTAGTTGATAGTTGTTAGTTGTTAGTTGATAGTTGATGGTTGGTAGTTGATAGTTTAAAGTCTTTCACTCTTTCACTCCTCCACTCTTTCACTCCTCCACTCTCTCACTCCCTCACTCCCTCACTCCTCCCCTCCCTTTCCCCTTTTCCCTACTCATGGGATGATCTGTTGTCTGAGATTGTCCAAATAACAGTATGACTCAACAAACAGATTCCCCCCAATATAGAATAGAACGTGATTCAATGGGCGATCGCCAAATCCCCGATCATGCTTATTATGGTATTCAAACCCTACGAGCAATAGAAAATTTTCCCATTAGCGGTATTAAACCTCTATCTACATATATAGATGCAGGTATTTTAATTAAAAAAGCTACAGCCATTGTCAACGGAGAACTGGATTGCATCCCCCCAGAAGTCAGTCAAGCAATTGTACAAGCTGCGGATGAAGTATTACAGGGGAATTTCCGTGAGCAATTTGTGGTAGATGTGTATCAAGCAGGGGCAGGTACTTCTCACCACATGAATATGAATGAAGTACTAGCCAATCGTGCCTTAGAAATTCTCGGAGATGAAAAAGGTAACTATAAACATGTCAATCCCAATGACCACGTCAACTATGGTCAATCTACCAATGATGTGATCCCCTCCGCAATTCGCATTGGGGGCTTACTCGCCCTATCCCACACCCTCCATCCAGCTTTAGAACAAGCCATAGAAGTATTAGAAGCAAAAGCCACAGAATTTCAAAATATTGTCAAATCCGGTAGAACCCACCTCCAAGATGCAGTTCCTGTGCGCTTGGGTGAAAATTTTCGGGCTTGGGCGCAAATTCTCAAGGAACATCATAACCGTATATATACCGCCAGTGGAGATTTAATGGTCTTGGGATTAGGTGGTAGTGCTGCTGGTACGGGGTTGAACACCCATCCCCAGTATCGTGCCCGCGTGGTAGAAATACTATCAGAGCTGATGAATTTACCCTTACAACCAGCCCTCCATCCCATGGCATCAATGCAGAGTATGGCACCCTTTGTTAATGTCTCTGGTGCTTTACGCAACTTAGCTCAAGATTTAGTCAAAATCTCTCACGATTTGAGACTAATGGATTCTGGTCCCAAAACAGGATTGAAGGAAATTCAATTACCTCCTGTACAACCAGGTTCCTCCATTATGCCTGGTAAATATAACCCAGTCATGGCAGAAATGACATCAATGGTTTGTTTTCAGGTTATGGGTTATGATAATGTGATCGCTCTAGCAGCACAAGCAGGACAATTAGAATTAAATGTAATGATGCCCCTAATTGCCTACAACCTAATTCATAGTATTGAAATTCTCGGTAATACAATTTCTGTGCTGACAGAACGCTGCATTCAAGGGATTATTGCTAATCAGGAGCGTTGTTTGGCTTACGCTGAAGGTAGTTTAGCCCTAGTCACTGCATTAAATACCCACATAGGTTACTTGAATGCTGCAGCTGTGGCAAAGGAATCTTTAGAAACAGGTAAATCATTACGACAGATTGTCCTAGAAAAAGGTTTGATGAGTGATGCAGAATTAGCTCAAGTCCTCAACTTAGAGCAAATGAGCCAAATCTTACCCCTGTTAGGAGGAGAGCAAGAGTGAAGGAGGGAAAGAAATTCAATCATTCATTTTCCTTGTACTTGCTTTCAGCCATGACAAAAATCTGTTGCTCAGTTGTAATTAAGTTAAGGTATTGACAATACCTTGGATGTGAGACTAAATCAATGCAAACTCAAGCACCATCTGTCAGTTTTATTCGGGCAAATACCTACGAACGAGAGGCGTTAAAAGCATCTATTATCGCCCTGTTAGAGCCCCTTGGAGGTATAGCAGCATTTGTCAAACCAGGACAAAGAGTTTTGTTAAAGCCTAATTTACTTACAGGAGCTCGTCCTGGTAAAGAATGCACAACTCGTCCAGAACTGGTTTATGTCATTGCTCAAATGGTACTAGAAGTTGGTGGAAAGCCATTTTTAGGTGATAGCCCAGCATTTGGTAGCGCCAAAGGAGTGGCAATTGCTAGTGGTTATCAACAGCTTTTAGACGAGCTTAATCTTCCTATTATTGAATTTCAAGGTCAGCGTTACCAAACAGTTAATCAAGGTTTTAACCATTTACTGTTATCCAAGGAAGCAATGGAAGCAGATGTGGTGATTAATTTACCCAAAGTTAAATCCCACTCTCAACTAGTACTTACCTTGGGGGCAAAAAATTTATTTGGCTGCGTCCCCGGAAAAATGAAGGCTTGGTGGCATATGGAAGCCGGGAAAGATGTCAGTCGATTTGGGGAAATGTTAGTAGAAACCGCTAGAGCAATTAACCCCAATTTAACCATTATAGACGGCATTATTGGTCATCAGGGTAATGGCCCAAGTGAGGGAGAACCTCGTATGTTGGGTATCTTAGGAGCATCTACAGATGTCTTTGCTTTAGATAGAGCTGTAGCAAAAATTCTCAATGTTCCCCCTCAAGATATACCTACTGTGGCTGCATCATTGCGATTAGGTTTAGTCGATGAATTAACAGAAATTCATTTTCCCCATTTGCATCCGGAAGCATTGCAAATAAATGATTGGCAGTTACCAGATAAATTGATTCCCATTGACTTTGGAATGCCGAGAGTAATTAAGTCTACTTTTAAGCATTTTTACATCCGTTTTATCAAAGAACCAATGGGCGCTTATGGTAGAAGTTAGTGATTATTATTGCTAAATTTCCAAACAAGTGCCAATTTAGCTACAACAATTAGCAAATTAGTAGAATACTCTGTAAATACCCTCCGATTGCTTAACCAAACCGCCCTATTTAGTGGCGGTTTTTTTGATATATTGATTAATACTAAAACGTTCCCTTCCCTTTTTTCTGTGGCAAAAAATTTTGGCATCAGTAATCATGACTATTTTTTTATCTATCTATTTATAGATTGACAGAAATAAAAGAAATCATGTTTTCTAGCAAGCATAAATATTACTTCCTATTGGTAATAATCGTAAAAACACTGATATGTTTTTCCTTTTCTAGTATTTATCTGTACTAATACAGGATTATTTTTTTAGGAACAAATAAAACTAATAGTGTGATACATAACATATGAAATACTTGGATAAATTGACCTTACTTAAGCCAAAAGTCCTTGATAGATTGATTATTAGCCATCCACCTATATTATCTCATGATAGTAGCAGTAGTATAAGTAGGTATTTTATTAGGTATTTATAAGTAAATATTTTTCTGCTGTAATTTCAGAGTCAATATACATGATTATAGAAAGATGTAACTTTTAATGCTTCAGTAATTGACTATATAAAATTCACATATAACATATGCATCGAACAGCATAGGACAACATAGTTTATGAGAGCGATTATATTTAGTTACCGCAAAGATTTGCTTTAATAGCTGTAAATATAAAAAAACGCGATCGCAGTTTAAAAATAGATTAACGTTTTTAACTAATTAATACTTTCTGCTTCAAAAGTAGCTAAAATATAAATATCACTCTCAAACCTGAGAGAAAACCAACTAATAAATTGCGAAGAATTTTAATTTTATATGGACGCTAACAGTCAGTCTGCCAATTCAACCGATACGTATTCCCATCCTTTGGCAGACATTGTGGGAACTATGATTGCTTTCTTGACTCTCACTCTACCAGTGTTTGTCATTGCTAACTATTCTTCCAGCAATCTTCCCAATCAACCCCAACCAGTGACATATAATATGCAAAACAAGTGAAAATTAATAAAAGTTGGCAAATAGCATTTCACGATTGAGGGTGCTTGGAGATGACTTTACAAAATTTTGACCTAAATTTTAGTATATGCATTTCATCAATAATCCTCTAGTTATAAAGAACTAGAAAATTATCTCAACACATTAACTTAACAGGTTAGTTTGAGGGGTAGCACCCCGAAGAAGACATTAAAACTCAAAATAAACCTGACTTCTCAGGGCGTTGTGATTGCAGTGCTTATCCATCAGACAAGTGGTAAGCACTGCGATTATTTTCAGGCTTGCTGAAAAAGTCATGATTGTGGGGGTAGGGAGTAGAGAGTTGAGAATTGGGAGTAGTTCCAGCCTCTTTATTTCTATTCTTTTTGTCAGAAAAAATAACAGATGCAAGGATTCTAAACCTAAAATCCTAATTTCCTTGCACGCCCTTCCTCAATAAAATAGCCTCAAAGCATTGATAAATCAATATTTTTCAGTTATTCAGCAGACCCTATTTTAGGAGCTTGTTGGGTAAGGAGTACATCTTAGCCTAAAATTCTACACGGGTAGCAAAGCTGAATTTACCCGTGATTAATAAATAGTTTAGGAGTTGTCTAGTGGACTTATCCCGTATTCCTGCCGAGCCCAAGCCAGGTATTGTGAACGTTTTGATTGAAATTACAGGTGGAAGCAAAAATAAATACGAATATGACAAGGAACTAGAGGCTTTTGCCCTAGATAGGGTACTTTATTCTTCTGTAAAGTATCCTTATGACTATGGCTTTATACCCAATACATTGGCTGATGATGGAGATCCACTGGATGGAATGGTATTAATAGACGAACCCACATTCCCAGGATGTATAATTGCAGCAAGACCAATCGGCATGTTAGAGATGATTGATGGTGGCGATCGCGATGAAAAAATACTTTGTGTTCCTGATAAAGATCCTCGTTATGCTCAGGTCAAATCATTAGATGATGTTGCTCCGCACCGATTAGAGGAAATTGCTGAGTTTTTCCGTTCTTATAAAAATTTAGAGAAGAAAGTGACAGAAATTCTGGGTTGGAAAAGTGTGGAGCTTGTCAAACCCCTAGTTGACAAATGCATCTTAGCAGCTAAAGGCTAATAACTAATAGGATAGTGGGTAATGGGCAATTAATCTGCCCATTCCTGGATTACAAATTAGCAATTAACCATTTTCAACTAAAAAACTATATAATTAACTATTTTAATTGTTTCAATTGCCTCATAATCCCTAAACTCAATGCAGCGTACGCTCCTTTTAGCAAAAATTCATAATTGTACCCTCACAGCCGCAAATATCAACTATGTGGGCAGCATTAGTATAGATCAAGCTTTATTATCAAAGGCAAATATTTTACCTTACGAGCAAGTACAAGTAGTTAATATTACTAATGGTGAGCGCCTGATTACTTATGTGATCCCGGCTCCGGCTGATTCCGGAGCAATTGAATTAAATGGGGCAGCAGCACGCCTAGGCGTTACAGGAGATCGCTTGATTATAATGGCTTACGGGCAGTTCACTCCGGAAGAGTTAAAAAATTACTCTCCCCAGGTTGTGATTGTAGATGCACAAAACCGATTGTTAGAATTGCGTCATTACGATGATCTGCTCGGTAATGTTTAGTATCAATCAACATGTCAAATATTGAATTATCACAATCTCCAAATTCTACAGATGAAACTTCCAGCTCTCAAGGAAAACATCCCCAAGCAAATTTTTGGGTGCGATTCTGGGGAGTACGTGGTTTAATCCCTAGTTCATGTAATTACACAACACGTTACGGAGGAAATACCGCCTGTGTAGAGGTGCAAGTTGGTGAGAAGCATTTAATTTTTGATGGTGGTACTGGTTTGCGGATGTTGAGTAAAAACTTGCTAGAATTGCCACAGCCAATTGAGGCACATTTATTTTTTACTAACGTGCAATCGAATCGCATCCAAGGGTTCCCTTTTTTGCTCCTGCGTTTATTCCTGGGAATCGTTTTCATATATATGGTGCAGCAGCTTCTAATAGTGCTTCCATTAAACAGTGCTTAGGGGATCAAATGTTGCAACCACACTTTCCTTATCCTTTACAGGTGATGGAGTCGGAATTACATTTTCATAACTTAATGGCTGGTGATACTGTTACATTAGATAATGTAAAGATTTCCACAGCATTAATTAATCAAATTCAAAAGTCCATTGGCTACCGAGTCTATTGGCAAGAATATAGTATTGCTTATGTGACGGATATACATAAATTTGCAGACGAAACTGAGGAAGAAAGGATTAAACAGTTTATCCAAGGTGTAGATTTATTGATTACGAATCCTTCTTATCCTCCACCAACATTTCACAAGTCTAATTCTGGGGATTTTAATTATCAAACTGCTGTGAAGCTAGCTCAACAAGCAGGAGCTAAACAACTGGTAATTTCCCAACACCACCCTGATGATCGGGATGATTTTCTAGATCGAGTCCAAGGGGAAATAAAATCCAGTTTTCCTCAAGTCATATTAGCCTCTGAAGAGTTAGTTTTAAATGTTGCTTGAGAAGTGAATCAACATATTATTTATATCAGTGGTGCAAATTTTCCCGCCAAAATATATTTTCCTAGGGAACACCAAAAAATAAATTACCCAATTTCTGGACTTGAACTACTTGCTTCACTCTCCCTACTCCCCTGCTGGTTGAGAAAAAAGGCAGTCAAACTGAGTTTGGTATAATTTATACTTCAATGGGACTTACGCAAATAAAATAAGTGCCTAGGAAGACGAGAAGCTTATAACTTCACGTAAGTAAGTCCTATTTAGTGATCGCCAAATAATAGGGAAAGAGAAAACAGTATGGAAGAAAATAATCTGCGTACCCTATCAGTGGATATAGGGGGAAGCGGTATTAAAGTTATAGTCTTAGATACAAAAGGCAATCCCATTACTGAACGGGAACGTTTAGAAACACCAAAACCACCTAAACCCAAACCAGTGCTAGATGTAATTACACAGTTAACCGCCAGTCAGGGTGATTATGAACGAGTCTCTGTGGGTTTCCCTGGTGTAGTCAGACAGGGAACTGTGGAAACTGCTGTCAATTTACATCCTGACTGGATTGGTTTTGATTTAGCAACGGCACTATCAAAGAACTTAAAAAGACCTGTACGGGTAGTGAATGATGCTGATATGCAGGGTTTGGGCGCAATTACTGGTAAGGGTGTGGAGCTGGTAATAACTTTGGGAACTGGTTTTGGTTCGGCATTGTTTGTGGATGGTAAATTACTACCAAATTTGGAAATGGGACATCATCGCTTCCGTAAGGGGGAGAGTTATGAAGAGCAGCTAGGAAGGGTTGCTTTAGAGCAGGTGGGGCATAATAAATGGAATAAACGGTTAGGAAAAGCGATCGCATCCCTGTATCATCTATTTAATTATGATTATCTGTATATTGGTGGTGGAGAAGCGAAAAAAATCAATGTTGATTTACCACCCAATGTCAAGATAATTCCCAACATTACAGGTTTGTTGGGAGGAATTAACCTCTGGCGGGAATAGTACTGCAACGCAGTTGGATTTATTATATGAGTTTCTTCCACAGCCTCTGACCTCGTGCTATCACACATTGGTCAGAGGACTGCTGTCAACTCACTCCCATTTATCCCATACTCCTAAGGAACTTGGATTTATTAAATTACAATCAGATTTGTATTTTATTTATCTCTATCCTCTAAGAGTGAAGTTTCTGTTAAAGAACACCCGCCTCTTGTATTAATTTGAGAGTTCCATCCAAGTCATCAAGATTGCTTAAATCAAGTGTTTTCTCTTGCTTTGCAATTGTTTTCAGAGACTTGAGATTACCTTGGGGATTGACACTGGAAATGAGGGGATATTCAAAAGTTTTGCTCGCAAAATAAGTTTGAGCCTTGTCACTCAACATAA
>NZ_FYBH01000110.1 GCF_900185595.1 Calothrix rhizosoleniae SC01
ATAATATTGCTCCCAACACTTCCCACACTTCCCACATTCCCCATACTTCCCGCACTCCCTCATTTTCTGATGGCAATAATGCGAATACGTCGGTAGTC
Organism: Calothrix rhizosoleniae SC01; assembly: GCF_900185595.1. GTDB lineage: Bacteria > Cyanobacteriota > Cyanobacteriia > Cyanobacteriales > Nostocaceae > Calothrix_A > Calothrix_A rhizosoleniae. The sequence continues at coordinate 99 of NZ_FYBH01000110.1, forward strand.
TGCAATCCAATTAGCATCTTTATATAGGGTTGGTTGCAAAAGCGTTTCTATAGCTGCAATGGCTTGGCTGACTTGTTCTGAAGTCATTCCCACAAAAAAATGATTCCCAAACATTCTGATCCAATTTTCCATTCCCCTATCTCCATCAGTTAAAGATGTGGGACGTTTGAAAATATTGGCATAAGTCACATCAAATCCTTGCTGTTCTAAAAGAGATGCATACTCACCAATACTGGGAAAATACCAAGGATTTAGCTTTTCTGGAAATTGTCCCATTTCTGACAATACAGTATAAATGGCTTGTCTAATAGCTGATATATTTCCTTTACCGCCAAATTCTGCTATAAACCTTCCTCCTGGCTTTAAAGCTTGGTAAATACGTTTGATGACTACATCCGCTTGAGGAATCCAATGTAATACAGCATTGGAAAAAACAGCATCAAAAGGTGTATCAGTGCGAAATTCTTTCCCGTCAGTAACTGAAAATTGTATTTGGGGGTAGTTAATTCTGGCTTGAGTAATCATCCCCGCATCGGTGTCAATGCCTACAGCAACAGCACCAGTATTAGCTATTTCTGCTGTCAATTGTCCCGTACCACAACCAATATCTAAAATTTGTTCCCCTGGTTGTGGTGCTAGTAGTTGCAGTAAATCTTCGCCGTATTGCCAGACAAAACTATGCTTGTTCTCATAAAGAGAAGTATCCCACTTATTCTCAATCATGAATAATTCTCCATATTTGAAAATGGTATTACTTATTACTTATTAAGTATGGGTTTTCCGTTCTAAAATCTGTTTTAACACCAGTGTCACTAAGGCTAATAATGCCAATAGTACAGCCGCAGAATAGGCAGCTTCAGTCTCATAATTTTTGTAAGCATCCTCAATAAATAAAGGTATGCTCTGAGTCTTACCGATAATATTGCCAGACACTACTGCCACCGCACCAAATTCACCCAAAGTCCTAGCACTAGTTAAAATTAAGCCGTATAGAAAACCCCAGCGAATATTGGGAAGGGTAACACGCCAAAATATTTGCCAATTATTAGCCCCCAGAGTACTAGCAGCTTGTTCTTGATCATCCCCTAACTCTTCTAGCACCGGAATCACTTCCCTCGCAACAAAGGGCATACTCACAAAAGCTGTGGCGAGAACCATCCCCGGAAAAGCAAAAATAATATTCAAACCATGATCTTGCAACCATCCCCCAAACCATCCCTGTCTGCCATAAAGTAATACCATCATTAATCCCGCGACAATGGGGGAAATGGAAAAAGGGAGGTCGATAATACTCAATAATAATGTACGTCCTGGGAATTTATGACGGGCAATAGACCAAGCCGCACACAAACCAAATACTGTATTCAATGGCACAGTGATTAAAGCTAATTTCAGTGTCATCCCTGCTGCATCAAGAAAGTAAGATTGGGATAGATTATTTAAAAATGGCCCCAATCCCTCTTTAAATGCTTGGAAGAAGACATTGAATGCAGGTATATAAATGACTAACCCCAAATAAGCGATCGCAATTCCAATTAAAATAATGGGGGCACTATTTTTCTGCTTGTCAGGTTTGGTTGTGGTCATAACAATTTTGGATTTTGGATTTTGGATTGGTAATTGAGCCTGTCGAAGTTTGGATTTTGGATTGACCAGAAGAAGCAGAGGAAAAAGGTGCAGGGGACAGGGGGAAATGCCGTTTTTCTGCTGCTGTAGAGCCTAGGGTATCAATCATCAATCTTGTGAGAGAGTGATAGTTGATAGTTGATAGTTAGTTGTTTCATCTCTCCATACTTCTTTCACTCCTTCCCTCCTTCACTCCTTCCCTCTTCAGCTTTCAAGTCTTGTCATACCTTCTTCCCCAAGCTTGTAACCAATTAATTCCCAGTAGCATTACTAAAGAAATTATCAATAACACAGTGCCAATAACTGTCGCGCCTGTATAGTCATACTGTTCTAAACGCTGAAAAATTAGCACGGGTGCAATCAAATCTTTAAAAGGAGTATTGGAGGCGATAATCACCGACGAACCATACTCACCCACTGCACGGGAGAAACCCAAAGCGACTCCTGTTAAAATTGCTGGAAATAAAGGTGGTAATATCACCCGCCAGAAGGTTTGAAATTGAGATGCGCCCAAACTCCAAGCCGCTTCCTCTATATCCCTTTCCATTTCCTGAAGTACTGGCTGCACTGTCCGCACAACGAAAGGTAAGGAAATAAATGTCATAGCAACAGCCACACCCAATCGAGTAAAAGATACTTTAATCCCCATTGGTGCTAGCAGTGAACCTACCCAACCATTATCACTGTAGACCGTACTTAATGTTAATCCTGCTACTGCTGTAGGGAGAGCAAATGGTAAATCTACGGTGGCATCAATTAGTCTTTTACCGGGAAAGTCATAGCGGACAAATACCCAGGCAATTAATGTGCCAAAAAAGCCATTAACTAAGGCTGTCAGGAATGCTGTTGTAAAAGTAACATCATAGGTTGCTAGTGCTAAGGGGTTGGTGGCAATTGACCAGAATTTTCCTGGGGTGGTGGTACTGGCTTTCTGAAACAGTGCCAGCATGGGTAGTAGTAGCATGACTGTCAAATACCCCAGGGTAATTCGCCATGTCAAAGGCAAGTGGAATAAGCGACTGAGGAAGTTCTTGGGATTATTATTTTTCCCAGGTATTAATTGGGGAGATGTCGACATAGGAAGAATGTGGGAATGGGAGAGTCGGAAGTCGGGAATCGGAAATTGGGATCGGGAGCCTGAAAGAGTTATTTTGATCCTTGGTGGTGAAATTATTTCATTAGGGCTGCCTTCTGCTATAAATAACCAATAATCAATTACAAATCAGAATTATCGATTTATTTTTGCTTGAATTTGATCGAACATTGCGCCATCGGCAAAGAATTTTTTCTGGACTTGATTCCAACCCCCAAATTCACTGATTTGACTGAGATTTTTTACTGGAGGATATGTATCAGATAATTTCTGCAATTCTTTTGTTGGTGCGGATGTATTATTCACTACAGGTCTAAATCCGGCTTTAGCAAATTCCTGTTGTGCTTCTGGGGTAAATAGATATTGAACAAAAGCTTCTACGACCTCACGGTTACCATGTTTGTTAACATTTTGATCTACAATGGCGATGGGATTATCAATGGAAATGTTTGTATCTGGGATTACATAATTTACCTGTAAACCTTTTTGTTTTGCCAGAATTATTTCATTTTCATAGTTAATTAAAGCATCACCTTGACGTTGTTTGAAAAAGGCATCAGTTGCTTCTCTCGCATCCCGACTGAGGATAGGAGCATTTTTATAAGTTTTGCTGACATAATCACTGGCTTTTACCTCATCGCCATTGCTGTTGATCCCTGCATTCCATAAGGCTAGAAAATTCCAACGCGCCACACCAGATGTTTTCGGATCTGCGGTAATCATCTGTATGCCATCTTTTGCTAAATCTGCCCAATTATTAATCTTTTTGGGATTACCTGGGCGCGTGACTAACGCTACTACAGATTGAGAAACAATACCATTATTGGGAACTTTCTTTTCCCATCCAGTATTGATTAATCTAGCCTCCTCTATTCTCTGTGTGTCTAATGCCATTGCTAGATGAACTACATCTGCTGGTAAGCCATCCATCACAGCTCGAGTTTGGGCACCAGAACCCCCATAACTTTGGTTGATGTGGACAGTTTGGTTATGTTCTTGTTGCCACTTGTAAATGAATTTGGGGATGATGGCTTTATACGCATTTCTAGTAACAATAAAGGAAGCAATGGTTAATTCCACATTTTTTGTTGATGGGGCACTAATCCTAGCCTCAATATTATTACAGGCAGCGATCGCCATAGTTAAACTTACCCCTATTAAAAACAGGGAAATCATCCTAGTAGGTGCACTCACTACCTTTATGGCTCGCTGCCATACTCTTATCATCTGTTGCCTCTCATGAATCTACGGCAAATCGGTCGGGATACTGTATTTAGTTCCTAATGCCATAGATATTACAGAAACCAGAGGTAAAAAGCAATTATGGTTGGGTGGGAACAAAGGATTGCTGTCTGACTAAATCATGTACCATCTTAGAACTAGCAAAATCAATAAAGTCTTTTTTTAATCCAGTTGGTGGGGTCTTTGTAACTAGATTCAGAGGACGAGAAAGAGGGAAAGTTCCTTTATTCACATTGGCGATAGTGGCGGCGACTCCTTTTATTGGTAGTAGTTTCAAGGGCGCACCATGAACAATATCATATTCAGCAGCACCAATAGATACATAAGCAATGGCGTTGGGATTGTTTTTGAGGGCTTCAATTATTTCTGAATTATCACCAATAATTTTATCAGCACGAATATCTTCCAACTGCATTTGAAAAAATTGAGCAAAAAGTTTGCCTGTAGAATGATTTTTTGCTTTACTGATAACGAAAATTGGTGCGTTTTTACCCCCCAGTTGTCGCCAATTATTGATTTTATTGGTGTAGATATCAACAATTTGTTTTTCGGTTAGATTAGAAACTGGATTATCTTGGCATAGTAGTACTGATATACCATCGTGAGCAATTGTGAATGGTCGCAATGTTGTTTCCTGATCTTTCAATGAGCGGGATACCATACCAATATCAACCTTTCCTTGGCTAGCATCCTTAATCCCTTGAGAGGAACCACCGGTTTTAATACTAATCTGTACATTGGGGTGTTTAGCTTGGTAACGTTTGGCGATCGCTTTTACTAGAGGTGTCACAGTACTAGAACCAGTAAATGTCAACTTACCTTGAGCTGATGATTTTGTATTTGTCCCTGGAAATTGACTGCAAGCTTGTAAAAAAAAAGCAGCTAATAGAATTAGTGAGAATAATCTTGATTCGCTTAAATTTCTCATTGATTTTGTTTACATTTCATAAATACCATGTTTGTAGCAATTTATTTTTCCCATTTTGACTATGAAAATGGAAATAGCTAATGGGAATAATTGTAAAAATAGCTAATGAGAATGATAATCATCACTGAATGATAGTGGCTCTTATGAAAATGGGATATACCACAAAACTAAATTAATTATTTTGTTAACTTTAATTATTGATCTGGCAAAATCAATAGCTTCTATAGCCTTTTTTATAAAAATATTTTTTTTGGTATAAATACTGATTTATAAACATTAGGTGTTCGGGAAAATAGAATTGTGATGATATATAAAACAAGTATTGCTAAATCTACTGATGGCACTACTATTTGACTTTTGAACAAAATTGGGTATTTTTGGGTCTGTAAGAACGAAGTTCGCGATCCACCATTACCAAGGTTTTGTCTGTGAATTTATCGCTCACCCACACTAAATTTTTTTTCATAAATCAAATTCCATGCCTGCTCCATATTGTAAAGACCTTAAAGTGTAATCTGTTTAAATTCTAAATTATCC
>NZ_FYBH01000360.1 GCF_900185595.1 Calothrix rhizosoleniae SC01
GGCAAGCCTTGCGCCCCTACAAATATACTGTTGTATTTGGGATAAATCATCAAAGATATTAGACCTTAGTCTATAATCTTTCCTCGCCTAAATCTGTATACTTATCACAGAGGAGCTTCTGGTGTAGTAGTTTAACTTGGAACGCTGATGCAGAAGGGTGGATTCAGATGAGCGATCGCAAACAAGTTTCCCGCAAGAAAAAAACAGGATCAAATTCTAGCAATCCGTCTTTAGCACCGAATATTCCCAGTTTGGCTACCCCAAGCCATAGTTTGGGTGTGGAGTCTCATCAAACTACACCTCAAACAGTACAGCCAGAAGCATCTCAGAAACAAGAGCTTACTGTTGAACAGCAGGAAAATCAAGAAAATATTAGTTTAAAAGAATCAGCTTTTGATGGTACTAATTACCTTCAGGGGGTTAGTTTTACTCCCCGACACAGTGTTCAAAGTCAAAGTATAGATTTCTTCGCAGAAATTCCCACAAAAAGCATTCAACGTCAGGAATTAGATTCAGAGAAAGAAGAACATCAAGAAAACTCTGAGGTTATTCAAACCAAATTAGATGTTTCAGAACCAGGGAGTAAACAAGAAGGTGTATCTATTTGGAATCAAGCTTTTCAAATTCAAAGAAGTGAAGACAGTAAACTAGATTCACCCATTGAAAGCTTTAATTACCTGGAGAAAGCTTCAATTTTTCGTCCCCAAGAAACTGTTCAACGTCAGGAGTTAGAAGAAGAAAAAGAAGAACAGGAATTAGATGATGGGGTAATTCAAGCTAAATTTAGTGAGTCTGAAAGGGAAGAACAAGAACAGCAAGAAGGGGAGTTTGTTCAAGCTAAATTGACTGTTGGGGAGCCGGGGGATAAGTACGAAAAAGAAGCTGATGCTACAGCAGCCAAAGTGATGGCGATGTCAGATGCAACTTTACAACGTCAAACCGAAGAGGAAACTGAAGAAATCCAACCCCAGGAAAACCCGAATCTCAATCCTGCTTCTATAAATAGGACGGAAGAAGAAGAAATTCAAACTAAAGCCAAGGGTAATCATATTCAAGCAAGTTCTAGTTTAGAAAGTCGTCTGGGAAATTCAAAGGGTGGAGGTAATCCTTTATCCGATAATGTACGTGCTTTCATGGAGCCAAGATTTAGGTCTGATTTTAGTAATGTGCGGGTGCATACTGACTCCAGCGCGGTACAGATGAATAAGGAGTTGTCAGCCCAGGCGTTTACACATGGTAATGATATTTACTATGGTGCAGGGAAGTCTCCTGGTAATAATGAATTGACAGCACATGAATTGACCCATACGATTCAGCAGACAGGTGGGATAGGATTCAAAAAACTACCAGAGGCGAAGCAAATAGGAGAAGCTGAGTCAAAAGTTGCTTCTAATCAAGCTAATAAAGAGCAAAGTCAATCGCCAGAGAAAAAAGCACCGAAAGAACCCCCAAAAGAAAAGCAAATTGGCGATATTTCATCGACAGCTAACTCTAATGAACAAAAGAGCGAAACACCAGGGGATAAAGCGCAGACAGAAGCTCTAAAAGCGAAACAAGTTGCTCCCGATTCCCAGGAAGTTAAACCAAAACAAAAGCAAGATGCACAAAATGACGAAGAAGTCAATAAATATCCTGGGGAAAATGCTCCTCAAAGCCCCACAGAAGCTACAACCGAGGCAGCCGCAACTAATGTAACGCCAGCCCCGACTACCGCAGGTGGTAATGACAGAGTAGGGATTGATGGAGGACAAGAAATCGTTCCAGTTCCACAAGAAGCGGTTCCTATTAGTGCCCAAAACCCGGCTCAGATTCTCGAACAGCTCAAAAATACACCCCCAACTCAAGCTGCTGCCACCTATACCCAAGCCGAAACCGCCTCAGCCGAAGCATTAGAGAATCAAAGGCAACAATTACAAGAAACGATACCGGAAATTCCCGCACCTACAGGTTTACCAGCCAAAGAGTCAGAACTGCAAAAAGCTAGTGAAAAAATTGCTGAGCAAGCTGCAATTACCAAACAAGCACCTAATGATAAATTGGGAGCAACCACATCAGGTGGAGAAAAAGCAAAATATGAAACATCAGTACCAGAAGTACCCCCTGCATCACCTATAACAGCTACACAATTGGCTGGTGGAAAAGTTGGGCAAGAGGGTAAATCCGACCAAGCCCTCAGTAGAAGTGCTCAAAATGCTTTAGCCAATGTAAGTTTAAACACACGTAAAATTAAAACTAATGCTGGGGATGCACCTTCTGTTGATTTGACAGGTGAAGCTGACCCTTCACAGATAAATGTAGCTCAAGCCCAATCCGCTCAAGAGGTACAAGCAGCTAAAGCTAAAGCAGCACAAGGTATTAATCAAGATTTTGGTGAGAATAGTATTTTCCCCAAAGCTAGCAATGAAACTCTCAAGGCAAATAAAGAACTTTCTGCTGTTGCGGCTCCCGGTGGTAAAGGTGGCGAAAATCCAGCCCTTCCCGGTGAAGTAGTTGGCGGTTTGAATCAATCCCTGAGTCCATTCTTGAGAGAAAAAATTGGGGTAGAGCAGGAGAAATATCAAAGTGGTAAAGATAAATTTGATACAGATTGTACTAATGCGAGGACAGATGCAGATAAAGAAATTGGTCAGTTAACTGAGGAAACTAAGCAGAAACAATTAGAAAAACAACAATTAGCACAAGCAAAAGTTGCTCAAGCCAAACAAGAGTGGCAAACTGAGTTAGATAATGCAGAACTTGATTATCAGCAAAAAGCCGGGAAAGCGACTCAAGAACAGCAACAGAAGATTGGTCAAGAAAAAACTAAAGGTGAAACCCAAGCAGCTAAACACCTTGCAGAAGCCGAACAAAAAGCCGAAGCAGAAAAGCAGAAAGCTGACAAGGAAGCAGCGAAGAAAAAAGAAGAAGGGGAGAAAGAGTCCGGTGGTTTTTGGGGTTGGGCTAAATCAGCAGCAAAAACTCTTATAGATGGAGTCAAACAAGCCGTCAATTTTGTTTATGACAACTTACGCAAAGCTGTAAAAGCGATTTTCGAGGCTGCGAAGCAATTAGCAATGGCTGCGATTGACTTAGCACGCAATGCGATTGTTGGTTTAATTAAAGCTTTTGGAGAAATTCTCAAAGGTTTAGTTAGAGTTGTTTTTGCTGCATTTCCAGGAATAGCCAAGAAAATTACAGCCAAAATTGACCAAGCAGTTAACAAAGCAGAGCAAGCAGTTAATGCAGCGGCTGACTTGTTAAAGAAAGGTATTTCCGCCATTTTGGACTTTTTGGCGAATACTTTGGATGCAATATTAGCGGCTTACCAAGCCATATATAACGCGATTCTTGACGCGGTTGGTGCTGTAATTGATGCCTTATTCGATGTAATGCAAAAGATTGGCAACCTGGTATCTGCTGCTCAGCAAATGCCCGATCACTTCTGGGGACAAATGTCTGAGGAAGTCTTGGGTATGGATGTCACGCAACCGTTACTTTTTGAAAGAACTCCTGAAGACTGCACTCAATGTAATGCACCAGCAAATACAGAAGCTACACCACTAGCAACTGAGGGAGACAATAGTGAACTCGCTCAAATGTTAAGCAAGGATGAATTTACCGAAGACGATATTGCGGTTGATGGGGTTGCTCCATTTGATGTTTCACCAGAGTTTCTAGCTTCACTCAATTTACAGGATGGGGGTGAGGTTGAATTTGGCGAATCAAATAATCCGGCTAATTCAATGGAAGCTATTAAAGCTGAGCTAGGAGGGGAAGCGAATCCAGAACAAGCCGCCGCAACACCACAAACCGTATCGGGTGGAGAGACAGTTCAAGCAGAAGCTTGCTGTGATGATGAAGCTACAGCCCAAGCAAAACTTGAGCAGATGATGTCTCAGAAAGTTGAAGGTGCTGAAAATACTCAGAAGCAAGGACAACCGGCTAAGCAAGGGGATATTCCAGCCAATATGCGAACCATTGGTCCTTTAACACCGGGACAACGAGCCAGTTATATGTTTAACCAATTGAAGCAAGGGATTCAGCAATGGTTTACAGCTAACTGGGGTAAATTGCTAGCTGGTGCGATCGCCGGAATTACTGGTTTTATTGCTCTCAATATTCTTACAGGTGGTGCGGTAATGGCAGCAGTTCCACCACTCTTGCAAATCTTGGGAACTGTCATGGCTGGTGTCGCAATGGCTCAAATTGCAGGACACATAGGTAGTTATGCAACTAAAGGCTGGGGAGGTGATATCGCTGGAGCAGCTAAGAGTCTTGCTCGTGGGGTTGCTGTTGGCGCAATTGAATTAGTTTTTGCTTTACTCTTTAATGCTGGTGCGATTTTCAAAGCCCTTAAGGGGGGTATTAAGGGCGCAGCTAAAGCAGCAGTTAATTCGGTTAAGACGACTGTTAAGGCTACTGCTAAGAGCGCTAAGGAACTTGCAAAGATTGGAGCAAAGGGAGCCAAAACTGCCTTTAAGAATGGGAAGATAATGCTTAAAGGATTTAAGGGTGGTTTTGCGAAAGGGGCTAAATCTATAGACGATTTAGCAAAGCAGATCAGCAAGAAATTAAAGTTCAATAAGTTTAAAATTAGTCGCAAAGGCTATCTCCTTCAACTTTTAGGACATATTAATCCTTGGGTACTTTTGGCAAATGGAGACATAAGAGACATTGATTCATCCAACTACAAAGCCGCCAAGGGCAAAAAGGTTGGTGATATCGTTGATTTGGGTGAAGATGGAAAAGGTATTATTATTGGTCAACATGGTTCTGCTGATGCACCCACTCGCAATATTAGTGAATTTGTTCAGGGATTGAAAAATAGTCCTGAAGAAGCTGCAACAGCTTATCAAAAGTTAATGAACGCAAGAAAAACCATCACTGTTGGCAGAACCAAAGAGATTATTTCTGAGGTAGGTCCTGGTGGATTACTAGAAATGGTAGAAAAGCTTGGAGTTACCAAAGTTTCGGGTTTAGCCAAGAAGATGGGAGGTAGTAAACTAGGTTCTGTCATTCGAGAAAATGGATCAGATGCTGTTGCCAGTATGTTAAAGAACTATGATGAAATTGCTGGTTTACCAGGAGCACAACGCCTCATGGATGATTTTATTTCAGGTGGAACGACAGCAAAAGGTGCAATTGGAGAAATACAGTATGCGGCTCAACTCCACAGAAACGGAGTTCCAATCAAGCAACTTGGTGATGTAGTTGGTACTCAAAAAGCTGCTGATATTGTTCTTAGTAATGGCAAAATAATCGATGTGAAAAATATCAACTGGAACTCATCTTTCTACAAGAGAAGTGGAAAGTTAAGACAATCTAATGTGCAAATGACAATTGATGATATGCTCCAACAGGTTGCTCGTCGTCGTGGTGAGTATCCGGGTGCTCCAATTAGATATGCTTTTATAGGCTCATTGGATAATGTACCGGCTCGTTTGAAGCAAGCTTTACAGAATGCTAATGTAGAAATTGTAGGAGTTTTCTAAATGATAGATGCAGATAAACTAATATTTATCGCCTATTACGCACCTCAAGAGGTTGAGATAGCAGCCAATAGACTTCGAGATTTTATCAGTCAATTGGAACAGCAAGGATATTATTTAATAGATGGCTATGCTTTCCCTTTCTCAAACCCTGAAAATATTATTCGTGAGTCAGTTCAAATAGATGAAAAAGTATCTATTATCTGTCGTCAAGGCTCTCTTGGAGGAACTTTAAACTTTTGGCAGTATCCTTTTGAATTTAGTTTTGCCTTTCTTTTTGAACCAGAGGAAGATACGGAGTGGATGATTAATGTTCAAACGGATACGCTGATGGGTTCCGAAAATAATTTCGGTGAAGAAAATGCTTTGAAATTTGTAGAGGTTATTAAAGCAGCATTAAAATCTTATCCACCAGTTTATGGTTGTGCTGTTACCTTGCAAGAGCCTCCATTACCTGAAGATGCTTACGCTTCAGAAGTAGTAGAACTATACCCAATTAATTTTTACAGTTCTAGTTATGTCCAAAAGTTAGGTAAAGAAAAACTCTTAGCAGCCCCAGCTTGGTGTGTAGAAGAAATAGCTAATGGAGTTTTATTAGTTCCAAGCATTGAATCAATTTATACCGACGATACTGTGAGTATAAGAATGGTAAAGGAATATTTGGGTTGGGAAGATTCGATAGAATAGACAAAACAAAATTGTATTTTTGATAGTTAAGTTATTAAAATTTTGAACGCAAATTCTAAATTCTCTAAACTAGGATACCAACTAATACTAAATGATTCCCCTGAATCATTCGTAACGCTTCGTGTAGTGAACTTAAAGTTAAACAAAGAAAGTAGTGAACTTAGCGAATGTCACCTCACCTTTTGCGTAACCCACCAACTCTATCAACGCATTGACACCGAAGCCTTATTCAACCTCAAACCAGAAATTCGCGCACCTCTTTCAGGTGGAAACTTCCAACCTTCATCCGAAATTCAAATCCAAGCCACACTCGACCCTGCTTTACTACCAAAACTAGCAGAAAATTCCACAAATGCTAACCAAGCAGCATCTTATCTCCAGCAACTCAGCCAAAAAAATCCCAAACATCCAATTTTATCCACCTACAGTTGGTATGCCTTGGAAGTAAAACAAAAACAAGAAACAGGTGAAACTGGCTACCGCACTCTTTGGGCTTATCTCAAACCTTCCGACATCACCAGCGATGGTATTGATAGCGAAAAAATGAGCGAAGCAATGCTCAATTTTGCTAAAGAGTGGGCTGATAGCAATAACTCAGAAGATTCGGTAGATGTCATGTCTCAAGCAATTGAAGAAATGAATCATACCTTTGAAGAATTAACAAATAATATCTCAGAAATGACTGAAGAAATTGTTTCTGAAAGTATTAAAGAAATGACCGATGCTTTTGAAGAAATAACCAATAGCATCTCAGAAATATCAGAGGAAATTGCTGACGAAGAAAATGTTTTCAAAGCAGTAGTCAACTTCTTTATCGAAGACGATTGGCAATTCGCTAAACTTGAAACACAACCAACCCTACGTCTAGCCTTCCAAGGTAAAAATGGTAAATGGGACTGTTACGCCAAAGCCAGAGAACAACAGCAACAATTCGTTTTTTATTCAGTTTCCCCCATTAACGCCCCAGAAAACAAGCGCCTACCCATCACAGAATTCATCACCCGCGCCAACTATGGCATGATTATGGGTAACTTTGAATTCGATTTCACCACTGGAGAAATTCGCTACAAAACCAGCATTGACGTAGAAGGAGATAATCTTAGTTTTGCATTAATCAAACAAATGGTTTACGCCAATGTGATGATGATGGATGAATATTTACCGGGAATTATGGCAGTAATTGAAGGGGAAGTGGAAGTGAAAGAAGCGATTTTGTTAGTTGAGGGTTGAGAATTATTTTTTTGATAGATAATAATCCTAAAAATTGTCAAAAAATAATGGCTGCTAAAGACTTATTCCACGACGCTGTCAAACAAGCACTCCTGAAAGACGATTGGGTAATCACAGCAGATCCACTAAAAATTAAGATTGAAGGTGTCAAACTTGAGATAGATTTAGCAGCAGAGAAAGTTATAGCAGCCCAAAAAGCAGTTAAGTTTTATCAAGTAAAATTGATAATTTACGATCCTGTTCAGGAGGTAGTCATCGAATGGAAAAATTAGAACAGTACCGATTATTAATCCGCCAATTATTAAATAATCATGCTGCAAATGAAGCTAACAATCCAAATTCAGAAATTGAGTGTCAACTAATTTTTGATACAGAAAATGACCATTATCAACTTCTAGACATTGGTTGGGATGGACTCAAACGAGTTTATAACTGTTTCATTCATTTAGATATTAAAGATGGTAAAGTTTGGATTCAGCGAAACATGACAGAAGCTGATTTAGCCCAAGATTTGGTCGAAATGGGTATACCGAAAGAAGACATTATTCTCGGTTTACATCCCAGTTATAAACGTCCTTACACTGGTTATGGAGTGGCTTAGTAGTAGCTTTGATATACAAAAAATAACAAAACCACTACTCATCAAGAAGTTCCTAGCGACTGTCTTGATTGTCAAGTGCGATCATCAGTGCGATCGCTAATTAAAATGCTAGAGGAGAAAGACGATGCTTTGGATAACCATTTTATAATATTATTTTTTTAACTCAAGATTAATTCAAATCTCACTTAAAATTAATATTTTTAATTCAAAATTAATTCAAATCTCACTCAAGATATTAAGATTGCATTCATCATATTTGATGTAGTTTGAAATAGAAGAGAATACAGACATGAAAATCAATAAACAAGTTGATGTGCCAATAGTAAG
>NZ_FYBH01000041.1 GCF_900185595.1 Calothrix rhizosoleniae SC01
GTTAGACCTTATTTGTGTGTGTATTGTGTTTTATCCTTCACTGCCTTCAGTAGGTATTTTGCTCGACCTTAAGGAGTTCATCGGATGTTATCTGTGTTTTGTTAATGAGAGCTACAAAATCGTTTCCTGTCATTCCGGATATGTCTGAAATTTTTTTTTGGTGTTAGGATATACGGCTATAGGTAAAGTAAACTTGCTATAGCTGTGAAAAGGAAGGCAAAACCAAAGATTGCATTTCTGCGAGAGAAGGCTGGACTTACCCAGCTTGAGTTGTCTCGTATTGTAGGGGTGACTGAAAGTACTATCCAAAACTGGGAAAGTGGTAGGACTGGCACAGATCATATATATAGAATTATTCGGTTTTGTCAAGCTTTAAATTGTCGTGTGGAAGAGTTGATTGAATATGTGAGTGAATCAACGCCAGAAAAACCTACTACAACAAAACTTAGTTCCTTAAGTGATATCCATAATCTATTAGGTATTGATGAGAAAGAAGTGCTAGGAGAGCAAAATACTCAAAGTCAGTCCAACAATCTTGAAAAATATTAAGTGATGGCTGCTCGAAAAGTAGCTCATCGTGTATGTATCACTACGGTTACGCGGTGAGTCTGGGAAGCTACAGGTGAAGCATAGCTAGCTGAACCCATAGTACTTCACATTTTGTGATTTGATGAGGCTGAACAAGAATTTCAGACTGAAACTCATGTACTTTATTTTTTGTTTATACTAGTATTTTCACTTAGTGGTTTGTTTGTAATGTAATAACTTTCAAATATAAGAATTAAATATTTGTTAAATTGACTTAGCCTGCTCCGGAGAGACTTTATATCATGTGTTTGAGATGGCTATTTTGCGTAAATCCTGATCACTTGAACAACTATCGTATAGCTTTAACTTGTAACTAATACTACTGGCGTGATATATCAAGATAGAACGATGAAATTTCAATAGTCAACTATACAGGCTGAAAACAAATATGCAGAAATTGGATTTTGAGATACAGTTACCAGAAATAGAAAGTGCTCGCGATCTATCCATCCATGAAGAATACTTTTGGCTCAACCAAAATGGAACGAAACGGAAACTGCGGTTACACGACTATGCTGAGGTATACCAAATCCCCTATCTGTACGAACATTTGATGGAAAGGTTGGATAGCCAATCCCATGTCATGTTGGCTTCTTTGCTGGTAGAAGAATTTACCGAAGCTGGCGACAAGGTTGAAGATATGATAGTGCTAGATATGGGTGCAGGAAGTGGTTTGGTTGGTAAAAGTTTATTTAACTTGGGGATTAAGTCAATTGTTGGGATTGACATTCTTTTCGAAGCAGCACAAGCAGCTTGTCAGCAGTATCCTGGCATTTACGAGAACTACTATGTTGAGAATTTGAGCAATTTAACGGAAATGACCAAACAGGCATTAAATAGTCGAGGATTTAATAGCCTGATTTGTTGCTCGGCTCTCAGTAACAATCATATTCCGGCGAAAGCTTTAAGCGTAGTGTTTAATCAAGTCGTTCCTAATGGATGTATTGCTTTTAATGTGGCCAAGTATTTCTGGGAAGATAATACTCAGACGGGATTTAGACAACAGCACTCTTGGGTAGAAGATCAATCCATTTTTGAGATTATGCGGATGCATTCCTACCGACACCGATTTTATACAGATGGTCGCCCTTTAGAATATTTTGCGATCGTTGGACGCAAGAAATCTAATATACTTTAAGGGTAAGGTGGGCACTGCCCACCCTACAAAATAATCAGGGTTACAGGGGATATTTATCTAACCTTGAGATAACATCAAATACTAGATTTCATTACCGTTGCTAAATCTTGCAATGATTCTCTTAAAAGACTACTATATTTTCCTGTCTGCTGATATTTACTAGTTATATTTACTGTAATTGAATCAGGATTAATGATGTAGCCGAGACCATATCCATGTTCTATGACTGGACCGAAGCAGAATAAATCTATACCCATTCCCGTAGCTAAATTACTCGTACAAATTGGCGATTCACCCAATAGTTTGTAAGCTTTATCTTGGAATATAGGTGGTATTATTCCCTGAGCACGAGCTAGACGCAGTAATGCAGCCAGGTGTCTATCAACTCCATAGGCTGACTGGGCTGCTTTTTGGCGAGTAACGTGGGCATTTACGGCTTGCTTCAGAGCTGTATATTTTGTTTCGCAGCTAGCATCAGAAGTCATAGCTTTAACTAATGCTAATGATTCGGGAGTGAGCGATCGCATTGCTTCAGTACGACCATATTTAAAGCGCCTGGTATGTATTGATTCATACACGCAATCAATTTTATGATGTAGACGGAAATAAGCTAATTGAAAAGCCATTTGCACTACAGCATCAGGACTAAGGCGCTGTTCTTTGATAAAGTTGCGTCCAAACTCTGGAAAATCGAGTACCAGGGTTTCGTTTGCTGCAATAAAGTTATCAACTTGGGCTTCTGCTTCCCGAATTGATTGTTCAATTTCTGGGTTTAATTTCCATTCTAATTTTGTTGCTGGTGTTAATGGTAATGTAGGGTTTACTTGTGCTTCCTGGGATGCTTGCGCCTTTCGTTCCTGATTCACCTCATACAGATAACGCATAATCACATAACCATCAAGTCCCACGTGTTCAACGTTAATTCCTGTAATACTGTTATCTGTAAAAATTATCTGTAGTGGCTTATCAAACCAACGATTTCGTCCATCACCGTGGAGCATATTCTGAGAAGCTGCAACTAAATCTGTTGGTTTTGTATTGTCTAAGCAAACTACAAACAAAGCACTGTCAATCAGTTCTAAAGCACGAGCATTTTCTGGAGATAAAGCCTCTATCCCCTGACGCAACACAGCCCAAGGTGCTCTCTCAATTGCAGTTAATGCTCCGATCGCAGGTTCTGAGGAGTTAGTATTGGCTAAAATCCCATCTATTTGCTGTTCAATATCAGCGATCGCAGCAATTTTATCTCCTGATAGTGGTTGCAGCAAGTAAAATGCACTATTCCTGATAATAATAATGTGTTCTTTGCCATCAGGATGTGGTGCGCCTTTAAACATTTTATCCCGCTTAATTCCTGGGATGCGATTCCAGCCAAATAAGTTGTCATACTGAATCATGCACATCGGCTGGTTCCCACTACGGGGGGAGTCCCTATCAGGTTCCAATTCTCGATGCTTAATTTTCAGATAAAATTTTAAAGTATCTACAATCCAAGTAGCTGCAAGACGAGAAACAGGTAATTCTGGTTGAGCGATGGGTGAAAGAATAATACCGAAGTTTTTGTTAATCGGCAAAATTCCCCGATATTCAGCAAAGCTTTCTTCCCGGTAATCGTGAACATAACTAGTTTTAGTAGAACTAGCAACCATTTCTAACTGCTTTTGCAGCTTGACTCCAACCCCTTCTTGAAAATCCCTAACTACCCCTTGGGTTTGCTTAAATTCTGCTTCAGTTAACATCGGTGCAACCATTTGCAGATAAAGGTCGCAAGTTTGGGCTAATGTGGGTACAGGTAACTTGGGAAGAGACTCTTGATATTGGTACATCATCAGTTGTGGATTAGTTGTCGCCATTAATATTTCTGCAAAGAATCAATAATCTATCAATAGTTATGTATCTATAGGAATCATGTTTGATTCTGGAAAATATTTTCACCCATAACTTTTATCAAAGCTGTATCGCTGATGTTGACTATATGAGCGTGTTTATGCTTGATAGTAAATATCCCTGTAGAGTCGCAAATCCTAGCAGTTCTATCATTATGTTAATTTATGGTTGATTTTGATAACATTTATTTTCTCCATATTTTGACCCATTTTTATCAAAAATTTGTTAATTCTTAAATTGAACATTGCTATCTATATAGTTAATTTGAAAAATAAATTGTTGTTTTATACACATATGAGTAATGATTAATGTTCTGCTATTATGATACACATAGTTTTTATACATTGTTTCATGTGTCAGCTATAAGTAAGTCGGCACAATAAAACCAAACTATGTGAAGAATAGTAAATAAGCCTAAAACCCTTGTTCCCCCTGCTCCCTGCTCCCTGCCCCCTGCCTTATCCAAACGATAATTTTTTACGCCAACCTACTTATGCAGTATTGAAACAAATAGAAACATAGGAGTTAGTCAGGACATCATCATGAATAAAGAAGTTAGCATAAAACATACCAACCCTCTATTAACAGTTGAAGATATGATAAATTTTCAACTATATCCGATTAATTCTTCCCAAGATTCCCAAGAATTAATTAATGATTGTCGCCATCAATTAACAAAAGATGGTTTTTGTGTATTAAAGAACTTTTTAAGCTCCAATGCTCTAGAAATTTTACAGCAGGAATCACAATTACTAGCACCCCATGCTTATTATGCTAAAAGACGTTGCAATGCATTTAAGACTGATGATGATCCATCTTTACCACTAGATCATCCCGTACGATTTTTTATGGATAGAACAAATGCATTTGTACCGACAAATATTTTTGCTCCCGATTCTTTATTTAAAAAAATCTATAACGAACCTATATTTAAAAACTTCTTAGCAGCTTGCTTAAAAGAAAAAAATATCTATGAATATGACGATCCTTTGGCTGGATTAGTATTAAATATTTTAGGTGATGATACCCAACATCCCTGGCATTATGATCAGAATGATTTTAGTATTGTTTTAATGATTCAACCGGCGAAATCAGGAGGTGTTTTTGAGTATGTCAAGGATGTGAGAACACCAGAAAATGAAAATTATGAATTAGTTAAGGAGATTCTACATGGAGAGTGTAAAGAAGTAACAAGCCTGAATTTACAGCCTGGAGACTTACAAATCTTCATGGGAAAAAACTCTCTGCATCGAGTCACAAAAGTTTCGGGAGATACACAACGTTATACGGCAATCTTTGCTTATACTATCAATGAAAAAGTGATTGGTAAAGCTAAAGATTCTCAATTATTGTTTGGTAAAGTTACATCCAAATATGATTAATGAATGGGGGAATGTTATCCTAAAAGCTAATCATTTTTTATAGGGAAGTAATTATTCATTCTTCACCATCATTAACAGAAAAATCTACCTGTTCGTAGAGGTCAGTTAATGTAATTTCAAAATCAACTGTTTCTAAGGATAAATTTGCCGATTCCCCTTCAATTTCATCAAACACCCATTTCCCATCACCAGTTTTCACATAATGCATAACACGATATTGATATTGGTCGATCAAAATATATTCTTTAAATTCGGGAATCGAGCGATAATATAAAAACTTATTTCCTTGGTCATAATTTTGTGTTGATTTTGATAAAACTTCTACAATTAATGATGGATTTGTCACAGTAGTTGTGCTGGTTCCAGTATAAACAGGTTGTCCTTCTATAACCATCACATCGGGGTAAGTATACTGGCGATATTTCGGTATCCATAAACGTACATCACCTATGTAAATGTCATATTTATTACCTCTTAAAGCAAATCTTAAGAAGGCATAAAAGTTGCCAGCTATTTTATTGTGATTGGTAGTTCCACCCGTCATCGGTACAATTTTTCCATTGCGGTATTCGCTTTTAAATTCCGCTTGTTCTTCCAGTGCTAAATACTCTTCTGGAGTGTAGAAGCGTTTAACTGTTTGCACTTCTGTAGCCATAGTTTTTATTTTCATAAAATATCATCTATTTCTCTGTTATTGTCTCGGCATTGAGAATTTTAGAGGCGAAAAAATGACAATGATCAATCTTTACTTATTACTTGCACGTAGCGCTACAACACAACTTTACCCAATATTTTTAATCTGTAACAAATTCTGAAACAAATATACCATCCCTCTAGTTTGCAGTTTAGATTAGATCCATCTCCTCAGGATAATCCCTTAATCTACTGGCAATGCTGTTCCAGGATATACGCGACTATCAAATATTATTCCTCTCCTTATTTCTCTTTATCGGTATTGGAACTAGGGATTGGACAATTCAACCTGAATTAATTATGGTCACAATTATCACTAGTATCCTGACACAATGGATACTATTAATAATTCAAACCAGAATAATTGGGAATGAAGCCAAGCAAGAGAAAGCCATCACTCTTTCTATTCGCAGCCCCCTAATTACTTCCCTTGGACTATGTTTACTACTACGAGCCGATCATTGGACAACTATGGCTTTAGCAGCAGTTTGTGCGATCGCTAGTAAGTTTGTCTTTCAAGTTGGTGATAAACATTTCTTCAATCCTGCCAATTTCGGTATTATTACTGCCTTATTACTGACTCCAGATGCCTGGGTTTCTCCCGGACAATGGGGTGAGGAATGGTGGTATGGAATGTTGTTTGTGGGCACTGGTGGCATGGTTCTCAAACGGGTGGGGCGTTGGGATACCACGGCGGCTTTTTTGGGTAGTTATGCAGCCTTAGAAGCCATACGTAATCTCTGGTTGGGTTGGGCTTGGGATGTGTATTGGCATCGGTTAATGAGTGGTTCATTACTGTTATTTGCCCTATTTATGGTTACAGACCCCCGTTCCATACCAAATGCCAGGATTGGGCGTTTGCTTTGGGCTGTATGTATCGCTGTTTTGACTTATATCCTGCGAAATGAATTTTATCTTTCCACTGCTGTTTTTTGGGCTTTGTTTGCCCTTGCCCCCTTGACTGTGCTATTTGATACTTTTTGGCAAGCAAGAAGATTTGTTTGGCAAGAAGTTGAGGAGTGAAGGATGGAGGGATAGAGGGATAGAGGGATAGAGGGATAGGAAAGTTAAGAATCCACAATCTAAAATTCAAAAATGAAACATTTACGATATTTAATTTCACTCATATTTACATTTGGATTAATCCTGTGTTTTACGCCTCCAGCTTTGGCTTTCTGTGGGTTTTATGTCGCCAAGGCTGACACTAGGCTTTATAACAAAGCTTCCCAAGTTGCGATCGCTCGTAATGGCGATCGGACTATACTAACTATGGCAAATGACTATCAAGGTGATGTCAAAGATTTTGCTTTAGTTGTCCCTGTTCCTACGGTGTTGCAAAAGGGGCAAGTCAGGGTTGGTGACCCCAAAATTATGGAACGTCTGGATGCCTTTAGCGCTCCCAGATTAGTAGAATATTTTGACTCGAATCCCTGTGCCCATAATCGTTTTTACGAGGATCGAGCCATACCCCAAGCAGCACCTGCAATGAAAAAAGCTGGAGCAAGTAGAAGAAGGAACAGTTTGGGTGTGACTGTGGAAGCTCGTTTCAATGTGGGAGAATATGACATAGTCATTTTGAGTGCTAAGGAATCTGGGGGATTAAAAAAATGGTTAATTGGTAACGGGTATAAAATTCCTAGGGGTGCAAGAAGATTACTTAGACCCTACATTCGCCAAAACATGAAGTTCTTTGTTGCTAAGGTGAATTTGCAGAAATTCCAGAGTAATGGCTATCAGTTTTTGCGTCCGTTACAAATAGCCTATGAATCCCCCAAATTTATGCTACCTATTCGCTTGGGTATGATGAATTCTAACAGTCCCCAAGATTTAATCGTTTATATTCTCTCTCCCAAAGGACAGGCGCAAGTCACCAACTACCGCACGGTACAAATTCCTTCTAATCAAGAGATTCCCACGTTTATCAAAGGGGAATTTAGCAACTTTTACAAATCCATGTTCCAAAATGCATATACGAAAGAAGATAGAAAGGTGGCATTTTTAGAATATGCATGGGATATGAGTAGCTGCGATCCTTGCTCTGCTAACCCCCTCAATCGTGAGGAAATGAAAAAAGCTGGGGTATTTTGGTTAGATGATGCTCCTAATCCTGGAATCACACCCCGTCGTCGTCCTCCAATTAGAACCCCATTTCCTCCTCGTTCCCATAGTGTTTTTCTAACTCGTCTGCATGTACGTTATACCCGCGACAAGTTCCCAGAAGACTTAATGTTTCAAGAAACCTCCAACCGTCAGCTATTTCAGGGACGCTACGTTTTACGCCATCCCTACACAGGAGAAGCTAATTGTCAGGCTGGTAGAAAATACAAACAGTCTTTGCCTAGAAGATTTGAGAAGGAAGCACAAACCCTAGCCAAACTCACCACTTGGAATATTCAAGATATTCGTAACAAAATGAAGTTGGATGATCAAGGAACTACACCTTGGTGGCAAAATTTCTTTAAGTGGTTGAAGTTTTTGTAATGACAATTAGAGCAAAGCTGGGAGCTAGGAAACCATCGGTTTATTTCTATGAGTACTTTTCCTTCTTTTTTTAATTTATAAGAGAGGAAATTCACAAAGGTTCCTCATGAGGTATCAGATATTGCTTTTGCTAGTTTGTGGTTACGAACCATGCCCTTGACATTTAGATTTTCAACTACCACGACTTGATTGTTATCAACTATCTTTTGTCCTAACGTGCTTTGGTAGTGCTATAAATTGGAGCTAATCGTCAATGATGAACTCGGCTGACTGTGAAATCATTCAACTTGAAAATTATCAACTACACCTTTGTTATGAAGAGTTGGGAACAAGGAGTGAAGGACAACGGGGAACATTGTGGTTAGCAGGACAGGAAATTCCAGGGAAAAAGGGAGATAAACTGACCATTGGCGCGGTAACTTTACGGCACTATGGTACAGAAAGACCTGTTACTTGGGCTATTACGGGGTGGAATTATGATGATTCTTCTCTGATCAAAAATAGCTGGGAACGATGATTCAATGCTTTACCAGGAATCAACCAAAAACCTGAAGGGTGAACTTCAAGAAGTCACCAGGTGACGAGTTAATTCAATTGCTACCCTGTAACCAGTCAAAAATACGATCCAACTGGTTTACAGTCACCAACCCATACTGCCATAGAATCATCGGTAACAAACCAGGAGTTTGCTCAGGATGACGCAAAGCAAGTTGTAAATCAGTTGCTGGAATAGCTAAATCTTCCTGCAAAAAGTTGATAAATTGTGCAAGCTTCCTGGTTTCCATATTCCTTACCCCTCCTGTGGAGATATATAGAGACTAAGCTACAAATCTGAGAAACTTGTGAGGATTTCCTGAAAATTAGGCTAATTTAAATCCTCTTGCTCCAACATTGCTTTGGCTAACAGCAATTGTTCCTTATGCTCCTCACTGACCCTTGGATATTGCAAATTTAATTCTTTTAACTTAGTGCAAATAATATCAGCGACGACTAAACGGGTAAACCATTTGCGATCCGCCGGGATAATATACCAAGGTGCCCAAGCTGTACTTGTATGTTTAAAAACATCTTCATAAGCTTCCATGTAATCATTCCAAAAGGATCTCGCATGGACATCACTTAAGGAAAATTTCCAATGCTTTTCTGGTAATTCAATTCTTTTTAAAAAGCGCTTTTTCTGTTCTTCTTTAGATACATTTAAAAAAAACTTGAGAATGATTATACCATTATTAACTAAATATTTTTCAAAATTATTTATTTCTGCAAATCTTTGTTTCCAAAGTTGATTATCATTGGGGAAATGGGGTAATTGTTGCTTTCGCAATATTTCTGGATGTACCCTGACAGCTAACACTTCTTCATAATAAGAACGATTAAAAATACCAATCCTGCCTCTTTCCGGTAAGGCTTTTGCTGTTCGCCATAAATAATCATGATCCAGTTCCTCAGCACTGGGGACTATGAAGCTAAATACCTGGCACCCTTGGGGGTTGACACCAGACATAACGTGCTTAATGGTGCTATCTTTACCTGCTGCATCCATTGCCTGAAAGATAACTAATAAGGCATAGGTATTTTGAGCATAAAGAATATCTTGATATTCAGCTAACTTTTTAATCCCTGCCTGTAATTTTGCTACTGCATCAGACTTTTGGTGGTAATTATCTTTATAAGCTGGATTGTAATCTTTCTTGAGTGAAATTTTTTTGCCCGGTGGAACTATAAAAGTGTCATGATTCATGTAAAACCTCCCCCAGCAAATTTATAGGATTACTGGAGTTAAGATCTATTTTGAGACAAAATTATGTAATTATGATTAAATTATTAAATCTTTTTGTTATTTAACTTGTGCTATAAGTTACAAATTGAATTATTTTCACTCCGATTAACTCTGGTTGATATCATCTAAGCCTACCAGTAATAGGTATAATGCACTGCTAATCCATAGTTTTTTTTAACAATTATTTAATGTTTCAGCAACGTGAAACCCAAGACTGAGAAGCTATTTATTGTTT
>NZ_FYBH01000241.1 GCF_900185595.1 Calothrix rhizosoleniae SC01
TAAGTAAGTCGGCACAATAAAACCAAACTATGTGAAGAATAGTAAATAAGCCTAAAACCCTTGTTCCCCCTGCTCCCTGCTCCCTGCCCCCTGCCTTATCCAAACGATAATTTTTTACGCCAACCTACTTAAACGTGAGTTCGACGGATTTTAGGTACTAAAAACCCTGTAAATCAAGGATTATTGAAATAAAGGCTAATAACAACTCTCAATAAACTCAAGCATTTTTGGGAACTACGAATTTCCAGACCATATGTTGGTTAAGGGTTTCAGACTTTAAAGTTCATCGAACTCACGTTAACTAAGAGTAAAGTTGTCCAAAAACCTCTTCCCTTCTATAGCAATACCAAAGCACGTTATGACATTTTTGAAGCACCAAACCTATGAG
This sequence comes from Calothrix rhizosoleniae SC01, assembly GCF_900185595.1. Classification (GTDB taxonomy): domain Bacteria; phylum Cyanobacteriota; class Cyanobacteriia; order Cyanobacteriales; family Nostocaceae; genus Calothrix_A; species Calothrix_A rhizosoleniae. Next base: position 389 of record NZ_FYBH01000241.1, read on the forward strand.
CAATAAACTTATTATTTATTGCAGATTGGGGTAAAATCCAGTCCATGTGAAAGCTAGGCTTCCTAGACTGATGGCAAATCTCCAGAAGAAATATCCGAATAATATTGTACGATTACTTGAATTTCTCAGAAGAAATTAATTATGTCGTCATCCGTTGCATTGATTGCCCAAGATAGTAGAAACAATGAGATTGTTGTCTTAGCCCAAAAATATTACTCCATTCTAGCTCGCTACGAGCTAATTGCTACAAGTGCCACAGGACAAAAGATCGAGCAAGAAACAGGATTATCTGTCAATAAAGTAAAATCGAACTCCGAGGGAGGTATTCTACAGATTGCAGCCCAAGTTGTTACAGGAGAAGTAGTTGGCGTAATCTTTTTGATGGATACGCTAAATTTTCAATCTCCCGAACCTGATTGTCAAGCTCTGATTAGGGTCTGTAACTTTTACGATATCCCTCTAGCTACTAATATCTCCACCGCCGAATTATCGATTCAAGCAGTAGCCAAACTGCGAGATGCTTATTTGATTTTCAACCCTGTGGCAGGACAAGGGAATCCAGATCGAGATTTAGAAATGATTCGTCGCATTCTCGAACCCCAAATGAATCTCCACATTATTTTTACCCAACCAGGGCTCGACCCAGCCATTCAAGCCCGAGAAGTGATCGCTAAAATTCAAGCCAATCAAACCGAAGACCAAGTGGGTTGCGTAATTGCTTCGGGAGGAGATGGCACAGTATCAGCGATCGCTGGAGAAACTATTGAAACGGGAATATCTTTGGGTGTTATTCCTCGTGGTACTGCCAATGCTTTTTCGGTGGCTTTGGGACTGCCAACCAAACTCAAACTGGCTTGTGAAACTATTGCAGCAGGGAATACCAGAATGGTAGACGCAGCCTATTGTAATGAAATTCCGATGATTTTATTAGCTGGGGTAGGTTTTGAAGCAGGGATGGTCGATAATGCCAATCGAGAGCTAAAAAATCGCTTGGGAACTCTTGCTTATGTACTTTCTGGAGCGCAGCAATTTTTTACTCAAGAAGATTTTCAAGCTCAAATTGAAATTGAGGGTCAGGTTCTAGATTTTAAAACACCTGCGGTTACGGTTGCCAATGCTGCTCCTGCTACTTCAATTATGGCTCAGGGCTTTGGTGCTGTTATTCCCGATGATGGTCTTTTAGAAGTGACAATTCCTGTATCTAAAACTTGGCTTGAGGGAATTAATACATCAGCAGCTTTACTCGCCTCTGCTCTAGCTAAATCCGAAGTTGAAGATCAAAATCTAATTCGTTTGCGTACCAATAAACTTAAGTTAACTACCGAGCCGACTCAAAAATTAGTAGTAGATGGAGAATTATTTGATGGAAATCCCGTTGAATTTATTTGTGTACCTAATGGTTTAACTATTTTTTCTCAGTTTAGTTCAGTTGCCAAAGTAGGGGTAAAAGTAGCGAACATGTCATGAGCCGCCACGTAACGCCTGAAAGTATCACTATGAAAGAATTACAGAAATAAAAATACGTTTTTATCCAAAAAACGGCGAAAAACCTTGTTTTTGTAGTACCAATTAAACTTTAGGCTATTTGCTACAGAAAATTTGAACGAGATTTCAAGAGTTTGAGGGGTCTGATTCCCAGAAGGTTTAATTGGTACAGTTCTTATCGTGGTTTACTGCTCGGTTGCTACTCACACCCCTTGTACTAATTTACTTATTACTTGGGCGTAGCGCTATCACTTGAAAGTTTGGGTTTAACGTGTAGTTAGAGTAAGTGTTTTACTGTAGTTTGAAAGATTAACTTTACAGCAGGTAGCGACACAAGCATCACTCAAATTGCGAAATCACACAACTAGGAAACTGAAGTGTTAATGCTGAAAAGACGGGACAAGGTGCTTGCTCTTGTAAATTATCTGGTTTACTCCATGTAAAGGGTGCTTTCTTCGCCGCAGACATCCACAATAGCCTTTTTGCTCTTGTCATCGCCACATACAATAAACGATATTCTTCTGCTGTTTTTAAATATTTGGCTCCTTCCCAAGCGTCAGCAACATGGGGTAAACTAGACTCCCCGTGGAGATAGGCACGAATTTGGGCGCGGGCTACTTCTGATAAGGTAAAGTTACCTAGAAATTGACTTTGGGGCGGAATCCAAAATCTACCTGGTATTATATTTTCATGCAAAAAAGGTATAAATACATAGTCCCAATCTAGTCCTTTAGCTTTATGCATGGTAATTATAGTTAGTTGACCGGGGTTTGTATATCGGGCTTCTATGTTACTTGTTTCCACGGGTTCAAAGCGTTCCGAACTAACTATATCGCTCAAGGTATTTAACATGGCTCCCATGGAAATACCACCAGCTATTTGTTGGTTTACCCGTTCTGCTAGTTTGTCGGCGGTGGCTAGTTCGGCTTGGTCGTAATTTAGTACTAACCCCAGGAAGGAAATTAATTGATATAGGGGCAATTGCAACCGGGCACGTAGTAAACTACGACACAAATGAGCACCTTTTTGGATTGGTTCTGGTTGGGGTGCAGCCAGGGGACTGGGGTATAAAAATTCTTCTGGGAGGGTTGCCAGGGCGTTGAGGTCTTGGGGTTCAATCAATCGCCGTTGTACCATGACTGTGAGGGCAGCTTTGAGGTAATCGGGGGAATGGGGGCGATCGCAAAATTGTAGTAGGATTAAAATTTCTTCTGGTACATGGGAATGGCGCTCTTGTTCTCCCACGTCATAAAGTGTAATTTCATGTTGTTTACATATGGGGCGCAGTGCATCTGATAACCACCTGCCTTGGCGGTTTTCTCTGACTAAAATAGCTGCATTGACTTTCGCTGCATCATCTTGGCTAAATAATTCAATTATCCTCTGACTCAGTATTTTTACTGTTTGTTGAGTGTCCTGGGGAGCATGAAGTTCTAAACCCCTACTTACTGGCTGAGGGTTAGCATCTGGTTGAGGATCATCGGCAGTCACAGGATGAATTTTTTGAGGACGGAAGGGGGCAATTACAGGGGTAAAGGAAGTAGGGGAATCAGGGGGAGTTTTTTGTTGTTTGGTATAAAAGCTATTCACCCATGCCAAAACAAAGTTAGCAGCATCAATAACTATTTTAGTACTGCGACCCGCTCGATCCATAGTGGCTAATCTGGCTTGGGTGTCACATTGTTGACAAAAATCTCGAAAATAAATCGGATCTGCGGGGGTGAAGGTAGAGTTGATTGCTTGGTTGGGGTCGCCAACACGTACTAAGTTAATTTGGGGCTGGTGACTATTACTACCTCCCACTTCTGTCGCCAGAATTTCTAATAATTTAGTTTGCAGGGGGCTAGAATCTTGGGCTTCGTCTTCAAAAACAGCAAATACCTGATTCTGTTCAATCTTGCAAGCACTAGGATTTTTTAACACTCGTAACGCCGCTAGAATCATGTCATCATAGTCAATGAAATCCTGCAATCGCATCAAATTCTCATATTGTGTATATAATCCGGATGCTATTCGGAGAATTGCGTATTCATCAACCACATGTTGACTCAATTTTTGCAAATCTGCGGGTAACATTCCCGAGCTTTTGGCTTCATGAATGACGGTAGATGCTAAATCCGGTAATACTTCCGTCCTCAAAACCGATTGACGGCGTAAGCGTTCCGTTTCTTCCCCGTCAAATTGCATCCCCGACAACAACCGGGAATAATCCTCTGGGTGCTGACTAATCCATTGTTCTACAGCAGTACGAATGAAGCGGTGGGATTGATTGGGTGTAATTAAGGTGACATTCTCTAAATCTAAACCCGATAAATCTGGATGACGGTTAGCAATATTTAACGCCAAACCGTGGAGAGTATGAACCACAAAACCCGTTTGGGGTAGAGATAAAACTTCCCGTAGATATTTACGAATTTTCGCCTTAATGTTAGCCGCAGCAGAACGAGTAAAAGTGACAACCACCAACTGACGATGTTTTGGGGGACGGGAACTGGTAGCAAGGTGGTAATATTGTCTAGCGATCGCAATTGCTGCACCAGCTGCCATCCCCGTAGATTTGCCAGCACCAGGAACCGCAGATACCGCCAGGGGGCCAGATTGCCAATCAGCCATTTGTTGTTGTCCGGGACGCAGGCTATTACGGATAGTTAAAATTGCCTGTTCTCGCAGCAAAGAACCAGGGGATGGAGATTCAACTATAAGGTCGTGAGATTCTGGCGGCACGTTATCTGTAAAATTACGGTCTAATCCGATTTTAGATTTAATTAGGGGTTTGTGGCTAATTTTGAAGCAAAACCAGATGTACAGGAGGTAATGTCAGAACAAGAAAAAAATTATCCTCATTACTTCTGGTACATGCACCATAACCACCTTGCCATTTAAAAAAGCTATCAGGTTTAAATTTTCTAATCAATTCCGATACTGTTAAACTGAGCGGATAACCTATAAGAATATGTACATAATCTGCAACACCACCAATAGCAATTAATGTACATCCTAACTCTCGGAATTGTTGAGCGATCGCATTATAAATAATATCCTGAGTGTCTCCTGTAACTAATGGCAATCTATGTGAAAGCTTTAGTCATGGATTAAAATGGTGTGAGAAAAAGTTCCCACATAGAAACCATTTGGTCACAATTTCTCAGCTTATAACCTTAGTGACACCTTGTCCTCACCGAATAATTTCTTTTTTGATGTTCCCTTATTGATATCGATACCAAGGAGAATTCTTGGGAATGCGTAATCTATTATTCCTGCGATGGTAGGAGGGCTTACGCTTCTTTTGAGTACGATAATTGTTAACGACAGTTAACTTGTAAATGACATCAAGTTCGAAATTATCCCTATTCCTAGTAGCGGTAAACCGAATTTCATGGTTTCCAGGACGCAAAGGTCTAAGGAAAAGCCAGTATCCATCTGCCACAGTCGGTGAGCGGTCACCTGGGTCAAAACCAAACAATGTGGTAACAATCCCTCCCTCTCTGAATGGAATAGTAAAACCACCTGGAGGTGACTGCGCGCGATAGGCAAAGATATCTTCGACAGGTCTTCCATTTATCTCAGCCGTAAGTTTTATCCCGTTTGCCAATTCGCTGCCGAGATTTACGCCCCTTCTAACCTCTTCGACTGTATCACCATCTTCAGGTACCCAGAATAAACCGTTTAACAGAGGGAAGAAAAGAGGCTTGTTAGCTGGTACTGTGCAATATCGAGTCACTGGCTCTTCGTTACCGAATGTACCTGCTAGGAAAAATACATCAGCAACCTTAAACTGTCCTACTTGGCAAGCATTGGCGTTTTCCTTACCACCCGGATCCAATATCGGATTAGTCTCGGTTGGTATGTTTACAGCCCACTCCCACCATTTTCCGGTGAGGTCAGCGTAGTTAGTACCAAAGGCTTCTCGGTTTGGCGGTAAGATTTGCCTAAATCGACCCTTGGATTCATTGGCTTCTGTATTTGTCAAACCAACTGTTGTGGTCAAAAGAGCGGCTGCGATAAGTCCAGCGCTTGCTCTATGGAAATGAAATGAGCGTGATAGGAACTGCATAAATTTTCCTTTTAACAACGTGTGATGTAGTGATGTTT
>NZ_FYBH01000047.1 GCF_900185595.1 Calothrix rhizosoleniae SC01
TGGTCGGATGCGGAGTTTTGTTTTTCCTCAGTTCAAAAATAACCCAGTCATGGGCAATAAAATTAAATTGCCTGTAATTGGTGTAGTTGTGTTTAGAAAATCCCGACCAATACCAGAAGATTCAAAAGTAAAACAAGTGAGAATTGTTAAGCGTGTTTCTGGATGGTATGCAATGATAACCTTGCAATGGGATGTAAATGTACCTCAACCCATGCCACACGGTAACGCTTTGGGAATTGATGTAGGCTTAACCTCAATGGTAGCGACTTCTAACGGTCTTTTAGTCAAGCGTCCCAAGTTTTTTGTTGATGCCCAACGTAAGCTGAAATTGCTACAACAGCGTGTTACCAGAAAACCAAAAGGCTCAAACAATTGGTTAAAAGCACAACAGAAAGTTGCAAAATTACATGAATACGTTGCTAATTGTCGTAAAGATTGGCATAGAAAGCTTTCACATCAGCTATGTGAGGGTGTAGGGATGATATTTGTAGAGGATTTAAACTTAGTTGGTCTTTCCCGTGGGATGCTTGGTAAGCATTGCCTAGATGCGGGTTTTGGTCAATTTCTCAACATCCTTGAACAAACTTGTTTTAAATGTGGTGTCTATTTCCAGAAAGTAGACTCACGAAAGACAAGCCAAATATGTCCTAATTGCCAACATGAAACAGGTAAAAAAACATTAGCAGAGCGTGTTCATAAATGCGACAATTGCGGCTACATAACTGATAGAGATGTAGCTGCAAGTCAAGTAGTCCTAATTAGAGGACTTGCAGCCGTAGGGCATACGGTGAAGATGCTTTCTGAGGGTAAAACCATTGGGTTCCCTATGACGAAAGAATCCCACGGTTGATCGCCTAGCGTAACCGTGGGAGTGTCAAAATAAACCCAGAATACCCTCATAGTCAGCTCCCTAGCTATGTCCCTCGCTAAAGAATTAGATACTCCCCAAGACATCACCGAAGATGTTATCTTTCCCCCAGGTGATTTATACAGCGATGAACCTCCCTTGGAAACAGAACTACACCTCAGACAAATTATCTTACTTTTCAAATGTCTAGAATGGCTATGGAAAGACAGAAATGATTTCTATGCTGCTGGGAACTTAACCATTTATTACAGTCCCCATCAACGTAGATCAGAAGACTTCCGGGGACCAGATTTTTTTGTGGTGTTGGACACGGAACGTAAACTGCGTAAAAGTTGGGTTGTTTGGGAAGAAGATGGTAAATATCCCCATGTCATTGTAGAAATTCTGTCGGAATCCACAGCTAATACAGATAGAGAATTTAAGAAAAAACTTTACCAAGATACTTTTCGTACTCCTGATTATTTTTGGTTTGATCCTTACACCCTAGAATTCGCTGGATTTCATTTATTAGATGGACAATATGAACCTTTAGCAGTCAATGAAGAAGGACATTTGTGGAGTCAACAGTTAGGACTTTATTTGGGTATTTATGAAGGACTACTACGATTTTTTACCCCAGAAGGTGAATTAGTTCCTACCCCAGAAGAAACAGCAGAATCTGCTCAAAAAAAAGCAGAAAGGTTGGCTGCAAAGTTGCGAGAACTGAATATTGATCCAGATAATATTTAGCATCTGACAACATTTCTGAACTGGGGTTCTTCATCTACCCAAATTTAATCCGGTAACTTATACTGCCTCACAATCCTCTTGGCAAACTCCGGAACATGCTCCTCTAACTTCTGACCATAATTCCGTTTCACATACAAATAATTCCGCGTGAAGTGGGAATCGATGGAAAACCGCGCATATTCCAACCCTTTGGGACCAATTTTTTCAATTACCACCCCCATAAGTTTCGCCGCCCACATAGGCAAAGTCACACCTTTATCATAGGCAGGTATACTTTGCTGCACTGCCTGTTGGCGATCGCCTTTGGACATCACCGGCTGGGTTTGTATTTGGTCTTGCACCAATGACAGCATTTCTTTCCCAGTATCATTTCTCACTAAAATCCATTGCCAGCCGAAGGGTGCGCCCATATACCCAACAACTAAATCTGCAAGTGAATTTACGTAGTCGAAGCAACTCATACAGGAAGGGGCAAATACATCTTTGAGTTGGTTTGTTTTTAAACCAAAGAAAGGTACAGTTTCGGTGGAGCCATCCTCATGTTTGAAGTGAACCCGGAAGTCCTGCATAAATTCGTAATACACCACTGTTTCTGGAGAACGACTGGTGGTGTCAAGAAATTTTTGCAGTCCGGCGCGGGTGACGTTATCGACGCAGGGTGTACCCAAGACATAGAGTTTTTCTAAGCCCAGTTGTTTTTCTACGGCTCGTAATGCTTGGATTTGGCAACCAACGCCTATTACTAATAGTCGCTTCATCCCCGATTGTTCGATTTGCTCGAGTACGGAAAGGTTGGGGGAGAGAGTTGGTTTATTTACTCGTGCTGCCAGTATTTCCTCTGGGGTCCGGGCAATGACGGGCATGGGTTGAAAGCGGTCTTTTTTGGTATTTTGCACGCAGACCACCCCTTCAACTAGGCTACGATTCAGCATTTCAATGGCGATGGTGCTGACAATTCCTGTCCACTGAGCGCCGGGGATGGGCTCTATTTTCCGTGCAGCCATCATGTTTTGATGCACCCCAAAGTAGAGTTCATCGGGGTTGTCAAGGTTGCGATCGCGTCCGTGACTTTGGGTTTCTAATTGCTCAAATTGTTGATTAATAAAGGCACAGGCTGACTTGACATAATGAACATAGTATGTGTCGCAAAGTCCACATTCACTGCATAATTCTTTGGCGGGTTTAATGCTTCCGGGTTTAAGGGCTTTGGCTTTTTTATGCTTGGGGAAATCTACTGATGTCATTAAAATTTCGTGTTTAAAAATTTTAGATGCTTTATTTCACAATATCTCAGAGGGGTAGGTAAAAAGTCTTAAGAAGTATCAAAATCTATGATTGAGGTGATTTATTCTCTGCTGAGTACTTTATGAAAAGTTAATTCAGGATTTCAGTACGAGCAGTGATGTATAATACTATCTCTCTAAATCCTGGCTACAGATAATTTTCTCCCTGCTCCCTGCCCCCCTGCTGTCCATGTGTAGTTTTAAGTAAGTCAACAAAAATATTTACCATTATTACGAACTACGCGAAGTAATCCTAACCCTTTCGATTGCTTCGTTTCACTCCGTTACACTCGCAATGACATTGTGTAATTAATTATGTTTAACTAC
>NZ_FYBH01000081.1 GCF_900185595.1 Calothrix rhizosoleniae SC01
GTATTTACGTCAAGAGTTTCCAGAATTAATGAAGCTCCCTAGCTTGTGGACTCATTCATATATGTTTGACACTACTGGGAAAATTAGTACTCAAAAAGTTTTAGATTATATTAATGACCCACATCACGAATGAATAAATTCATTGTGTTCGCTTATATCCCCCGGTTGGAAACACGGGGGCTTTACGCATCATGACTCGTAACATGAAGAATCCTCCAGTAAGTGTATCTATAAAATTCAAAATGCTACGACTAAACTAGAACTGGAGCAATTTGAGCAACAACACGTTTAATTTCTAGAAACAATAGACCTTGTTTGACTTCAGTACTAGCAAGAATCAATAAAACTGCTTCTGAAGTACAACCAACCATAATGCCGTAGCCTTTTTCTCCCTCCACAACAATGCGCTCAACATTGCCTCGTGCTAGTTCATTACCAATGCGCTCCCCTAAGGAAAGCATAGCTGCTGACATGGCGGCGGTACGTTCTTCATCCATTTCTGCTGGTAATACTGAAGCTAAAGCTAATCCATCAGGACTGACCAAGGCAGCACCCTGAATATTAGGTGTATTGCTGACACAGTTATACAGAATATCTTGGAGCATTGAAGCATTAATCATGGCAATTAGTTTCTTAATTGTGTGTGATGATGGTTTTGTAGTTCCAATTGATGATGTTTGCGGTTGGATCTCTACTTCTAATGTTTTGTGGGGTGACACAAACATATTGCCAAGTTCCCCAGTTAAGAACTTGAAGATATTGTCCAGGGACATATAGACTCCGCTAGACGCGACAATATGATTTACGTAGTAATTGCCAAGATTCAAAAAACTGAAATTAGTTGATACTAATCCCTAATTCTTAAAAATGTAATTACTTAATCTACGTTAACTTAGGCACTGATAGTTAACTTAGGCACTGATATAGGAATATTCTCGATCAGCATTGCTGAATACTGGGATGAATAAAGCAACTGCCGTCAAGTTGCGCAACTCGAAGGGAGACACAGGAACACAGGGATTATGTTTGCTCCTTTCTGACAAAATCATCCCCTAATTATGCAATACCTCTCGATCAAAGCATTCTGGGAATGGATAAATCAAACTTTAAACCTATACCCGACCTTCAATCATTACCTTATTCAGTAAACTTTATACTAATTATTTCTGGATGCAGGAATAATTAATGAATCAGAATACACTGTAGTTTCTACACCCTGATATATAAAAATATAATACCTTAAAAAAATTCTACATCAAAATGTATTGATATAAAATTTCAGATATTCTCATACTTAATCTATTATTGTTTGTCTATGTATTGAAGCTAGTTTTTGTCACTCCCTCTTTTGGCATATCTTCAAACTTTCCTCCTTGTGCAATTATTTCTTGTTTCATCTCCAGACTAATACCTGTGTTATTGCTAAAAATAGCCTCTTCTAAGTAAGCATCAGCTAATTTAACTGAGGTAAGATTAGCACTTCTGAAGATGGCAAAGCTGAGGTCAGCATTACTCAAATTAGCACCGTTGAGATTGGCACGATTAAGATTTGCAAAATTGAGGAAAGTACCTCTGAGGTTGGCAGTACTAAGGTCAGCACCTCTGAGGAAAGCACCCCGTAAATCTGTTCCTTTGAGGAAAGCACCTCGTAAATCACTACGATTGAGGAAAGCATCACTAATGTTGGCATAGTTGAGAAAGGCTCCTCGGAGGTCAGCACCACATAAAAAAACATCGCTCAAATTCGCACTATTGAGGAAGCTACGGCTGAGAAAGGTTGAGTTCAGATTGGCTCCACTTAAGTCTGCTCCTGTGAGATTAACTCCTCTTAAATCTGCTCCTTTGAGATTGGCTCCCCTTAAATCTGCCTTTCTGAGGTCTGCAAAATTAAGGAAACTACCACTGAGGTTTGCTCCTCTCAAGTCTGCTTCTCTGAGGTCTGCAAAGTTTAGTTGGGTACCTTTAAGATTGATATCTCTGAGGTTTTTTCCCCTTAAACAAGCGTGATTTAGGCTAGAATCATCAAGATATTCGCTGATATAAACAATATCAGTCATCTCTGATGCAACATACTGGTTTTCTATGATGCCTAATGTATTAACTGGCTGGTTGCTCTCAAGCGGTGTGTGGATAGCCTGAACAGCCTTTGTTTTAGCTAAAGTCATAATATTTATTTCTAGCTCAAAAACAGGAAACAAGGAACAAGGAAATAGGAAAGTATTGATGATAAGGGTGATTACTCACATCATCAGCCTAAGTGATTGTACTAGTAATTCTTAAGTTTTGAGCAAACTTAATAAAAACAATATATAAAATAGGATATTAATTTTGTACTGGTGACAAAAAAATAGTGAAGACTGAATTATTGCTGAGAAAACTAGAGATAATTCACCAATATACTGAGAATAATTAATTTACGTCGTTAAAAAACACTCATGGGAAAAAGAAAAAGATTATGTATTTTTGGGTTAATTATGTGTTATTTCTTACTTCTTGCTGGGGAAGCGAGGGCAGGAGAATTAGCTGAACGTTTGTATCATTTTCCTGAATGGTCAAAAATCAATTCACTTCAACCCGCGAAAGGAGATTTAGCATATCCAGAGTGGATGTTGGGTAAATGGCAAGTAACAAGTACATTGGTGGATTTAGTGGCACCTTTAGCACCCGATATTATCACCCCTGGCTTTGCCAGTAATCGTCAGTATCTGAATGTACCTGTAAAGTTTGATGTCAAATTCATCCGCAAACAACCCATATCTGCATTGTCTGATGTAGTCGCTGATAGGACTTTTAATGGCTTGAGTTTGGCAAAAGCTTATTTAGGCGATAATACTGTCATAGCTGTAAAAACAGACCCCAACTCACCCAACCGCCAGATTACATTTTTACGGGGAGAGCGCCAGTTAATATCTATTGTTAGCAAACGTGGTGTAGAAACAACGTTTGATGACAAATTTATTGCCTCAGAAGTCTTTCAGCAACGATTTCAAGGTGGAGTTAGCCCCTATTTCAATTCTGTGGAATCAACTACTGCTTACCAGAAATTATCTACCAACAATCCCATGATAGAAGCAGAGCAAGTGACTGCTGTTTATTTATCACCCCAAGACCCAGATTATTTTGCTGCTGGGATTCATCCTGTCGCCCTTTACCGGTATCGGTTAAAATTTTTCCATAACTAAGTTAATAAAACTTAACATGCTGATGAGTCTAGACTATTTTCCACAGGTATCCGCGCTTTGGTAGACTTGAATACTGAATATGGCTGTACGGAAAAGACGCAAAGCCAAGCACTTGAGAGGGCAGACACCGTGGAAAATTCAATTGGGTTAGAGATTATTGAAGTAGTTGAGCAAGCTGCGGTCGCTTCTGCTCGCTGGATGGGTAAGGGTGAAAAAGATACAGCAGACGAGGTTGCTGTAGATGCTATGCGGGAGCGGATGAATAAAATCTACATGCGCGGGCGTATTGTGATTGGAGAAGGAGAAAGGGATGATGCTCCTATGCTCTATATTGGTGAAGAAGTTGGTATTTGTAGTCGTCCAGATGCGAAAGATTTTTGCAACCCAGATGAATTAATTGAAATTGATATCGCCGTTGACCCCTGTGAAGGTACTAACCTGGTAGCATATGGTCAACCCGGTTCTATGGCTGTATTGGCAATTTCCGAGAAAGGTGGTTTGTTTGCCGCTCCTGACTTTTATATGAAGAAGTTGGCTGCTCCCCCAGCAGCAAAGGGGAAAGTGGACATTAATAAGTCTGCCACAGAAAACTTGCAGATTTTGGCAGAATGCTTAGAACGATCCATCGAAGAATTGGTTGTGGTAGTGATGAAACGCGATCGCCACAAGGATTTAATTCAGGAAATTCGTACTGCTGGTGCGAGGGTACAACTAATTTCCGATGGTGATGTGGGTGCGGCTTTATCCTGCGGCTTTGCTGGTACTAATATCCACTGTCTCATGGGTATTGGTGCGGCTCCAGAAGGGGTAATCTCCGCCGCCGCCATGCGAGCTTTAGGAGGACACTTCCAAGGTCAATTAATTTACGATCCCGCAATTGTGAAAACTGGTTTGATTGGCGAAAGCAAAGAAGCTAACCTAGAACGCCTCAAGTCCATGAACATCACAGATCCAGATAAAGTTTACTCTGCAGAAGAGTTAGCATCTGGAGAAACTGTATTGTTTGCTGCTTGTGGTATTACTTCCGGCAATTTGATGCAAGGGGTACGTTTCTTCCACGGAGGAGCGAGAACTCAAAGTTTGGTAATTTCCAACCAGTCAAAAACTGCTCGATTTGTTGATACCATACATATGTTTGACAATCCCGAATACTTACAACTGCACTAATCGTTAGTCAATTAGTCATTAGTCTCAAATATTTGACTAATGACTAATTGGTCTGAAGGAGAAAAATCATAACAAACGTTTATAAGTGACAAATATGCATATAGCAGTGGTGGGGTTAAGCCATAGAACCGCCTCAGTGGAAATCCGGGAAAAGCTGAGTATTCCAGAACCCCAATTAGAAAATGCGATCGCTCAACTCACTAGCTATCCCCATATTCAAGAAGCGGCTATTCTCAGCACCTGTAACCGTCTGGAAATTTATATTGTGACTGAGAGTACAGAACAGGGGATTGGGGAGATAATTCAATTTTTGGTAGAACATAGCCAATTAGGTTCACCAACTTTACGCCCTCACTTGTTTATTTTGCTGCACGATGATGCAGTCATGCATTTGATGCGCGTAGCAGCAGGATTAGATAGTTTGGTGTTGGGAGAAGGACAAATTCTGGCTCAGGTGAAAACCACTCACAAGCTGGGACAACAATACAGCGGTATCAAAACTATTTTGAATCGATTATTTAAACAAGCTATTACCGCCGGTAAACGGGTCAGAACAGAAACTAGTATTGGTACTGGTGCGGTGTCTATTAGTTCTGCTGCCGTAGAATTGGCACATATGAAAGTAGAAAATATTTCTAGTTGTCAAGTAGCGATTCTCGGTGCAGGGAAAATGTCCCGCTTGCTGGTACAACATTTAGTGTCCAAAGGCGCAGGAAAAATTTGTATTTTGAATCGCTCTATGCGCAGAGCACAAGACTTGGCAAAGCAATTCTCAGAACAGCCCATCCAAGTGCGTCCATTATCGGAAATGCTATCTGTAATTCCCGAAAGTGATATTGTCTTTACCAGTACATCCGCTACGGAACCGATCCTTGATCGCAGCAAATTAGAACCAATTGTTTGCACTAGTCGAGGTTTGATGCTATTTGATATTTCCGTACCTCGTAACGTCCATGTAGATGTCAATGAACTATCACATATTAAAGCCTTTAATGTGGACGATTTGAAAGCGGTAGTAGCACAAAATCAGGAAAGCCGACGCAAGATGGCTGAGGAAGCGGTCGGATTATTAGAAGAGGAAGTAGATGCCTTTGCTTTGTGGTGGCGCTCCCTAGAAACAGTTTCCACCATCAGTTGTCTGCGCCATAAAATAGAAGCCATCCGGGAACAAGAGTTAGAAAAAGCTTTATCCCGTCTGGGTGCAGAATTTGGCGACAAACAACAAGAAGTGATTGAAGCCTTAACTAAGGGAATTGTAAATAAAATTTTACATGACCCGATGGTGCAGTTGCGAGGTCAGCAAGATATAGAAGCCAGACGTAGTTGTATGGAGGCTCTACAAATGTTGTTTAACTTAGATGTGGAGACGGTATAAGAGGAGTTAGGAGTCTTTAATTGTTCCCTCCTTCCCTCTCTCACTCCTTCCCTCCTTCCCTCTAAAATATGAAACGGTGGTTTTGGAACCGAACTCTACGAACATTTGCACTACTGTTAGGCTGCTGGCTATTATTTGATCTAGCCTCCCACCTGACAGGAGAAATTTTCTGGTTTGCTGAAGTTGGGTATTTATCAGAATTTTTATGGCGTTTGTTGACACAGTTTGGTTTGTGGGCGATCGCTTTTTTGACCTCAATCAGCTTTTTGTTTGCTAATTTCGCAGTTGCTAACCGTTTTCAGTATCCTAGACAGGAATTTAGATGGGAGCAAAAGGAAACAAAACCCTATTCTAGTTTAGGGGTTATCAATACCCCTATCCATCCTCATCTTCCTAGTACTCATACTGGGATTAATTTTTCTCTGCTGTTACCAGTTATCATTGGTTTGAGTATGCTGGCAGCAGGGATAATAGTTTATAACACCCAGCAATTAATTAGTTTTTGGTATCCCAGTCTGCAACTACCTAACTCCTGGCAATTATTATCATTGTGGCAGCAGTGGGCAGAACAACCTGCAACAATTCCCCTAGTGCAGTTGGGTTTACTGCTGGGGTTAACTAGTGCAATTATTATTAATTATCACTTTTGCTTAAGAGCGATCGCTGTATTCATGAGCTTGGTGTTTGGCTCTCTGCTTGCAACCAGTTGGGATCAAGTTTTACAGTATTTTAATCGCATTAATTTCAATTACTCCGAACCATTATTTAACCAAGATATTAGTTTTTATGTCTTTTCCTTACCTGTAGCAGAACTATTAGAATCTTGGTTTTTGGGCTTATCTCTACTGGGGCTTGCATCAGTTGCATTGATTTATTTGCGATCAGCAAATAGTTTCAGTGAAGGTCAATTCCCTGGCTTCTCGGTGCCTCAAAGACTACATCTCAATACCTTAGCTAGCTTAGTCATGGTAGGGGTAGGGATACTCTATTGGTTGCTACGTTACGAACTTTTATACTCTACCAGGGGAGTAAACTACGGTGCTAGTTATACTGCCGTTAATGTTCAGCTACCAATTTATACAGGATTAAGTTTATTAGCATTAGCGATCGCAGTCTACTTAGTACTGCGAATGATATTATTGTCGCGGATAGTTCAAGCCAAATTTAAACCTGTTCCTATCCCTCGTCAACTAGTTTATGTTCTCCTGATTTATGTACTAGTAGCAGCAATCTCTGGGGAATTATTACCTACCATTGTCCATAGTTTAGTTGTCCAGCCCAACGAATTGCTCAGAGAACGTCCCTTTATTGAGCGTACCATTGCCCTGACTCGACGAGCATTTAACTTACAGAGAATCGAAGCCAAAACCTTTAATCCTCAAGGAAACTTAACAGATGACGATCTACGGAAAAATGACCTGACAATTCGTAACATTCGACTGTGGGATACTCGTCCCCTCCTAGCAAGCAACCGTCAACTGCAACAAATTCGACCTTACTATAAGTTTCCTGACGCTGATATTGACCGTTATACCCTGAAAAAGTCTCTTACCAGTCCGCAAGCAGAAAAACAACAAACCATTGTTGCTGCCAGGGAATTAGACTATGGAGACGTTCCCGAACAAGCGCAGACATGGATAAACAAGCATTTAATTTATACTCATGGCTATGGGTTTACCCTGAGTCCTGTAAACACAGTGGCTTCCGGAGGATTGCCAGATTACTACGTCAAAGACATTGGCTCCGATACAACAAATCAAGCAGGTTCCTTGCAGATATCTAACCCTGCCATTCGCGCCAGTATTCCCATTGGCAGACCACGTATTTATTACGGGGAAATCAGCAATACCTATGTGATGACGGGGACAAAAACCAGAGAATTGGACTATCCCAGTGGCGCAGAGAACGTTTATAACATATATGATGGACAAGGTGGGATTGCCATTGGTAGTTTTTGGCGACGGTTGTTATTTGCCCAATACCTGAAAGATTGGCAAATGCTGCTGACACGTAACTTTACCCCCCAAACCAAACTTCTATTTCGGCGAAATATTCGCTCACGGGTACAAGCGATCGCTCCCTTCTTACGATACGATAAAGACCCATACCTAGTGGTAGCTCAAGGGGATGGGGTGAATACTGAAGGGGAACCCACCTACTTGTATTGGGTTTTAGATGCCTACACAACTAGCGATCGCTATCCCTATTCTGACCCTGGTAAAAATAAGTTTAATTATATCCGTAACTCAGTCAAAGTAGTCATTGATGCTTACAATGGCACAGTTAAATTCTACATAGCTGACCCTTCAGATCCAATTATTAACACCTTTGCCAAAATCTTTCCCAACCTGTTCCAACCTCTGAATACCCTACCAATTAGTTTACGTACCCATATCCGCTATCCAGTAGATTTATTCAGCATCCAGTCAGAAAGATTATTGACCTACCATATGCAAGACCCACAGGTATTTTATAATCGAGAAGACCTGTGGAAAATACCGACAGAAATTTATGGAACCAAAAGCCGTCCGGTAGAACCATACTACCTAATTATGAAACTGCCTACTGCCCAATCGGAAGAGTTTGTATTACTGCTTCCCTTCACCCCCGTACAGAGGGTAAACTTAATTGCTTGGTTAGCAGCCCGTTCTGATGGTAGGGAGTATGGAAAGTTACTCCTTTACGAATTCCCCAAGCAACAGTTGGTGTATGGGACTCAGCAAATAGAAGCTTTGATTAACCAAGATCCAGAAATTTCCCAACGGATTACCCTGTGGAATCGTGAAGGTTCGCGGGTGATTCAAGGAAATTTGTTGGTAATTCCCATCGAAGAATCTCTGCTGTATGTTGAACCTCTGTATTTGGAAGCAGAGCAAAATAGTTTACCTACCTTAGTTAGGGTAATTGTTGCCTACGAGAACCGGATTGTTATGGCAGATTCTCTGGATAAAGCCCTAGCAGCTATTTTTAAACCAGAAACACCTTCCCAACCCGCGATCGTTCGTCCGGTAGAATAGGGATTGAGTAGTAATAAGTAATAAGTAATAAGTAATTAAATGTAGGTTGGGTAGAACGAAGTGAAACCCAACGACCAAAGATATTGTTCTTGTTGGGTTTCGTTCCTCAACCCAACCTACAACTGATAACTGATAACTGATAACTG
>NZ_FYBH01000037.1 GCF_900185595.1 Calothrix rhizosoleniae SC01
CCTCGCTCGTGTGGAAGGCGAGGGGGCAATGTATGTAAAAATCAAAAACAATCAAGTAAAAGAAGTCAAACTGAAAATTTTTGAACCACCCCGGTTTTTTGAAGCATTTTTACGGGGACGCAAATATAGTGAAGCACCAGATATTACTGCCCGCATCTGTGGTATTTGCCCCATTGCATATATGATGGGTGCTGTTCATGCTATGGAAGATTGTTTTGGAGTTGAAGTTACTAGTGCCATTCGGGTAATGCGCCGGCTGATTTACTGTGGCGAGTGGATGGAAAGCCATAGTTTACATATATTTATGTTGCACGCTCCCGATTTTCTGGGTTATGACAGTGTGGTTGAGATGGCAAAGGATTACCCAGATATTGTTCAACGAGGATTACGCTTAAAAAAAATCGGCAATCGGATTATGTCTTTGGTTGGCGGTAGAGAAGTTCACCCGATTAATGTGCGGGTGGGTGGCTTTTACAAAATGCCCATAAAGCGAGAGTTACAGTCCCTAGTCCCAGATTTACAGTGGGCAATAGAAACTGCCGAAGCAACAGCACGTTGGGTGGCTGGGTTTACTTTCCCTGAATTTGAGCCAGACTACGAATTTGTGGCACTGCAACATTCCCATGAGTATCCAATCAATGAAGGGCGTTTGGTTTCTAATAAAGGTTTGAATATCCCGATTAGTGAATTTTATGATTCCATTGCCGAAATACATAAACCTCATTCTACAGCGTTACATGCAAACATCAAAGAACGGGGAAATTACTTTGTTGGGCCTCTAGCACGTTACAATTTAAACTTCGACAAACTCACACCCCGTGCTCAAGCAATTGCCCAAGATATTGGTTTAGGGGAATTTTGTAGCAATCCCTTCCAGAGTATTATTATCCGTAGTTTAGAAGTATTATATGCAGCTCAAGAAGCACTGCGTATTATTGAAAACGCAGAAACATCCAGTCAATCAGTGATTGAATATACAATTAAACCCGGTACTGGACATGGTTGTACCGAAGCACCTAGAGGCATTTGCTACCATCGCTATCAACTTGACGAGCAAGGGGATATTCTCGATGCTAAGATTGTACCTCCTACATCCCAAAACCAATCAACTATTGAAAAAGACCTGTGGCAATTCGTTGAAGAACATATAGATTTACCAGACGAAGAGTTACGGCAACAATCTGAGCAAGTAATTCGCAATTACGACCCCTGCATATCATGTTCAACCCATTTCCTCAAGCTTGATGTCGAAAGATAAGCATAACCAGGAAATATTACTGATTGGCATTGGTAATAAATTTCGCCAGGATGATGCCTTGGGGTTAGTGGTTGTGGAAAAATTTCGCAACCAACTACCCCCAGAGATCAAAATTATGGAAGCATCTGGAGAAGGGGTGGCGCTGATGGAATTATGGCAAGGTGCTACAACAGTTTATTTGTTTGATGCTGTGAACTCTGGGGCTGAAGTAGGGAAAATTCATCGCATTGATGCCAATGTACAAACAGTACCGGCAAAGTTTTTTAGTTATTCTACCCATGCTTTTAGTGTTGCTGAAGCAGTGGAACTAGCAAGGAGTTTAAATCAACTCCCGCCCAAGTTAATTATTTACGGTGTAGAAGGGAAAAATTTTGCCCATGGCATTGGGTTTTCTCCACAAGTTGAGCAAGCGGCAGAAGAAGTATTACAACAAGTAATCGTAGAATTACTGAGGGAATTAATGTAAATCCTGTATATCTTGACCGAAAAAGAAAAGGATACAAGCCCCCAAATTTATGATGCTGTGGGTCAATTAAGTGATACTATGTCCGCCTGCTCCCTGCTCTTCCTGCCAGGTATTATTTTTTTTCCAAATGATATGTTTCCGATTGGAAATGGGTACTATAAGCTTACTCTCACAGTAGCTAAGAAGCATCTATAGTTACTGTGATGAAGAAAAGTATATTTTACATAATTTTGAGGTGAAGTTATTCTATGGCAACATTATTATTTCTAGGCTATAAATTAAATAATTCATCTTCAATCATTTACCAAAATGATTTATGAATAAATTTTGAACCATTTAATTCATCTATTTACAGAAGTTTATTAATCTGTGCAGATTTATCAGTCAGACTTACGTAATCTTAAAAAAAAAACAATGGTTTGGAGATTTTCTCCTATCCTTGCAATAGCGAAAACACGTAATCCTTACGGAAATCATGATCAGGTTAAATTAAACATACAAAAATATTTTATTACCTCATAAGTAATTTATCTAGGCAACAGGAAATTACCCATGTCTAAGAATCGCCAGATTATTAAACAAGTTCAAAAAATCTACCAAAATATTAGCCAATATCCTGACAGTATTAAAGAACGAAGAAACTGGCTATTAAAAACTTTTTTAATAGCAAATAAGAAAGAAGACTGGGTAAATTCAGGTTTTGTGTTGCCGACAATATCATTTGTATCTTTGGTATTAGTATTGTTAACCACCGCGATATTATTTAGATCTTTTGAACGTTCTAAAAATGCTAGTAATGTTCGGGTGAATGAGACTGTGATTAACGCTGCGGAACCGGCCATTGACCGTGCTAAAGCCAAGTTAAATAAATTATTCTCAGATGCAAGATTACCACGGGCGACACCTACTGATACAGCATTAGCAAAGCATTTTGTCACATATGTTAATGAATATTCATTTGGTGATGAAAAACAGCTTAAATTAACTCAATCTGGTGAGGATGATTTACGTTCTGCATGGAGGTTCCCTGTTGATACTGATAATAATGGGAAGTATGATACTTATACCCTGTACGGAATTTACTTTAAGAATCCTCCAGTAAGTGGTGGTGTATATAGCCGTTCTCGAAATCCTCTAGAAGCAAGAGCTATACCCATGATGGGGGGTAATATCGGCGGAAGTTGCGGGGATGCAATTGGTACTAGTGCAACTCTGGTTGGTGACTCTGGTTGGTTTAAGATTGGCAACAAGTTGAAAAAAAGTTTCTTTGCTTATACTACCAATGTTCCCATTACTAATCCACCAACTGATGATGCAATTAAAGGCAAGTATGAAGCTTACAAAGGAAATCAAGGCTTCACAGCCTTAGAGTATCAACAGGAACGGGTACAACTTCCCCTGGTAAATAATGCTGTTGTTTATGAAGACGATCTCGCAATTACCCCTGGTGCTGCTTTTAACCTCAATGGACGAATTGTTACTAATAGTAACTTTCTGACTGGTAGTGCGTGGAGTACTGTCAAACTTTATCAAATTAGTAGTCCATCTTCCTGTTTCTATGAAGCTGATAATGGCAAAATTTTTGTGGGTGGGAATGTAGTTAAAGGTGAGTTTATTGGTAACTTATCAAAACATACACATGTGCATTTGTTCCAAAATGGAAAACAACCTCTTACTGATGAGAAAAAATATAGGATCAAGGAAGATGAATCCGTTAGCAATGACTCAAAAGAAGTCGCCTATAATGGTTTAGCTTATGCCAAGCGCATCAATCTCTTGGTTGATGCTCAAATGGCTAAGACTATAGATAAAGATCCTGCAGAAGTAGAGCAGAATATTACTGAGAAGCAAACACAATTGGGTTTACCGTCACCATCAACTTATGCTCAAGCCGATTCAGTTCGCCGCACAGCACTAGAATCTTACTTTAAACGACGCACCAGACGTGTACCTTATGCAGAGATTGCTTTCAATAAAACTAATACAGATAGTTTAGGGACTTACACAACTGCCAATGTTCTGCAGGGAAGTATTGATACCCTACGTCCCCCGAATGGGTGGATTTATCCTTTTGACCCTGATGATGGTAAAACTTCTACTAGTTATGCAAAACTGAGTTTACAGACCAATGGTAGTAATAAGTTACGACCTAGTGCAACTGAACCAAACCTGCTGGAAACAGATAAGCAAGGTAATGAACAATATGTAGGCGATCGCATTAGCCTGGGAAATAACTTACCCGAGCTGTGGTGGAACAACACTACTAAGAAATTTGTAGGTTCGGCGGAGGAAGACATTCAAGAAATTAAAGGCTATTACTGGGATGACCCCAATAATACTAAAACTGACAATACCCGAACCCGTCGTACCCAAATCCAACAATTACCGGATTTAGGTGCAATAGGAAGGAATGGAGATTGGGAATTAGCAGCTGCACAAAAGCCTAGTACTCCCCAAGATACCGTAGGTGGTTTACGGGTAGTAACTGGTGCTGGAATTTATTTGCCTGACTCTGCCACTCATTCAACGACTGACTTCTCTAGTTATACTACAACTGAAGTTTGGTCTGATTTACAGCCAGCAAAATATACTTCAGTTCCTGCTGATGTCAAGCCTTTTGAAATGTATGGTTTGGATATTACCTATAAAGTACCCCAACCTTCTACCGGCACTGCAGCTACTGAAGATCCATACTTGAAAATGCGGGCTACGGCAGTTTATCACTACGAAAGCACTGGTTATAGCCAGACAGATCCCACACCCATAGCTTGTGTTAGTAGCTATTATGACCCTTCCAACAGTACTACAGCAAAGAATCCATCAACTTGGAATAATGCAACTGGTGGAAAATCCAATAATGGTATAGCTTACCCACCTCCCTCTGCAAAGGTCAGTACTTACCGCAAACTACTAGATTACCAAACAACATTAACATACAATGGACGGCTGGTAAATGAACCACTGAAAGTGGCTTTGGATAAAATAGATAATAGCGATACTCTTCTGCTTTCAGACCATTCTGCCATTGATTCTGCACTGTGCGCCATTGACATTATGGCTGGTGCAAAGGCTGATGATAAGTCTGTTGTACCTCACGGTGCAATTTACGAAACTGCCTTTTTAGATCCCAGACAGGTTAAAGCCATAGACGTGACTAAGTTTAGTGGCAATTATGACCTACCGAAAAAAGATAGACAACCCCTAGAGATTCGCACCACTGTATTAGACCTGCAACTGTTACGAACAACAAAGATTGGAACCCCAACTCTAGCCGTCAATCAAGAATATCTGCTACCCAATAGCGGCATTATTTATGCTACTCGTGATGATGCACTGGCAGATCAAAGTGCAGGAAATTCAGATGCAGCCAAGCTAGAAAGCCCTGTAGATTACAAACTTGACCCAGATCGTCGTCCAAATGGCATTATGCTGATTAATGGTGAGAAATTATGGCGAGTACAAGATTATCGAGATGCGGAGAAAGGGCTAATTTTAGCTTCCAATTTGCCTGTGTACATCAAGGGTAGCTTTAATTTGCATCAGAATAAGAATGGTGCAGTAGAAGAATTTACAGGGCCATTAAAAGATAATTGGAGTAACTTCTACACTCGCACTACACTAAACGCCGACTTTGCTTGTCGTAAAGGTGATCCGAGACTACCAAATTGTAAGGTTGGTGATGAATGGCGATCCGCATCTGTGTTGGGAGATGCTGTTACTTTGCTTTCTGATAACTTTAGATTGGGTTACCGTAATGAGGGAGACTACGACTATAAGCTTGACATGTCAACGGTTCCAGCAGGATTAACCAGTTACTTCTCTGAATTTAACAGCTTTGTCCCTACACGCCAATACAACCTTGATGGGAAAAAGGATTCTAGTGACCCCAACAAACTAGAAAGCCCAATAGACCGCTATGACAACGACAGTTTCCCCAAAGACTTCGAGACTTCTACCTCTGGTTTTCAAGGCAGTTCCTATCTCAACAACTTTGTTACCCCAGTAATGAGATGGGAGCAAGCTAGGAACTATGCATATGAAATTTGTCCTCAAACCAATGTTTCTCTATGTAGCGATCCTAAACTGTGGATTATGACCACTGATACCACCAACGAACCAGCAGATTATGCAGCTCTAGGTCAAGATGCATGGTTAACTGTAAATAAGGGACGGAATACTGAAGGACAAGCCGTAACCAGTGTCCAAACGGGAACAATAAGTAATCCACCTAGTGGTAAGTGGAACGATCCTAAGTTTCCCAAAAGAATTGCCTTTAAACGGGATACGACTACTGGTGATGTAGTTACTCCCCTGCAAGTTTATGGAGAAAATAGTTCAGGAAAAATAGAGGCATTTCCATATCCATTAAAATCAGGTCAGCTGCCTGTATTAGCAAAAGATGCCAGTAATAACCCTATTTTCATACCTTGGATGAAAGCTGACAATAATGGAGATTGGCAAGAACCTATTTTACAAGTTGATAGACCTTTGGATGTTCCTCCTATCCTCAATAATAAGATTGAAAACATTACCAAAGACAACGCAGGGGGCAAACACAAGTATTGGTTGCAAGTGGCAAACGACCACACCTTTGATAATAGCGCAACTCCTAAGTGGAAGCCTTCTATTTTTAATTTAATAGTAGCTGCCGGAGACACCCCTGCCCATCCCTCAGAAGATAATGGTGGTTTGCAAAACTTTGTCCGTTTCATCGAAAATTGGGAGGTTACTTCCACACCAATACGAACAAAAATTACCGGTTCGTTTATGCAAATTGGCCGTAGTACCTACGCTACCGCACCTTATGAAGTTAGTCCAACTAAAAAATTATATCCCATAGATACTGCTAGTGGTAGAGCACCTTACTTTAAACCTCCAGGAAGACTATGGGGTTATGATGTTGCCCTACTTTCTCAATCACCAGACTACTTTGCCCAAAAGTTGGTGAGAATACCAAATGATAAACCTGATGAATATTATCGGGAAGTTGGGCGCGATGATGCTTGGATAAAAACCCTGTTATGCGCCAAAACCCTTGATGACAAACATGCTGTTGATGCCAGTCAACGCCCTAGTTGTCCATAGAAGTCCAAAACCAGAATAAGTAAGGTGGGCATTGTCCACCCTACTGGAAACCCTTAAATACACAATTATGAAATTCAAACAATACAAAATCCCCCCAAAATCTGGAGAATCTGGATTTACAATTATCGAATCCTTGATTGCAGTTGTGGTTGTTTCTGTCTTGATGGTAGCGATCGCTCCGGTAGTTGTTTTCTCCACTGCAACTCGCGTACAATCCAGAAGGGTTGAATTAGCTGCCCAAGCTGCGAAAACCTATGTAGAAGGTGTGCGAACAGGGGCTATTGGCGCTCCTGCAACTGGTAGTGGTGTGCCCACAGTAGGAAATTTAACCTGTAATGCTAATGCATACTGTACTGTTCCTGCTTCTCCTGCCAACAATTTATACTGCATAGATGGAGATGGTGGTGGTTGTACCTTGGGTAGTAACAAAGACTTTATCATTCAGGCATTTCGCAATAATGCTAATTCCGCAGATGCCACTACTGGTTATCTTTTAGGAGTGCGAGTGTATCGAGCTGATGGCTTTCAAAATGATGGAGCTTTAACAGCACCCACAACACAATCAACTGTAACTGCGGGATTAGGCGATAGGAAAGCTCCTTTGGTGGAAATAAATACGGAAATCACCAGCAATAGTGATTCATTTAACGATTTATGCAATCGGTTAAAAGATGCAAGTAATACATCTTCCAATAGTAGTTGTAACTAATAGTAAACCTCATCAGTAATCAGTTTGCTGTTCAGAGGTTTCAGCCTCCAAGAATGTCCGCTCCCTAATTGCGTAGTGCTATAAATCTGATAATTCTAATCACTGTATAAAATCTTTCTATAGAGAATATATAAAATGAGTCCCATTAATTTTTTACTCGGTAAATATATCAAGAGACCCAAAGTTATTCGAGATGCTGGTTTTACTATGGCAGAATTACTAGTAGCTAGCATTATGGCAGTACTAGTTATTACACCAATACTCGGATTTATGGTTAATCTTTTAAACACAGACAGACAAGAACAAGCGAAAGCAAGTTCAGAACAGGAAATTCAATCAGCAATGGATTATATTACCCGCGATTTACAGCAGGCAATTTATATATATGATGCAGTTGGTATAGATGCAATCAAAGCCGAACTACCTAGTCCAACTGCTACAGATAGGGCTCCTGTACTTGTGTTTTGGAAACGTGAATTTCTCAGTGATGTACTTACCGCAGCTGACAATACTAAAGATGATACTTTTGTCTACTCATTAGTTGCTTACTATTTAATTAAAGACAATAGTAACACCTGGTCTAATGCTGCTCGTATTGTTAGATGGCAAATCAGGGATGGAGTAGGGGTTACTACTGGTGTTGATTGTCCAGGATACGATGGTAAGTATGTTAGCGGTTACTGTCCGAGCTCTGGTTATGCTCCATTTAGCTTGGAAGGGGTTGGGACTATAGAACAGAAGATGAATAAGTGGAAAAGACTTAGTTCTTATACTTATAAGGACAAAGATGATAATGAAGCGACGCAAATTGTAAATCTGCCTAGCTCAGTAGTACTAACAGACTATATTGATCAGACTACAACTACCAATGGGGCACCTGGTGAAGAAGCCTGCGTCACGGGGAAAAAAGTTACACCTGCAAGTTTCACTGGTAGAACTACAAGTGAAATGACCAGCTTTTACGCTTGTGTTGATATAGTTAGGAACAGTGCACAAGTCTTTTTACGTGGTAATGCCTTGGCTCGTGTAGAAAATAGTAATATCGATTATAGTAGTGACAAAAATAATTACTTTCCCACCACAACTGTACGAGTAGAAGGACGTGGTTCATTATTTACAGAATAAATATTCTATTAGTTTAATTAGGCTAAATAAGTTAATTCGTAAACTATTACAATCTTTTTTTTTGATAATTCACTAATTCATATTTCTGCTAAAAAAAATGCAATAAAACCAAAAAAAATATTAATTCAATTGACAAAAAGCAACTTAAGATTCTAGTTTTCAATAAGAATTTAATAAACCAGATTAATAATATAAATAAAATAATATGAAACAACATACTTGGAAACTAGCATATCAAGTTAGTCAACGAGATGACTATAAACTTGCATCTAAACCCAAAAATAATGGTTTTACCTTGTTGGAAATTTTGGTAGCAGTATTCATGATCGGAATTTTATCCGCAATCGCTGCCCCTAGTTGGCTTGGTTTTATGAATAGACAACGTCTTAACAAGGCGAATGAGATTGTTTTAGCCGCGATACAGGAAGCACAGAGAGAAGCGAAAAAAAATAAGCTGGACTACAGTGTCAGTGTGAGAACGAATGGTGGTATCCCAGAAATTTCTGTTTATCCTGGTATACCCAAGTCTGTTACACCCACTTGGGAAAATTTAACTGAAAAGTTGGACATCAAGTCAGGGGAAATTATTGTCGGTACAAATTTGGTAAATATAGATACTCACAACACCCTTGCCAGTCCTGCTAATGTTGCCTTTGATAATTTAAGTACTAATAAAAAAACTGTTACATTTGATCACATGGGAGTTCTAGCAGCTAAAGAAACTGGTAGTGCTTCTGATACGATTATTAAAATTGTGGTGGCTATCCCTCAATCGACAAATTCTACAACTCCTAGCAATAACAGGCGATGTGTAATTATAGAGACTCTACTTGGTGGTATGCGAACTGCTAAAGATGATGATTGTAAATAATATAGTAGTTTTTGATGCAATTATTCTCCCATAGTAGGGAAAGATGTTTTAAGCTGTTGTGTATTTTTAATGCACAACAGCTAGTCAGAAGGAAGTCCAGATGAAAAAATTTTCATCATCAATTACCTAAGTAGAATTTTTCTTTCCCCCTGCGTTAGAAGTCAATTTCCTTGATATTATGCCCATGCAGATGCTTGGGGTTTGGCGAAAATCATCCTTCCCGCAGAAGTTTGCAAAGCACTGGTAACTATAACTCGCAATTCACCGCCAACATAACTACTACCTTCTTCTACCACTACCATAGTGCCATCATCCAAGTAACCCACACCTTGGCTGGGTTCTTTTCCTTCTTTAATGATTTTTAAATCGATGTTGTCTCCTGGTAAATAACTGGGACGTACAGCATTGACTAAATCATTCACATTGAGAACAGGAACTTTTTGCACACTGGCAACCTGGGATAGATTGTAATCGTTAGTAAGTAGGGTAGCGTTAATTTCTTGAGCAAATTTGACTAGTTTAGCATCTACTGTTGGTATATCTTCGTAGTCAATAGAGTTTATGAGAATGCGAGCACTATAATTTTCTTGAATGCGATTGAGAATCTCCAATCCCCTTCTACCCCGTACTCGTTTTTGATCTTTGCTAGCATCTGCTACTTGCTGTAATTCTTGCAAAATAAATTGGGGTAAGATAATCTGTCCTTCCAAAAAACCTGTTTCTAATAGGGTTTCAATGCGACCATCAATAATGCAACTGGTATCTAAAACTTTAGTATTAGCTGGTTTTAAAGTCCCTTCCACAACCATGGTTTCCATTGTGTTGGGATTAATTAGTCGCAGTAATCCCCGTCCGTGGGTATCTGCTACATTCATGCCAGTGTATGCGAGGACGATGCTACCCACCACTGCAACCAATGGCTTAATAAAACTGAAGTCTGGTGGAATTGGTAGCAAGAATAGTGGTGCTAGCATTAAATTAGCAATCAATAATCCAATTACTAAACCAATGGCACGGGTAAAAATTGCTTCGGGGCTCATTTCCCGGACTTGTGTTTCCAAACGACGATAACCCGTCTGAAATCTCAGTCCAACTGCACCACCAAGAATGGCTGCAAAGGCAGCGACAACCAAGCGTAATGCTTCTAAATTTGTCACCCTTTCTAAGGTACCATTTGGTAGCAGATCAGTGCTGTAGAACCCTAACCCCGCAGCTGCTAGAACGAATGAGAAAATAATAATGGCGTCAAGCATAATGATGTTGTTTTCCTACAACTGTGTTTTTGAATTCACACAAATAAGTGATTTTTATTTAATTATTAATACATACTTAAGGCTATTTATATTCATATTATGAGGTAGGGTTAACAACATTTGCAATCATTATAACCAAAGAATTTTATGGTTTATACTTTTCAGTCTGGGGTAGCAAAATAGAAATAAAGTATTAAGTAATGTCATGATTTTTCGAGATGTTAAAGCCACGAATATTAATTTAATGTTTGTAACAAAATGGAACAAAATTTAGTGTTTGCATCCGCGGTAGATGCTGCTTATATCCATATTCCATTTTGCCGTAGGCGCTGTTATTACTGTGATTTTCCCGTATTTGTGATTGGCGATCGCCTGCGGGGTGAAACGTCAGGAACAATGCACCAATACTTAGAAGTTTTATGTCAAGAAATTACTAATGCACCTATTAATGGTCAATGTTTAAACACAATTTTTTTTGGTGGTGGTACTCCTTCATTATTGTCAGTAGATCAATTACAGCAGATATTGGTAACTTTGGATCGACGATTTGGCATTTGTTCTCAAGCAGAAGTTTCTATGGAAATAGATCCAGGAACCTTCGATTTAGAACATCTATCTGGTTATTACCATGCAGGGATCAATCGTATCAGTTTGGGGGTACAGGCATTTCAGCCGGAATTATTGCAAGCTTGTGGGCGATCGCACAACCTTGCTGATATTTTTACAGCTATAGAGATAATTTGCCAGGTAGGGGTTCCCGAATTTAGCATTGATTTAATTTCTGGTTTACCTGATCAAACTTTGGAGATATGGCAAGATTCCCTAGAGCAAGCTGTAGCCATAGCACCCACCCATATATCCATATATGATTTAACTATAGAATCTGGAACTGCTTTTGGTCGCTATTATCAACCAGGTGATCGACCTTTACCCAGTGATGAAACTACTGTGAACATGTATCGGATGGCACAGCATATTTTGACTGGTGCTGGTTATGACCATTATGAAATCTCTAATTATGCCCAACCTGGGCATCAGTGTCACCATAATTTAGTTTACTGGAGAAATCGCCCTTATTATGGGTTTGGCATGGGTGCAGCCAGTTATGTGACAGGTAAGCGGTTTACCCGTCCTCGTAAGACTCAAGAGTATTACCAATGGGTAAAAGATGGGTGTAAGGTTGATTGTGAGGTGACACCAGAAGATGAGGTGTTGTTAGATACTTTGATGTTAGGGTTACGGTTAGCAGAGGGTGTGAGTTTGCAGATGTTGAGAGAAAAGTTTGGCAAGACAAATGTTGAGAATATGTACAGGATTTTGCAACCTTATATAGAAAAGGGTTGGGTGCAAATATTAGAGAGAAGATTACGGTTAAGTGATCCCGAAGGTTTTTTATTTTCTAATGTTGTATTGTCAGCATTGTTTAAAGAGTTTGATTGATAGATAGCAAGCGAGATGCTTGCATTACTTAGGGCTTGCTGATTCCTTAACCCGAACTGAGGTTAGGACAATATGTTCTAACCAAAAACTGTCAACTGTCAACTAATACCAATTCTCCAAAATAAAGCTACACATGGACAGCAGGGAGCAGGGAGCAGGGGGAGAATTATCTGCAGCCAGGATTTAGAGAAATGGTATAACAACCATCAACCGCCAACTAACAACTAACAACTGTCAATTAAAAAACGTCCTAAACATGATGGCGACTGCTATAACTACTTGATTGCTGATTCTGGAAGTCCTGTTAATCTTGCTACCTGCTCCACCGTCATTCCTTCTTGTAGTAAATTACGTGCAGTTTGTAATAGTTGTTGTTCTACCATATTTGCCCTTTGGCGTTCTTGCTCTGCTCTTTGGCTTTCTTGATAGGCGATTTCTTCAGCAGTTGGCAACAATTCTCCTTCTAAAGTTTCCCAGCGTAACCACGTAGTCTCAATGCCTTTGTAGCTACCTTGCCAACGTTGCAAAGCTAACCCCAAAGACTGACTAACTAATTGATTCTGGGAGTTGACTGGGATCGGTTGATAAATGCTATTCAGCATGGAAAATCCAGCCCAATCATCTGCATTAAAAGGGTCATACCAGAAATATTCTGGTACACGCATTTGATTTTGATAAATTAACTTTTTCTCATTTTTGTCCACTGTGGCGGTACTCTCAGAAAGTAACTCAATTACCACATCTGGTGCTTTCTCTTCTTCCCAGACAACCCAGCTTTTACGTTCCCCTTTCGGAACTCCCAACACAACAAAAAAATCTGGTCCCTTAAAATCTTTGTTCTTTACCTGTGCCAAACTGTAGTAGACAAACATATTACCGCCTACATAGCCATCTTCCCTTTGCTCTAACCATGGTTGTAAAGTATCAATGAGTAAATCCATTTGCATTTTATGACGTTGGCTTTCCATGGGAGTACCATCATCATAGGGTAGTTCTTCTTGTGTAGGTGGTAGTATCAGGTTTTCTGAAGGAGTTGTGGGGGTTTGTGTCATTTCAGTTACCAGTTATCAGTTATTAGTTATCAGTCATAACAATTCTGGATTTTGGATTATTCCACGGATAAATCAAGGGGCTTGTACTATCAAGGAATTAATCGTTATGGAAGTTACTATTTGAGATTTTCAAATTTCTCCCATGAATAATGTAAGTTAAGAATAGTACAATTATATTACCAACATGGTCAGCGATCGCGTTTTGCAAATATTTTTGAGCAAATACTAAATACACATCATGTTAGAGTACAACTTACCCAAATATTTACCTTCAGCAGACGAACTTCCCGACTCCGATGAAACGCCTGTGGATAATGAACTACAAGAATTGATCCCAGGGTTACTAAAGTCCATTTTGTTAATTCTCTGGGCTGAAAGGATGGACTGGTTATTTGCCATTGACATGGGTATATATTTAGACCCTGATGAACCGCCGATTGTCCCAGATGCATTTCTCAGTTTAGGTGTGGAGCGAGTTTATGATGAGGAATTGCGTCCTAGTTATGTGCTTTGGGACGAAAATGTCGTTCCTATTTTGACAATAGAAATAGTGTCCCCAAATTACCGCAAAGAGTATACTAAAAAACTCGCAGACTACACAGCAATGGGTGTACTCTATTATGTAATTTATTCTTCCCGTCGTCGCCGCGAACCGCGCTTGGAAGTGCATAAATTAGTGAATGGACAATATCAACTACAATCAGGAAATCCCGTTTATTTGCCAGAAATTGGTTTAGGAATTGGTTGTGAAAGGGGTAATTATAGTGGGGTGACGCGAGAATGGTTATATTGGTATGACGAAACAGGTAAGCGTTACCTAACTCCACAGGAACAAATTCAACAAGAAGCACAACGTGCCCAAACAGAAGCACAACGGGCTCAGCTGTTAGCAGAAAAATTACGGGAATTGGGTGTAGACCCTGATTCTATCAGTTAGCCCCTCATGTAGGCGCAGCCTTCTCGTAGAGTACGTTTGCACACAACCAAGAATGAAAATACCTCTGACCGACTCCCGACTCCCGACTCCCGACTCCCGACTCCCGACTCCCCATTTTCTAGCTAACCACAAAAAAACTTCTCCCCCTTTCCCAATGTACACTCCCATAGTTAAAGATTTAGTATTAGTTGGTGGTGGTCATAGTCACGTTATTGTATTAAAAATGCTGGGTATGCGTCCCATTCCAGGGGTACGCATAACCTTAATTACCGATGCATCGGATACTCCTTACTCCGGGATGCTACCAGGACATATTGCTGGTTTTTACAGTCGGGATGAATGCCATATTGATTTGCGATCGCTTGCCAATTTTGCCCAAGCACAATTATATATTGATCGTGTAGTTGGTTTGGATTTGAGCAACAACAAAGTTATTTGTGCTAATCGTCCACCAGTTAGTTTTGATCTACTTTCTCTTGATATTGGTAGTACTCCTGCCACTATATCTGTACCCGGTGCAGCAGAGTATGCTATCCCTGCTAAACCTGTGGCTCAGTTATTAACTTACTGGGAAAAAGTAACTGAAAATTTTGCCCAAAATCCCCAACAAGTAATCAAAATCGCCATTGTTGGTGGAGGTGTAGGGGGTGTGGAATTAGCACTATCAATGCAGGCTAATTTACAGGGTATTATTAGTCAGAGAGTAGGGAGCAGGGGAGCAGGGGAGCAGGGAGTAGAGGAGCAAGGAACAGGGAGCAGGGAGCAGGGAGCAAGGAGCAAGGGAGCAGGGAGCAGGGAGCAAGGGAGCAGGGAGCAGGTGAGCAGGGAGCAGGGGAGCAGAGAGCAGGGAGCAGGAGCAAGGGAGCAGGGAGCAGGGAGCAAGGGAGCAGGGAGCAGGGAGCAGGGGAGCAGAGAGAAGAAAATTATCCGCATTTGCAAATCCATTTATTTCAACGTCATCCCCAACTAATGCCGAATAATCATCAGATGGTGCGTCGTCAACTCCAAAAAATATTACAGGAGCATGAGATTCAATTACATCTGGGGGAAAATGTCACTCAAATAGAACCCAAAAATAAATCCATTGATAAATTACAACTGGGATGTGAATCTGGTTTCACAGGTGAATATAATCATATTTTCTGGGTGACACAAGCATCAGCACCTGCATGGTTGCAAGAATCGGGACTGAAAACAGATCCCCAAGGTTTTATTCTGGTAGATGATACCTTACAATCTTTGTCCCATGACCAGATATTTGCAGCCGGTGATATTGCCACTATGGTAAATCATCCCCGTCCTAAAGCTGGGGTGTTTGCTGTGCGTCAAGGAAAACCATTATTTGCAAATCTGCAAAGATTATTACTGGGAAAATCCCTGCAACCTTATATCCCCCAAAAACAATATTTAAGCTTAATCGGTACTGGTGATGGTCAAGCGATCGCCACCCGTGGTATTTTTACCTTACCACCTCATCACCTGATCTGGCGTTGGAAAGACTGGATTGATCGTCGTTTCATGGAACGTTTCCGTAATTTTCCTCAGATGCAGGGTAATCAAAAAACAGTACCAATCCCAACTCTGTCGGAGATATCTGCACCGCAACTTTTCGCCAAACCCAAAATCCAAAATTCAATTATGCCCTGTGCTGGATGTGGCTCAAAGGTTGGTAGTACAGTCCTGACAAAGGTTTTGCAGCGTATGCAAACGACACAAGCAACTATGCAAAACCAGCAAGATATTATGATTGGTTTGGATACAGCCGATGATGGGGCGGTAATTCAGGTAACAGGGAATCAGGTTCTTGTACAAACCATTGATTATTTTCGCGCTTTAATCAATGATCCCTACACTTTTGGTAAAATTGCCGCCAATCATTGTTTGAGCGATATATTTGCTATGGGTGCAACTCCTCACAGTGCGTTAGCGATCGCTACTATTCCCTATGGTATTCCAAGTAAGGTGGAGGAAACTCTCTATCAATTATTATCTGGTGCGGTACAAGTACTCAATCAAACGGGTACATTATTAATTGGTGGACATACAACGGAAGGCGCAGAGATAGGATTTGGTTTATCTTGTAACGGCTTTGCAGATGCAGACAAGCTATTACGTAAAGGTGGGATGCAACCGGGCGATGTGTTGATTTTAACTAAAGCATTGGGGACGGGGACATTATTTGCGGCTGAAATGCATCACAAAGCTAAGGGGAAATGGATTGATGGGGCAGTGGAATCGATGTTATTGTCTAATCAATTAGGGGCTAAATGTTTATTACAATATAGTGCCAGTGCTTGTACTGATGTGACTGGTTTTGGGCTGCTAGGGCATTTGTTAGAAATGATTCAGGCTTCCGGGGTAGGGGTGGAACTAAATTTAGGCAATTTGCCCGTATTAACAGGTGCAAGGGAAACTGTAGCCCAAGGAATTGTTAGCTCCTTACATCCAGAAAATTTACAGGCATCTCGCTACATTGCTAATCTTGAATCTGTTTCTCTCCATCCCCATTATCCCTTATTGTTCGATCCTCAGACTGCCGGAGGATTATTAGCCTCAGTTCCCCCAGATAAAGCCAATGATTGTATTACTCAACTCCAAGCTTTAGGATATGGAGATAGTTGTGCGATCGCTCGAATAATCCCCTTACGTCTG
>NZ_FYBH01000039.1 GCF_900185595.1 Calothrix rhizosoleniae SC01
TAATATGATTCAGTAGTTCACTCATTTTTCTATGTAAAAATACCCTGTGATATTCTTTTATCACAAAATATTTATATTTTGGAGATGTCTAATGAGTGTCTGGTGCGTGAGATTACAAATCTCGTTACTACGTTCAAATATTATCGCAGCGCTACAGATACTACAGAAAAAATATGCCCGTTGCGTAAGTCCTAAATATAACAAAAAAATTTATTTATTCGATAATAGGGCGTTGGATAAATATGGGATAAGTTAGTACCTGGAAATATGGAAAACATGTTCCACATATAGCAAATTTATCCAACGATTCAGCCAAAATTAGCATAAATCAAATACTGTGATTAAGCAATTTATATAAGAAAATAATTATCAATTAATGCTAATCACAAATTAAATTTAATCTCCAGTTGGGTGAGATTGATTAAAATTATTCATGGTTAATCTGGGTATTCTATTGAAAATTAAATCTCCTTTGGGATAAAAATTACTATTGATACGACCCTTGAGTATGTAATAAAGCTTGTCTATGATTTGTATACTGACTATAACTAAATCATTAATTATTCCCCGCCAGTATAGTTTTAATATTTTCGCTATAACTAAATAACAACTTAATTTCTGTGGCCAATTCAAAGGTGATTCATTAATAGCAATTATATGCTCATGAAATCTTCTCCAGCGAGGGAAAATAATCTTACCTTTTTTGCTAGTATCATGCCAAATAGTATACAAATGTATAGAAAGAGCATTGATATTGATAGATTGTTCTGAGTGTCTTCTGAGAAAGAATAGATCCTCGGGAATCTGATGAAACTTTCCAAAAAGGCTCAATCTTGCAAGTAGTAGCCTGTCTGCACCTGCATAATTATCTATCAGGGGAGTTTTTTTGAGAATACTACTACGTATGACTCCAAAAATTTGATAGCAAGAATGTTGAATATATGCTAAATCAAAAAAACGTTCATGGGGTTTTTGTGAGTCGCTTTTTAGCTTGATATTATCATTAGTATATTTGACATATAAATCATCCTTTTTATTCAACAAATTGCCATTTTCATCAACGACCTTTGCTATAGAATGACACAACACGACATCTGAATCTTTCTCCAGTACTTCAATACACTTTTCTAAAAATTCCGGAGCACATATATCATCGTGAGCAGCCCACTTAAAATACTTACCCTTAGATAATTTAAAGGCATGATTATAGTTAGGAGCTGCACCAATATTATCTGGATTGCGATGGTAATGAATACGTTTATCTTTAGCTGCATATTCTTTACATATCTCTTCAGTCATATCCTCAGAGGCATTATCCACGATAATTAGCTCAAAGTCTTTAAAAGACTGGTTTAATATTGACTCTATCGTTGTCTTTAAAAAACGTTCGCCATTGTAGACTGGCAATCCGATAGTTAACAGAGGATTTTCATATTCCATAGAATGATTTTCTCCTAACATAATTTAAGCCCTTAACAAGCAAAAGATTCTGATGTTTGGATTTATTAATTTTGAAAATAAAAAATAATTATGCCATACAAGAATAGGATATGTTGTATGACAAGTTTATTCTAGCATTCAGAATAGTATCTTATATTTACATTTTTGATAAACATAGTATAAAAATTATATGAGCATCCTCTAAAAAAATAAAAAGCCTCCATCATAGGAGGCTGATAATTTATTTTCAATAAGTGTTATCAAGTACTTTCAATGTTTGTAAATATGTCTCATAAAAATCAGTCGTAATTCCTGATTTTAAAAGCTTAATTTCACTATCTACAATGGTATTTCCCCAGGAATAGATTCAGATAAAATATTTACAGCACCAAAACTATAGTCAAACAGCAATTATTATCTATATCAAATAAAAATTATTTTTCAAAAAACATATTTTTTCCTTTTTTGAAAACATAATTATCAGCCCAGATATTAAAAATTACAGACATTAATAAATGACTCAACAGTACTGCTAACGCTATCCAGAAGACTCCCATTTTTACGGTTATTAATAAGGCAGCTGCAAATACTAAAGTATAAATAACGTCAAAATAAAATACCTTATGGGTTTGGGCAATAGCATTAAGTAGCAATGAAGAGGATTGTTTAAAAGCTCTAGGAATTACGGAAAGACAAATAAGGACTAATATCGGAACTGCACCAGTCCATTTTTGTCCAAATATTATGGGTACATAAAATGGTGCTGCTGCTGCTTGTAGAAGAACAATTGGTACTACTATAGTAGCGATAGTTTTAACGCTGGTAAGGTATCTTTGTCTAAAGCTTTGATAACTTTTACGAACGGCACAAAGATGGGGAAATAAAGGGGCTATTAATGTTTTGACTATATTCATAGTAATGCCAGAACCTGCATTAAATGCAAAATAATATAGACCCAACTCATCAATTCCCAAGAATTTACCAACAATTAAATAGTCTAGATTCATTCTTAATCTAGTTAAAAATTCCACGGCAATTATATTCTTACCAAAATTAGTAATATCTTGCCATTTATCTAAATTAAATGATTGAGGAGGTCTCCATGAATTATTTTTATAATAGACGAAAATCCAAACTATATTGGATAAAACCATAGACCAAACTATAGACCATACCCCCATACCCAAAATAGCTAAAATTACAGTGAGAAGATTACCAATTAATGATTGCGCTACATTCCCGATAGCTTTAATTTTGAGGCGGTTATCTCTTTCGATTAAGGCACCTTGTACTACAAAAGTAGGAAAAATTAAATAAACTAAACCCACACAACAAATGGGCAAAATTAAATCTTGATTACCATAAAAATATGCGATTGGGAATGCAGCTATACATTGTAAAATCAAAATGGAAATGCACAATATCCAGTTGATCCAGTAAGAGGTATTACATATAGTTTGGATATCCTCATCATCAGCCTGGACAATCTTAGCTATAATTCCTCTATCTAGGGTAAATAGTGAGGAAAATTCAACCACTATATAAACAATTGCCATTAGCCCATAATCTTTGGGGCTAAACATTCTAGCCAGGGTAACAGTTGTTCCTAAACGAAAAACGCGATTGGCTAATTCTGCTAAGCCCAACCAGCCAGCATTACGAATAAATTGACTTGAAAATGTTTTTTGTAGCTTATGAATGAGCATTGATAATTGATGGCTGGATGCCTGTATTTTATCTTTATTGAGAGAATAATTCCTAGATTAACAATCACATAGATGATAAATTATTTCAGGACATATTGGCATAATTTTTTTAAAATCAAAGTCATAGGTAGTATTAACTTTTAGATCCCTTAATAGTTTGTAGAATTAAATCACAATAACTTTTAGCGATCACATCCCAGCTAAAACGCAAAGCATTTTCTCTTGCTCTGACTTGCCAGTTAGATTTGAGCACTTTTGCAATTGCATCGGCGTAGATGTCTATTTGGGTGACATCACACAATATACCAGCGTCACCAACAATATCCCTACGAATTTCATCATCAGTGGTAACTACTGGCAAACCACAAGCCATAGCTTGGATGTAAGCTTGCCCAAAAGGTTCATCTATAGAAGGAAGGGTGAATATATCTGCACAACGATAAACTTCAGGCATTTGGTTAAAAGGAAAGGTCTTGATGGCAAAGCGATCGCTTCCCAATAATTCCTCACCCAAAGCTTGAAAATATGGACGATCGATACCATCTCCACAAATTAAAAGACTTGCTTCCCGGAGGCGGGCGATCGCTCTAATAGCTAGTTCTACCCGTTTATGATCCTTGCGATTCAAGGAAGCAACGCATAAAACAAGAGGCTTGTTTAAACTAAGATCTATGCGATCGCCTTCTGGTTTAAACCAATCTATATCTACACCATTGGAAATTATGGTTGTAGGTTGATTTGGGTTCACTCCACGAACAAATTCAGCCATAGTTTTGGAAAATACAACCAGATTATCGGGACGAAATCTCATACTCCGTACTAGAGATTTTCCACCACCAGCCAACCCAGTATGAGCTTTAAATATAATGGGTGTGCCTAGAATTTTTCTGACTAAAGATGCCATCGCTAATCCACCGTAGTCATTTAAAGGAAAAATCAAATCGGCTGGCTTCCTTAATAGTCGGGTGGCGCAAGGTAAAAAATTTGTCCCATGTTCGATGACAATATCTGGATGAGTGGAAAATTTTTTGAGCAACCTGTTTACAACAGGATTACTAATTATATTGCGAGCTTGTGTTCGAGGAATACCACCAGCAGGATGAAAATATGGACTACATGGTGCTCCTGCTAGTAACTCGATTTCAAAATAAGGACTCAGACGATGTGCAATTTCGATGGCAAAATTTTCAGTTCCACCACTCCAATTTACCCCTGCACTGGGATGAACAATGGCAATTCTATAGTTGTATTGATGCTGAGTTCTTAAAGCATTATGTTGCTGAGGTTCAGCTAATTGTTGATTCATACTATTTTATCATTTCTCAATTTCAGTGTTAAATAGAGTTTTAGTAGCCTAATGATTCCCAGCAAACCAACTTGTCAAATTAACGGATAAAACAAGATTTAGCCTAGCCATAAAACTAGTCTTATGTTCCGTTTACAGTTAAGCTTTAGCCAATTTTGGCTTGACAATGTAAATTAATGGTTTTTCTATGCAAGTGTAAATTAGGCATCCAAATGCAAGAGCTATTAAAGCAATAAAAATTCCCGTAAAATTGATAAAGAAAATATTTTGAGTTGATTCGGGTGAAAACTTGAATATTAGTTTTGTAATATTATTAATGGCAAAACCATGCATTAAATAAATCGAGTAAGATGCATCGCCTATATAAGTTAAAACATTAGGTACCTTGATATTTTTATAGGTTTCTAGATATGTGGAGCCTATAACCATTAATAATGATGGAATACCATAGCCAATAATTCTAGATATTTCTACAATTTTATAATTCATATTAATTGCAGATAGAGTGTATAAGAAAATTCCTACACACAATAGTGCCATTCCCTGATTACCGCTACCTTTGTATTTAGAAACAGTAAATGCTGCCAAGCATCCTAAAACAAATTCTAGATTGTGCTCGTTAAAAACAAACTGTATCAATAAATCGCTTTGGCTTAAATCTATCAATCCAGTGAAATTTGCCAGGGTACCCAATATCCAAGCAGCAATAATTAAAAAAGACCATCTAGTCGATATTGCCATTAGTATACCGAAAATGATGTAAAAGAAAACTTCAAAACTTAGTGTCCAACTAACACCAAGAAAGCTACTAGAAAGGATAGTTCTATCTTGAGGAAACAGTAAAAATGCTTGAATAATTTCCAGGGAACTTCTTTGACTAACATCCGAGTTATAAGATAGTATCCAAGATGCAGAAATCTTCAGTGTTAATACAACCCAATAAATTGGATAAATCCTAGTAATTCTTTTCCTCAAAAAAGAAAATACCTTATCTTTATTGCCAATATCTTTTTGATGAAGATAAAATATGAGAAAGCCACTGAGAACAAAGAAAAAATCTACCCCGGAACCACCAAAATTAAAAATTTTAAACCAAAAATCTTGATTGTAGTTTTGATTATAGATTAAATCACAGTGGACAAGTATTATTAACACCGCTGCAAGTCCACGAAATACCTGAAGTAGATTGAATTTTTTGCGTTTAGCTGAAATATTAGACATAGATTTTCACTGAAATGAAAAATTATATTAAATGCAATTTTTACTAATAAAAGTATTTTCAATAGTTTAATCCTAGATTAAACTATTGAAAATACATATTTCGTTAGTCTCTTTGAAAGACTTAGTTTATCCGAGTATTAATGCAAAATTTTTATCTTGCTAATACCATTAAGGAGTATCCACCAAGAATGCGAACCGCTAGATCTTGATTAATTGCATACAACATTTTTCTGGGAATACGCGCTATATGATTTCTAAAAGATTTTGCTGGTAAATCAACATATCCAGCCGTATAGAAGTAGTCTAGAACTTCATAACCACTATCTCTTAAAGATTCTAAAGCAGTTTCCTTTGTAAAGTAATGTATGTGTCCTACAGAGTTTCGTAGATCCATAATTGGACTACTACGTAAAACACTCTGTACAGAAAGATCCAAGGGAATATGAAAAATTTTATATTCACTCTTTGATTGGATTCTTTTAAGAAAATTAAAATAGTCTTCTAAGTGTTCTATTAAATCAATTACCAAAATAATATCAAAATATATATCTTTCTTCTGTTTTATATCTGTAAGTTCAAACTGCAAATTCTCATTAGATATTGAACAACATAAATCAAATGCTTGTGGGGAAATTTCATAGCCCCAGAATTTACAATCATGGCTTATTTTTTTTTGCAGTTGCTGCAATATACCTCCAGCACCACATCCTACTTCGCAAATGCTTCTGGGCATCAGCTGATTTTTTTGCATCATTCTGAGAATATGTTCTGCTTTCCAAGGAGAATCTTCCAAATGCCAAGTTGGATTTTCTTGGAGATATTTACCATCGGTATATATTTGAGTAGTCATAATTTGGCAGCTCCTGTAATCAAAAATATCTTTATTTTTAACGAATAATAATTACAATATTCGATTAATTATCGGTGAAATTCAATTGCTGATTGGCAAGAGTATTCTCATTGTCAGTCTGTCCTTCTTTCCAATCCCAACCAACTACTGCTACTAGTAAGAACCAGTAGAAGAAAAGGGTTGTGTGGGTTAAAATATTGTCAGTTAACATTCCCAACATTAATCCCAGAAAAATACCAATTAAAATTAGACAAAGCCTTCTTTTGGAACTGTTTCTAGGTGAAGAATAGATCAAATTAATCAAATAAAAAATTTGACCAACAATAATACTTAAAAAAGATACTAGCCCGACAATTCCTCCTTCGACTAAAGCACGGATGTAATCGTTGTGTGCATAGAGATCGAATCTTGTTAAGTGACGAGCAGTATTCAGACCATAACCAAGAATTGGATGATGTTGCCAAGCTTCTAATAACAAACTCCATTGAGCAATTCGCCAGTTGAAACTATTGCCATCTGATGATGATAAAGTAATAGCTCGCGATATATCAATATCTGGATTTAGTAATGGAGTTTCATATATGGAAGTAAGCCGTTCTTGTCCAAATTCTGTACTAGCAAATAGTCCTATAACCAATGCAAATAATACAATACCGCCCATCAATTTCATTAAGTTTAATCTAGGAGAGATTAAAACTAATATCAAAACCAATAGCATTGCTAAAACAGTCAAAGCTTTGGTCGATACTAAGAAAAATACAAGTGTAGTCAGCAATAGTAGCCACGGTAATCGCCTGGATGATTGACTTATCTTCCAAAAAGTTAAGCCAATGAATAGCAATAAAAATGATGCAAAAGTAGCCGGATGACCAAGAGTACCGTTAATTCGCGAGCCAGCTTCTACCACTCCCTCCGTCTGAAAAACTAAAAGAGGAGGAAGAAATGATGGAGGTATTATTATTTGTATTACTGCTACAGTCAATGGTATGCAGAGACTGAAGAACAACATATTAATAACACTCTCTGGCTGAACTCTATTTTTGAGTTGCATCACCAACAAATAGATCATCAACCAGGAAAATAGGCGCACCCATTCACGGATACCATCTAATAAATATGAAGCATCCAGTCCTAATCCCCCAAGAGGTAAGAGTATTATCCATAACCCCTGTAATAATATCCATCCTGCAAAGCACCACCAAAATTTATCTACATGTACACGTTGACCAGTCAATAACTTGAGTGTTACATACAACACAGTTAACAGATCTAAACCAATGGCAAATGCTGCCGGTATTTGGTAGTCGGAGAAAATATCAAGGGAGCTACGGAGAATCAATAAAAGTATCACAGCTTGCTCAAATTTGGCAAAAAACCAAACAAGAACTGCTACAGAAAATAAAGCTGCACCGACTAAAAGGGGATTTACTCCAGTCAGGAAACCAACCAGTAAACCTACAACAATACCTCCCAAGGCGACAAAAAATGTCATACGGGAAGAAAGATTTGAGCTTTGAAGTTTTAACATTGTTATTGATATCTCAAATCATCAATCTAACTTTCAGCTTTCGATTCCCTAGCACCAGATGCAGCCAAACGCTTAACTGGTTTTTCTAAGACTGGTTGATAACCCTTCACAGGATAACGATAATACCTTTCATTTAATCCAGTAATTCCATTCACTGCTACTCCTAAGATTGGTATTCTGTTCTTATTCAGTTCCGATACGGTTCTTTGTAATGCTTCTTTGACAGTGAAGCTGGGACGGGTAACCATAACCAACCCATCACTCTGTTGCCCTAATGTAGCAGCATCAGCAGAAGCACCTAAAGGAGAAGTATCGACAATTACGCAATCATAACTCTTTTGAGCTTCTATCAGGAGCGATCGCATGGCTTCTGATTCTAGCATTTGCGATGGTCTACCATATAATTGACCACATGGTAATATAAATAAATTCTCTACTGCCGTAGGCTGTACCACTTCTTGCAAAGTATTTTGACCATTAAGCACATCCGCAATACCCGTGTCCGGAAATATTTTAAAAATATTGTGTTGTACGGGTCGATGCAAATCAGCATCAATGATCAGTGTTCGTCGAGATAACATGGCAGAAGTTGCAGCTAAGTGGGAAGCAACAACTGATTTTCCTTCACCGGAGATGGTA
Source organism: Calothrix rhizosoleniae SC01 (assembly GCF_900185595.1). GTDB lineage: Bacteria > Cyanobacteriota > Cyanobacteriia > Cyanobacteriales > Nostocaceae > Calothrix_A > Calothrix_A rhizosoleniae. The sequence continues at coordinate 8,691 of NZ_FYBH01000039.1, forward strand.
CTACTGACAATGATCAGCTTTAATTTCTCAGGGCTACGAAACTCTAAATTCTTAAACAGCATCCGGTAAGGCTCCACAAAACCCATTCTGTCTAAGAAACTCTCAGCCGGTTTGAGCACTAGTGCTGATTTTGGTAAACGAGGTAATACTCCCAGTAATGGTAATTTTACTAGTTCTTCGGCTTCTAATGGATCCCGTAGTGTATTATCCATTACTTCTAGTAATAATATTACACCAATGGCCAGGATGCTACCAAAGACACCAGCCAATACTAATACCAAAGGTGGTTTGGGTGACGTAGGGAGTAATGGTGGTCTTGCTTCTTCAATGACCCTCAGGTTTTCTACTTTTTGTGCTTCCGCAATACGTGCTTCTTCTAATTTCGCTTGTAATACCTTTAATGATTGAGCAGATTCTTCCCGTTCCCGGACAAGTTTAGCTAATGGTTGTTGTTTAATTGGTAGTTGGGTCAGGCGATTCTGCAAATTTCCTCGTTCCACTTGTACAGCCTTGAGCCTGTTTGTCAGAGCTACTCGTTCAACTTCTGTATTTACCAGTTGAGAAGTGAGTTCTTGACTAATTTGATCGGCTGCTACATTTGTTGTGGGAACATTGCGATTACCTGGTGAGAGGCGCTGAAGCTCTTTTTGATACAAAGAATTAAGCCCATCTCGCTCTTGAATTAGCTTAGTTACAGTCGGATGGTCATCTGTCAAGCTTACCCGAGCTTCAACTATTTTTTGTTGTGTCTCTGCTAATTTTGCCCGTAATTGCTTCAGCTCTTCATCTTGGCCGCTACGCACGGTAGCATAGGCATTATCTAGATTTCCTGCCTGGGTAATTTGTCGTAGAGATGCTTCCCGTGACCTTACTTCTTGCAGCTGGCTAACTAGGGTACGCTCTTGCTGTTCCAAGGTAGCTAAACTTTCTACCAAACTTCTGCTTTGTTCGTCAAAAGAAATAATACCGCTTTTTTGTCTATATCGGTTCTCTGCTAGAGTAGCTAATTGCCAGCGCATACGAGCTTTAGGAACTTCTGTTTTTTCCAAAAATTCCCGCACTTTTTTAGCTTCTGATTTAATGATTGTGATGTTTTGCTCTAGCATTGCCTGAGAAACCGCATTGAGCATTTTGGCAGCTAAATTAGGATTCTCATGGGCATAACTCAATTCAATAATATTAGTTGTTGGGATATTTTTTACCTTTAAATCCCTAGTTAGCGCTTCACTCAGTGCAGCAGTTGTCAGTGGCTTAGAGTTTGGTAAAGCTATAGCGATCGCTCGTTCTAAAACAGGTTGGGATTTAGCTAATTCTGCTTGATCAGATGCCGGATCCGGACCACCAAAATGACGAGATACTTGTGTCAAGTCTCTACCAAATTCGGAAACGCTGACTCGTTTGTCATCAAGCATCAGTCGCGTAGATGTTTCATACATTCGTGGTGCGACCATCAGATAAGCAATCGCTCCAGCGATCACAGCAGAGAATGTGACTACACCTGGCAAAGCACGCCGTTGTAGAACTATTGGTAAGGATGAAATGCCTTTTTCCATCGGAAGTTTACTCTAGTTTTGTTCAGAAGGTAAATATAGTCTCAAGAATTAATCAGGACTTACACACTCTACAACCTAGTTATTATATGTATGAGTGGGATTTAATTATTTCTATCTTGTCTTTTGTCGTAAATAGGATGACCAACCCAGGTTACTAATCAATATCTCTCTTTGCAGCAGCATCAAGTTTGAATGATCGAAAGTCACCATATTTGTTTTCTTGTCAATGTATAAGCCCTAATTTAATGGTGTCTATTTCTACCTGCATTACCTTTGCATAGATTGGAATTGCTGCACAGATTTTTGACTTATAGCATTGTTTCTTTACTGAGAGCCCCAGCTAGCTCATTAGAAGAGCTAGGTTGAGTCATGTCAATTTTTTGTGGATAATTCAAAAGACTGCTGTACACTTTCAACGTGTCAGATGTAATTTGATCCCAGCTATAGTTAAGCTGCACGTATCTTTTTGCTTTTTCCGCCATCAAAGCCAATTCTTGAGGATGGTGGATAGCCCAATCAATAGAATTCATACAAGATTCTAGGTTTCCTGCTTCAAACAGCATTCCCTTTCCTCCGTTAATCAATTGCTGATGAGGCGGGATATCACTTGCTAATACAGGGATACCTTCTTGCATTGCTTCCAACATTGCTAAAGGTAATCCTTCTAAATCAGAAGGTAGGACAAATAAACCAGCACCCCGAACAATTTCCCACAAACGAGCACCCCTTAGTTCTCCCGCAAAAATTACATCGGGATCTTTTGCTACTTTTTCTAGTAGTTCAGAAGTAAACGACTTTGTATCGCTGACTCCACCAGCTAATACCAATTTCCATCCTTCTGGTTTTAGAGCACTAAATGCTTTTACCAATAAGTCAGGACATTTTTCTGGCACTAACCTACCTAAAAATATCAGATAACGTCCCTGTTTTAAACCCAAAGATTTTCCATAAGTAAATTTAGCATCAGAATCACCATACTGAGCAGGTGCATTGGGAATATAGATTGTCTGACGACCATAGGTTTTGAAGAAGTAGTCGTGCAATGCTTCTGATACAACAACTATATTATGGGCACAACGTACTGCTGTTTTCTCTCCCATTTTAATCAAGCGGGTGGAAAAATTTCCCCACTTTGCCCTTTGCCAGTCTAATCCTTGACAGGTGACTACCACCTTCGCTGATGTTGTAATTCTAGGTAAACAGCTAAATAAAGATGGCCCTAGGGCATGGAAATGGATAATATCATATTTTTTACCACTGGCTGCGATCGCTCCTAAAGCCGAGGTGACAAAAGCATCTACACCTTTAGTTTCCCAACCGGGTAAAGATATAACATTGACACCCTGGTAATCGTAATTTTCTAGCCAACCAAATTCAGTGTAGGAACAACGGGCAAATAAATCAACTGTATGACCCTGTGAAACTATCCGGGGATATAACTCTGCACAGTAATGCTCAATACCTCCTTGCTTGGGAGGTAGACCTTTGGCTCCAATTACAGCTATTCTCATAATAATTACCTTTTGTTCCCAAATCTAAGAGTTACAATTTACATACTGATTATCTCAGTTATTAGCGATGAAAATGCTTGTTCTTTTAGTCGCGGCAAGTATTTTTAGATGTTTGAATTTTTCTATTTTCGTTTAAATTAATATCATTATTTACTCTCACTTGCAAAAGTTTTACACTAGAATTGGCGATTGGTAATGTTGTTGCCAGCGACTAAACATATCATTGTATACATCCTTAACAACTGTACGAGCTGCATAGGGTTGTGCAGTCCGAATACAGGATTCCTGGGGATAATTTTCTGGATGTAATACAACTTTTCGTAGAGCATTTGCGATCGCATCTGGTGTGCGTTCTTCACATACAATACCACTATCAGTAGCCAGTAATTTAGGGGTTTCACCACATCTGGTTGTGACTACAGGTGTCCCACAAGCTAATGCTTCCAATACCACTAAAGGTAAGCCTTCATAGGCACTACTGAGCACAAATGTATGGGAAATTCGATGTAATTTAGCTAATTCATTTGGCGCTACAGCTCCCAGCATGGTTACTTGCTGCTCTATGCCCAATCGGCTAATCTCTGCTGTCAATGGTGATGCTAATTCCCCATCTCCTGCAATTAATAAATGTACCGATGGCTCTTGCATCGCCGCCAATGCGCGTACTAATAGTAAAGGATCTTTTTGTGGATGCAATCTACCAGCAAACAGAATAAAACGTGTCTGTTCATGTAAGCCCAGTTGCTTGATTAACTGACTCTTTTCCGCCTCTGTGCGTTCTCTATCCCAAGCATAAAAAATTTCATTATCAAATGAGTTTTTGATGTAAGCAATGCGATCAGCAATGCTGGGATAGCGTTGGCGATACATTTCTGCTGCATCTGTATTGCAGGATAGTATCTGATTAAATTGTCCCACTAGACTTTTCTCTAAGGCGAAGTATGCAGCCGGAAATCTACGCCATAAAATTGCTTTTTTATTTCCTACAGTTTGCATCTGTGTTTGAATGTCATTATGGATAAAGAGAGTTTTTTCTCCTTGCCAATGACGAGTAACTAAGGTAGGTTCCAACCGATGAAAGTGCATGAAGTCTGAGGTGAAGCAATATTTCCTCAAGGCTGCGGTGTACTTAATGGTTGTAGGGATTAGACTTCTGACATTATCATCCTTCAGGGCAAAGAGGGGGAAAAACTCCAGCTCTCTACCTGCAAATTCCTTGGTATGCCATTTACCAATCTTCTCCTTTTGGGGATCTCCTGTTCCCACTAAACGCACTACAAATTCTTGAGGTGCATACTTGATGAAAATGTTGATAAGTGTTTGGATTCCTCCAATAGTTTTATTCCAAGGATTGTATTGGTAAAAAATAGTCAGAATTGGTTTTCTCATTTCATACATCCTGGAAGTATTTATATTGCACAAATGTTATAGCCATTTTCCCTCATTAAATATTTTTTAAGCTTTTATTCATACTTGAATATTTACACATAATTACTTTACAATTTGGTTCATCCTATCTTCATAAATTACTCATATACTTTGATTAGTTTATTTATTATTTTGTTTGGTATCAGAAATATTTTTCAAAGAATGCAAAAAATAAATATTTTTTCTTCTTGCTTCTACAGTAGGTTGCAAGATTAACCTTTTCAATTAGTGGATGAATATTTCAGAACAAAAAAATATTGCTCGAAAATTAATCATTAATCTAACGAAAATATGCTGCACACAATAAAGTTATGATTTCTGACCAACATTTGTCATAACCATCAACTACCACTATTTGTATTGGCATCCCTTATACTTCCGTTTTCAAACGACAAAATAATTGTGAATGGTAAATACAACTAGCTCCCCTGAACATGGGCATTGTTAGTGATTATACAAAGCTCATGAAAAAATAACTTCAATTACATCTGCTGATTGATACTGTTGTATTTATGAGTGAAATTCAGATGTGATTGTAGTAATCAAACTCCAAGGGAGATAATTGTTTGCAATAAGCTAGCAAATTTTCCGGGACAATATGATTATTTCATCAGCCCTTGGAAATTCACATTAGCATATATTTTGCAGCCCAATTTTCACATAAAAATGATTTTTACCAATTCTTTATAAAGCATGAATTAGACCAATGTTTGTGCTGGTATGATTTTGTATCTATTAATTTCTGATTTTTTTACCAATTTTTTTTTGCAAAACCCGCCAAAAACCTGCAATCATGATTATATATTGGCGGCATAATAATAGCATAACATGAAGTGTAGTGATGTATGATCTGATGCAGATCATAAGAAAATAATATTTGACACCTTTACAAAAAGTTCACAAATCTATGGTAGGTATTACTATGTATATCTATTACTCCTTGACAGCAGTCAAAATATTTCCTTCGGAAACCCTGTGGGAACAAAATTCGCAAGCCATAATAATTTCGGATTGATCCCATGTTAAAAGTCAGGGGGTTTGAAGTTATGAATTATGGCGAAAGAGTGGTGATGTATCGCGGCACAATTTTAGTCAAAAGTATTGTGTCCTGTAGTTTTGACTTATGAAATATTTTCATTGCCCTGAACAGTAATCTGCCGAATGTGGGGTTAAAAATGCTCAACAAGCAGTACCAGCAGAAAGATAAAATCCTACCACCAGAAGTAATATTTCACGTACATAGAATTACCAAAGTTTATCAGATGGGAGAGGTAGAAGTTCGGGCTTTACGGTTAGTAGATCTCGACCTTTATGAAGGAGAATTTGTGGTATTGTTGGGACCTTCTGGAAGCGGAAAATCCACACTCTTGAATATTTTGGGAGGATTGGATATACCTTCTAGCGGTGAAGTTTTTTTCCGTGAGCGCAACTTAACCAATGCTAGTGATGCTCAACTAACTCGATTCCGTCGTGACTGCGTGGGTTTTATTTTCCAGTTTTATAATTTAATCCCCAGTCTAACTGCGAGGGAAAATGTTGCTTTAGTCACAGAGATAGCCCGCAGACCAATGTCTCCACAACAGGCTTTAGAATTGGTAGGGTTAAGTAATCGCTTGGATCATTTTCCGGCTCAAATGTCTGGTGGTGAACAGCAGAGGGTGGCGATTGCTCGTGCTATTGCCAAGAACCCTGAGGTATTGTTATGTGATGAACCAACAGGGGCTTTAGACTTCCAGACAGGTAAACTGGTACTGGAAGCATTAGCCCAGGTAAACCGAGAACTAGGTACAACTACGGCAATCATTACTCACAATGCGGGGATTGCAGCGATGGCTGACCGAGTGATCATGATGCGTAGCGGTGAAATTACCCATATTCAACACAATGAAACCAAATTAACACCCGCAGAGTTGGAATGGTGATTGGTTAAGATTTAGCCTCCAAGTTTTCCAAGCGGCTTTTTAGCTCTTGGTTTTGTTGTTTGAGTTCATTCAGTTCTTCTCGCAGCTGACGCAGGGTTTCTTCTGAACCAATATTCTTTTGCACCTTAGCAATTTTTTCATCAGCATGACGACGTACTCGCCCATCAGTTGTTTGTTCAGCTAAAGATTGTAAAATACCCAAGGCTTTTGGTGTTTTCATTTCTCCCAAAGCTGTTACCACTGCTACCTGGGTTAAAAAGAATTCTTCATTGGCAATTTGTTTTAAATGCTCTAAAACCCGTTCTACATTTGCAGTGGTTTGACCCACAGAAATACTTCCTAATGCACGAATTGAGCTTAAACGCAAGGGTTGGGGGATACCGAGTTTAGTGTATTCTAAAACCACATTTAAAGCTGCTTCTGAAGTTTTGAATTTTGCTAAACCGCCAATTGCTCCACTGCGTACCACTTCGTTCCAACCAGCTTTTTTCTCTAAAACTGTTGTTAACAGCTTTAAAACCTTTTCTTCTCTGGGTTTATCTGTATCAGCAAAAGCCGCTATTTCACCAATGACACGACAAGCATCTGCTTCCACATAGTAGCTAGCATCACCCTCCTTGACTAATCCTTTCACAACCTTATAGCTAGCATTAGTTTTGATTTTCCCCAAGCCTTGGACAACAGCTCGGCGCACCCAAGAATTAGCATCTTTTAACCCAGAGACTAAAGCATCAAAAGCTCCATCTAACTTAATTTCTGCTATTTGTTTAGCAACTTCCGCCCGCACACCCCAGAAAGGATCATTTTTTAGGGCTGTAGATAGGGCTTTGAGTGCTTCTAATCCGCCTTTTTTACTCAAAGCTTCCGCCGCATAAATCCGAGAAATGGGATCTGCATCGAATTCTAATTGTGCTTTCAACTCTGGGATAGCATACTCTAAAGAAACTGTTTTCAGGTAATGATTACCGACATCAAAGCTGATAAATTGGGGCTTTTCTGAGAGAGGAAAGTAAAAACTTTGTTCCCGTTCATGTACCCGTACTGTAAAAGTTTTTAATTGTGCAGTTTTCCCTGGTTGGGTATAACCGAAGCCAATGGGAATTTTCAGATCGAATAAATCATTATTACTACTAGTTTTCCCTTCCTTCGCTTGGGTTTGAGTAACTGTGAGCTTCCCTAAATTACTATCCCCATCCCAAGAATATGCCACTTTAAAATCAGGATGTCCTCCACGATACACATACTGGTCGAAGAGGAAGCTCAGATTACGTCCAGTGGAATGTTCGATCGCTCGTAACAAATCTACCGTTTCGACATTTTTATGGGCATTCTCTTGGACAAATGTCTGTATAGCCCGCCAAAAAAGTTCTTCTCCCAACTCAGCCCGGATCATGTGATAGACACAAGCACCTTTTTCATAGATGTGGCGATCATAAAGTTCGATCGCTTCCCGATAAACATGGGTTACCATCGGGCGACGATAGCGCCCCCTATCTTCACTTACATAAGCACGGGCATCTTGCAGCAGAGAATATTTCCCTTCATCCACATCATACTCATGTTCTGCCCACATGATTTCCGAGTAGGTAGCCATACCTTCCTTAACCCAAGCATGGGACCAATGCTTGATGACTAACAAATCACCAAACCACTGGTGTGCTAGTTCATGTACTACTAACCTTTCGGTGTTACGGTTGTCTAAAGCTGCTCTGGCATCCAATAAGCACCTATCTGTCAATAGGGTGGTAGAAGTATTTTCCATCCCACCAAAGATAAAGTCATCGACACAGACTTGAGCATATTTAGCATAGGGATAAGGGTAGCCATATTTTTGGCTGAGAAACTCGATCATCTGGGGAGTTTTCCCCATACTCAGTTTTGCTGATTCTTCCTGCCCTTTCTCTACGTAGTAAGTAACTGATTTGTCTTGCCATTTATCCTTTATTTCGGCAAAATTACTTACTGCTAAGGTCATTAAATATGTAGGATGAGCTTGCTGCTGGGACCAATGATAAATTTTATGTTCCCCATCTTTCTCAGTAGCAATTAATTCTCCGTTGGAAACCGCCATCAAGGACTTAGGGACACGGACACGAATTTCACTGGTAGATAATTGTCCAGGATAGTCAAAACAAGGAAACCAAAAACGGGAATCTTCATCCTCTCCTTGAGTCCACACTTGAGTTGGTTTGTGGGGGTAATGCTCATTGGGTTGAATAAAGTAAATGCCCCGTTGGGGTTTTTCTCCGGAGTAGGCGATAACCAGAGTAATACGCTGATTTACCTGGGTTGGTTGATTTAATTTTACTGTAATTTCCTCTCCATCGTAATCGAATTTTTGCTCTACATCATTAATTTTGACAGAGGCAATATCCAGATTCACAGCATTTAAATTGAAGCGATCAATGCCATCACGTACGGGGTTGAGGGTAATTTGACAGTTGCCTTGTAAACTCTGTTGGGAGATATCTAAGCTTAAGTCTAAAAAAATATGTTCCACTTGTCCAGGGCGATCGGGGTTGTAATGTGGTTTTGCTCCTGGTAATTCAAAGGTCTTATGTTTACTTTTATCTGTATCAAAATAATAATTAGGCATTGATAGTTGGGAGTTGATAGTTGGGAGTTGAGAGTCGGGAATCTATCGAGGACTTAAAAGCAACAAGGAATCTAGTATCTCGATCTCTAATATATTTTCTTGCGGCAAAAAAGACAAAAATTTAGGGGCGCTATATTCTAGTACCCCTAATAATTTTATTCTCCAACACTAGTTTGGCTAACTAGTATATACATACTAATATTGCGGATATTAGTTGCTAACTCGTACCCTGTAAGTGAATTAAGACTTAGCAATGATGAAACAAAGTTTCTAGATAAACTCGGGCTGCGCGGCGATCGCTATCTCCATTTTGTAGTAAGAATAAGGACAAAGCTGCTGTTAAGACCCTATTTTGATCCCAGTCAGGATGTGCTGCTAAGTAACTCTTGAGGGATTCGTGGAGTGTTTCGGGAATTTCGGTAAAGATGCTTACTGTTGGGTTCATGCACTTTTCTCCTTGGAACTCCATCAATGGGTTAATCTTGCTTGTGCTGAAGTCCGGGGCGGCGACACAAACTCCTTGACAATTACAACAATCTGTTGCAAAAGCTTTGGTAATTTTACACAGCTGCTCAATGGACAAAAAAAGCAAGCCGAATCATTGTGCGCTAAAAGGGGGTGGGTTTGTCAATGCTGCGAAATGTTACGGATACCTTTATTTAAAAAAATATTTACGAAATAATAGGGCTTTTAGCATGATTTTTGTTACATTTATTAACCTAAACTCAGTATTCTAAGTTTCATGTGCCTAAGGGTACAAAATCCCCAAGTAAACACCAAGAGCTTGTAAAAACGTAAACTACCTGTGGAAAACTATCAACTGCCTGTGGAAACTCTGTGGAATGGGTGAGGAAAAATACCATTAATAATAAGAATTACAAAAATCAAATGTAACAAGGCGGTTGAAAAATACAGATGCTTTTGCAAGCTAGTCCCTCATGAAACTTTATGCACAACCAAGAATGTATAGCACTGTGGGCATTAAAGAAAAAAAAGCGCAGCTTGACGCGAAGGGTCATAAATATCTCTGACCGACTCCCGATTCCCCACTCCCCATTTTCTAGCTAAGTTTGAGCAAGTTTAGTAGGGCGGTTGCTGACATTCCCGTTTAGTGACTTGGTGGCGGTAACGAAACATACTTTCAAGTTGGGCTTGGATTAACCAGCCCCCGATAAATTCTACTGGTTCGCCACCGCCTAAAGAAAAGGAGATTTCATCAGTTAATCGAGTTTTGCCATTTTCATCTTCAAATTTATGCCGATGTAGCCAATACTCAAAGGGTCCTGATATTTGTTTGTCAGCAAAAAAATGATACTTTTTGTATTCCGTGTGACGAGCTAACCAAGTTATAGGGATTGGTCCTAAGAATATCCTAAATTCCGTAATTGCATCCACATCAAGTCCTCCTTCCCGACGGATTACTTCTACTGGTTGCCACGGAGGTGTTAGGATTTGCAAAATATCTTGTCGTTCGTGAAATTCCCAAACAACTTTTACTGGTGCATTAATAACTGAAGAATAATTAAATCGCAGCATGGATGTTCACAAGTAATAAGTAATAAGTTTACTGTTCATAGGTTTGGGTCTTCAACAATTTTTTAACGTATATGCGTAGTGTTAAAAAGTATAAAGATCAACCTTCAAATTCAGTATCTATTTCTATTTCTAAGGTATCTTCATCAATACGTATATATAAAATATTGGGACGACAGCAAACTTGACAGTCTTCTACATAGGATTGTTGTCCACCCGCACTTAAGTCTATAAATGTGGTATTCTCTTCACCACAATAGGCACAGTAATATTCGGCTGTATTTTGCATAATAAAGTCACTTGAAAAACTATAGATATCACCAAAATAGGGAGTAGGGAGTAGGGAGTAGGGAGTAGGGTCAGAGGAAAAATACCCTACTCCAGGATGGTTTGTTAGCGTTAGCGTTAGCGGAGCGTCTCCTGAAAGGAAATAGGGTGTCCGGTAGGACATAGCCCCCGGATTTATCCGTGGAAAGTTAAGAAAATTTGGGTGGAGAGGCGCGCTTGCGGTGACAGACAAAACGTCAACATTAAATCCCCTACTTTTAAGTATGGGGTATCCCTACTCCCC
>NZ_FYBH01000127.1 GCF_900185595.1 Calothrix rhizosoleniae SC01
AGAGGGTACTAAAGTGACTACCTTTTATAATACTTTTCCAATCAACATCTACAGCATCACAAATTCTGATGAAATCATCTTCAGTAATTTCTAATTTTTGCCAAAATTGTTCTAAAATTTCTACTGAAGTATTGGAAGCTTGAACCCAACGTTCATCTAATTTTTCCCAATTTTTTTCCTCGTTATAGCCTGTTCAATTATTCCTAATCCATGCTCAGTAGCTTTAAGATTACGAGCTTTGGGTTCTTTAGATTCCGAAATTTCATTTTTTATCTGTTCAGGAACAGGCAAACTTATATCACCAACCCATGGCTGACTTTCCTCATCAACAATTTCTTCAAGCTGGGCTATTGCAGATTCCGAAATTTCATTTTTTATCTGTTCAGGAACAGGTAAACTTATATCACCAATCCATAGTTGATTTTCCTCATCAACAATTTCTTCAAGCTGGGCTACTGCTTCCTTCAAGTTGCGATAGAAAAAATTTTTCATTCCTTGAGAGTATAATAATAACGGCTGAAAACCTTCTTCAATAAGAGGCTCTGCCAAAGTCTCAATCAACGAAGCAAGCCGCAAAACCTCCCCCATATCCTCCTGCTGCACCCTCTCACTTAACCTCTGCGCCAACTCCCGCGCTACCTCATCCGGCTTAGTATATGCCAACGCAGTCCATTCCTGAGCTTGTGCTAAATCCCGCGTATCTGCATCATCATCCGTCAATCGCTGCGCCACATAATCCAGCAAAAACTCCCCCAACTCATCAAACCTTTCCTGTCCAAATTCCCCTTTCAATTCCCGCAACAATAAATTTCGGTCAGCAATATCCATCTCATACATCTCATAACCCACCTGCCGACACAACCGCGACAGCAAAACATGAGCAACCGCAGTCCAAGAGGCTGAGGGGACAAAATTTGCCCAAATCTGGTAAAGTAAATCAGGTGTCAGTACCAATGGAAACGCTGCATGACGAGCTAAATTGCGGTGTGCTTCCCCAAACTCCTGAGCAAACCCTTCCACTCTTTTTTGGGCGATTCGCATTTCCCGCTCCTTGTTTGTGGTAGGCATCAAATTACCTCAACTGATTCCCATCCAAAATTAAATATTATTCCACAGCCAATTTCTAAAAGCTTGAATTGCTTGAGTTCTACCAGAAATTTGACTCTGCTTGACGTATTGATTTACTAGCTCAATTATCGGTATACTAGGGAAAGTAGGACTAAAATTTGACTCTACATATTTTCCATTTTCCAAAACATTAATTTGTAAGCCTTGTTTTCCATATCGCCAAAGTTCTGGCACTCCCAATATTTGGTAATTATCTAACTTTGTACGGGAAGTCAAATCAATTTCTATGGCTAAATCTGGAGGTGGTTCGACACTCATATCGAGGCGATTTTTACCAATTACTGCTGCTTGATTTTGAATATAAAAACAGGCATCCGGTTCTACTCCCTGAGCCATGCGATCGCTTTTCAAAGTTGTTGAACCCAAAGACTCAAAAGCAATTTGTCGTGCTTCCAATAAAATTTTCACCATATCGCCAATAATTTCTTTAGCTTTTTCATGTTCTGGTAAGGGAACCATAATTTCTAAAAAACCATAACTATAGGAAATTCTGGCAGCACGATGTTCTCCCAATTCCGCTAAAATATTCTCAAATTGCTGCCAACTAACATCCTCAAGCAGTAATTGATGTCCCGGTTGAATCCTCAATTGTCTTAACTCTAATAGCATAAAGATTCATCCAATTCTTTGATTACAATATATCGACCCCGCAACACACTAATCGCCGCATTCATCCCCTGGAAACTCATCTCAAACATGGGCACAAAACGGGCAATTTCCCCAGCTGTAGTTTGCCCCCAGTATTCACTCGGCATGGGGTTGAGCCAAGCCAAATAACGCACCGATTGCTGTAACTCCTCAATCCATACCTTAGTATTATCAACCCGTTCCTGGTCAAAATTCCCCCGTGCTGCCCCCGCATCGCTAATAATTAATACCACTGCTCGTTTGCCCATTTCCTCCAATATTTCCGAAACAAGTTTGGCATCAAGCATTGCTGGATGACGGTACAAGTATTCATCCGGATAGTCGTGAAAATAAAATACATTAGTTATTCTCAACCGTCCCCCCCGTTCTGCTGTCTCCACCAACTGCCGTGATAAATCGTGAAACGGCACCATCGAGCCTTCTTGGTCAATTAATAACACCAAATCCGTGCGATTTATACGGGGTGGAATTAGTACAGGTTGCAGTAAAATACCCTCACGCCCAATTTTTGCCACCGTTGCTTCTAAATCTAACTCTGTGGGTACTCCTTGGCGCACCGGACGACGCAGATAACGCCAGCACTGCTTCATTTGTCGCTTGGTAACAGGGAAATACTCTGTTAACAGCATATAGCGGGGGCGTTTCATTTCTCTGTCGCTACGATTACTCCGCACCGCTTGTACTGCTTGCACGGGTTCGGGGGTGATGCTGGGATGTGTTTCTAAATTGGGTAACAGCTCATCAAGTGCAGGTTCTTCCATTGTTGGTGTTTCGACTGAGGAAGATTCATAATTTTCCGGTGTAAGTGAGTCAGAAATTAAACTGGATATGTCAGTATTGGAAGGAGTTTCATTTAAAGATGTTGGCGAATTTTCTTGTGTACTGAAATCAGAATTTACTGGAAGCGATTCGATTTGTTTCCACATCTCTCCAAATAACCGTCGAATGAGGCGATTTTCTTCCTCAGATTTTGCCCATAATATACAGCAAAGCTGCTCTAATTCCTCACGGTTACTAATTCCAAAACCTGCTTCTAAACTACGCACAACCACCAAATATTCTTCAACCCCCAACGGCAAACCATGTCGCTGTCGTAGGCTATTAAATATATCTAGCAGTGGTAGTTCTTCTAGTTTCATGATTGTTTTAAATACCGCAAATGGTCTTCCCACTTCTTCAATAAAACTTCAGGAAAAGGTATTTCTGACTGCAACTGCTTTAATACCTCATCTTTTGGAAATTCCCGCAACACTGCAAACCAATCTAACAACTCACTAGTGCTAACTTTTTTACCAACTTTCCCCTTCTCCATTTTTTGCCGCAATTCGCTAAAACGTTTCACCGCAGCTTGTACTAAATCAGAATTAGATTTGGGAAAATGAGACTGAACAATATTAGCTAATTGTGAATAGGGAAACTGAATATAATAAAACAAACAACGCCGCAGAAATGCATCTGGTAAATCCTTTTCATCATTGCTGGTGACGATAACAATGGGAGTGTAATTTGCTTTAACTTCTTCCCCCTTTTCTTCAATTGCAAACTGCTGTTCATCTAACTCTCGCAACAAATCATTGGGAAAGTCAATATCTGCTTTATCAATCTCATCAATTAACATTACAGTGGGTTTTTGATTGTTAAACGCACGTCCCAAGGGTCCCAACTTTATATAATTATCTAAATTCTTAATTTGGGAATTGCTTGCTTCTCCCATGGGAGCAAGTTGAGCATCGTGCAAGCGTCCTACTGCATCGTATGTGTAAAGTCCATCTTTTGCCCTACTTGTAGACTTAATATACCAAGCTTGGTAGGGTAAGCCCAATTCGTGAGCTACTGCTCGCGCTAAAGTCGTTTTCCCGCATCCTGGTTCACCTTTGAGTAATAAGGGACGTTTTTCAAGGAAAATGGCAAGGTTAACGGCTTTAATTAATTCTGGTGATGGTAGGTAAGGAGAAAGTCCATATTTTTGGCAATCCTGAAGTGAGATGGGCTTACCACTATAATATTGCTTGCCATTAGCGGTGAGTATGCTTGCTAAATCAGCCATCTCGCCAATCCTCCTTCCCAACTATGACCGCAAAAATCGCAAATTTCTTCATAAACAAACTCTGGGACACCGTTTTCTGTCCTTTCTAACAATATTTTTGATGTTAAACCTGCGGGTATTTGCATACTCTCCATCGCCATCACCATATCAATCCAATCATCGAGTACGTCTAGGGGAAATAGGCTGACAGGTGGTAAGTGTAAAGGTACACGTGGGTAATCTGGTTCATCAAATTGCTTTGCCAGTAGGATATTTGACTCACAAACACTGCCGCT
>NZ_FYBH01000036.1 GCF_900185595.1 Calothrix rhizosoleniae SC01
TCTTGACCATCACTAGGATTATCTGCTTCTGAAGCCAGGTAACCAATTCTCAAGGAACTGGGTCTTAATCCTAAGAGACCGGAGTTTTCACCAAAGTTAAAGCTAACTGCGGCACCAGCTCCACCACCAATACGGAAAATAGGAGCTTCGGTAGCAAAGGTAGACAGAGCGCCTTGAGCACCGTCAGTACCAGCGAAGAAGTAGGGGTTGTTGACAGCAGCATACTGACTGTGTCTACCACCAGTTGCAGCGACATAAACACCTACAGGACCAAAGGGAAACTCATAAGTCAATCGGTCTAATTTTACTTGATTGCTGTTTCCAACAAGGTTGAAGGTTTGTAGACCTTCAGCAGTGCCTATGGATTCATCGTTATCATCACGAAAATCAAAACGGTTGCTCGCGTTACCAGCAGTCAGACGAGTTATCAATTTGTCTTGTCCGGTGAAGCTGGTGTTTAAATTCAGACGCACACGGTTTTGAAAGACTGTGTTATTGCTATCGCCTGTATTGTCACCAAAGGCATCGGTGATGGCAAATACAGCTTCACCTTTCAATTTAGTGGTGGTAGAAAACTGGTTGGCTTCCAACTCAGCAGTTCTAGCTTCTAAGGAATCTACCCGTCCCCTCAAGGTAGCTAATTCCGCAGAAAATTCTTCTTGTAACCTTTGTAAGGTAGCTAAGTCTTCTTTTGTGACCAAGTCTGCTGTAGCAGTAGCAATTAACTCATTCACCCGATCCAAACAAGCGTTTAAACCTGCGGCAAATTCATAACGAGTTAATGCTCGGTTTCCTCTATAAGTCCCATTGGGATAACCTGCAATACAACCATAACGCTCTACCAAGGATTGTAATGCTTGAAACGCCCAGTCTGTAGGCTGGACATCTGAGAATTGAGAAACTGAAGTTACTTGGGATACAGAAGTACTCTGCCCTTCGTTACTATAGTTCTTTACGTTTTGTAATATGTTGGCATCATTTTTTTGTTTCTGTGCCAACAGTTGTGGCTTTTGAGCTACTTCCTCTACTGATACGGAAGTAGTAGCAACAGAAGTATGGGATTGTTTGGCGCTAGCATTGGGAACGGCAAATGCTGCCGTTGAGAATAGCAGTGTCGCACCCAATACAGACGGGCTAACTACCAAAGACTTGAATAGTATTTTTGACATCATTTCTGTGCTCTCCTCGCACCTCGTAGTACTTTTTGTTGCACTTAACCCCCAAACCGTCAGTTTGAGTGTTTACATTTGTGAGTGAGGCATATTTAACCTAATCATAATGTTAGTGTTTAAGTAAGCAATCATTATGAATTTAGGTTAATTTTTTATGGGAATATTCTATGCAGGTTGTTGACTTTCATAATGAAAGATTATGAAATATTAAATTAACTCGACTGCAAAAAATATACAGGGAGTTCACCTTGATAACTGGCACACATGTAGTGGCAAAATAGCCAATAGCTGTTCTGCTTATGTGTGTGATTTATCAAGACAGTCTAGCTGAATATTCCTACATAGAAAGCAGCATCAGGGTAGATGTTCCCCAGAAATTAATACATACTGTTCTCTCCAGGTAAGCAATTTCAGTTATCAGTTATCAGTTATCAGTTTCCCCATCGATAAATCGAGGGGCTTGGGTAGGGGAAAAATTTTTTACTTTTCCCCAAATAGAATTTGGAGGCTTGATACCGATTACTGTTTGGTCACTAGATCGCAGAAATTACTTGAGCTAGGTCAAAATCTTTCTGAGTTAATCCCCCCGCATCGTGGGTTGTTAATTGGATTTTAACTTTATTATAAGAAATTTCTATGTCTGGATGATGTCCTGCGGACTCTGCGGGTGCAACCAGTCTATTCACAAAATCTATTGCTTCAACAAAATCTGCGAATAGGCGGTTACAAATTAGCATGCGACCCTCCACAGTCCAATCAGACAAATCACTGACCTTTTGGTTGATTTCGGTTTCAGTAAGTAATTGAGCCATATCAATATTATATTTTTGTTGTCGTTTTCTGTAAAAATTTAATAACCAATATAATTATCGTTATCCAATAGACATAACGAAGTTTAAAAATATGTCAAAAAAATAAAATTGTGATCAGACCTAAATTAGGATAAATTTTGCTGATTCACTCTCAGAATTCGGAATTAATTTATTTAGACTTATCCAGATAAAACTATCCGCTCTTACATTAGATCGGATGATCTATGTAAGAGCGGTGTAGTGGGTCTTCAGGTTACAACCAGACTGCCGGAAGGATCTCCAAGCTTGCCTAGTAACTTGAGTCAACTTTCGTCTTACAAGAAGACTAATGCGTACTCTTAGAGAACAGCCCCGGCACACAGCCGGCTAACTGTAACCTGATGACCCATAGATATACTACCTTCAATCATGGGCATCACCTCCTTGTTGCCTAAGCGGTCTTAGTCTCAAAGGAATCCAAAATCAGATATTAAAAAATATCCGGGATTCGTGGTTACTGAAAATAACTATAGCACATGGAAACACAAAGGAGTCAAATTCCTAATAGCTGAGTAATTGTGGGTAAAACAACCGCAGCATTCTCTTGATTAAACTCACTACCCTCCACAGTATGAGATTTAACGCGATCGCGATTTCCTTGCTTGACTTTTTCTCCCATTTGTCGTTTTTCTGGTGAGGAAAAGGTGGCAAAGGTACGTCGTAACAAGGGTAATAAAGTGATAAAGGAATCTGCAGATAATCCAATCACCCAATCATCCAGCACTTGCCAGAGAATTTCATCATGTAGAAGTAATAAACCACTACCTTTTAAAAATCCTTCAATCCAAGCAGCTGCTTGGGATGGCTCACTAGCAGTGGAAAGGGCAAATCCCATGCGTTGTGCGGTTTCTTCAATGTCAAAAATACCTGCATCCAGTAATAAGCGACAGCAGCGACCAATAAGTAGGTTATGTATGGTGCGATTATTGGCAATTTGGGTTAATACCTGCTGCCACAGTCGTAAATGTTCTTGGTTTGACAACAAAGCGATCGCACCATTTACCTTCATCATATTTTCATACATTACCCCTGCGGCATTGTCATCTAAGGAACCACAAGCACTGGGTAATCCAATACAAATACGTGTCACCAACCCATTAACTACATGGCTTACCATTGCCGTATCTGTTTGCCGAACATTACCATAACGCATGACATTGGCTATGGGTGGTAATGCTGCCATTAAATGAGTCACATCCTGAGCTAATGCTGCGGCATTTTCCAAATTAGACATGACATATGCCACAGCATCGGGTAAATCGGACAAAATTACTTGATTTAGCAGGGTGGTGAGGGTAGGTAACTCTGGAGATTGATTTGATAAATCGCAAGCCTTGTGGATGGCTGCATCTTCTACTCGATTTCCCCAAATCCCTGCTTCAATTAGACTGACTGCTAATTCTGGCTGCCATTGCAATCGCCATAGTTCATGAAAAGTGCCTTTTTTCCCTCCTGTTTGTTGGAGTTGTCCCCAAGGAACATCTAAAATATGCAGGCGATGTAGTAAATGTGATCGCTCTAAATCGTTTTTCTTCCGTAAATCCAAATCTAGGATCTTTTCCGTCCCATCTGCTGTCATTCGTAACCGCTTTTGTTGGCGAAAAAAATCTTGTTGTAAGGGCAACATTGGCGTATCTGGGGGTACTTGACCCAAACGTTCCCCCACAATCAGTTTGTCATGGATGAGCTCCATTGGTAAATCCCGACCAAAGCACATTACCGTTTGGGTAGCTTCATTTAATTCCAGCAAACCAGGCAAAGGGCGATCGCGCAAAGCTGCTAGAGATTCTGCCAATCTTACCGCTTCAATCACATGGGCGGAAGAAGCCTCTAAGTCCTGCTCTCGTAATAAATGTGCGACCCTGGTCATCCAGCCAATACTAATCATGGAGTGACGATTATCCCGACATTGGGTTGACCACAGGTGGTGATACCAACCAGGAGATTCTACCCCTGCGCCATATCCACTTTTATACGAAAGTCTACTGTAATTCCACGGTATCCAAGTCGCCTCTACTTTCGTTTTTGGCAGTCCCTTCAATAAAGCTATATCTTCTTTAGCTGGAGGCATATCTTGCAAAGCTGGAGCATGCCAAGCACCACAAACCACAGCGATTTTTGATGCACCTGCCTTCTGGGCACTACGAATGGTTTGCCGCATATATGCTTCCCTTTGTGCTTCAATGGGATTTTTCCGTGGGGGAATTTCTTCACGTACAGCTGTCATGGCTGACAAAATCGCAGTGAATAAATCCACACTATCGCCGCGCTGTTCTACTAAATGCTCCCACCACCGTTCAGTGTCGCTATAACCAGCAACTTCTGCTAGAGCAAGTAGGGGATCTATTTGTGGTGTATCCTCAAATCCCTCATCAGTATCCGGTTGTGTTTCATTTTGGGATGCAAATGCTAACCGATGGGTTTGAGGTAAATCCATAAACCGCACCGGGATATTATGGGTTAGACCATAATCCAATGCTTGCCATTCTGGAGAGAAAATAGCAAAAGGATAGTACACACAATGATGAGGTTTACTGGGAATATAAATTAGTAATGCCACTGGTGGCTTCATTGCTGGTGACGTTAACAATGGCAACACAGCTTCTGCATCCGGTGGTCCCTCAACTAGAATAGTATCTGGTTGGAGTTCTTCTAAAGCTCGGCGCAGACTGCGAGATGAACCGGGACCATGATGGCGGATACCAAAGATGTGCACTGTCATTTCAGTTACCAGTTATCAGTTATCAGTTATCAGTTGTCCTTCCTACCAAAAAATGAGGTTTAAACGTAGAGAAGAGTTTATTATTTGGTTGATATTTTCAAGTAGGGCTTTCAGTTCATCAAAACACATCTGTGATTGATCCGCCAACCCAGAAGCAAGGTTTAGGTATAGGGCTACGCGCAAGTAATAAGTAGGGAGTAGGGAGTAGTTCCAGCTTCTTTATTTCTATTCTTTTTGCCATCAAAAATAACAGATGCAAGGATTTTAAACCTAAAATCCTAATTTCCTTGCACGCCCTTCCCCAATAAAATAGCCTCAAAGCATTGATAAATCAATATTTTTCAGTTATTCAGCAGACCCTAAGTAATAAGTTTACTGTTCATAGGTTTGGTGCCTCAAAAATGTCCTAGCGTGCTTTGGTAATGCTGCATTTGGCAAAAAAATAACGCACTGTTAAATATGGTGCGTTGAGAGAAATCATAATTTAGCAGTAAATTTGATTATTTTGTGCGATCGCTAGTACTGGAATTAGGTACGAGAATTATTGGTAAACCAGGTTTAGCAGAATTATTTTGTGCTTGTTGTTTACGGAATCTTTCTTGCTGTTTTTTTCTATATTCTGCCGCAGCTGAATCAATCGTCCCTTGGCTTTGATAACTATCCCAGCTTCTTCGTCTAAGCCTGGCGCAGTGAATTAGGTTAAATGCATTGAAATTTTGACCAATAGCAGCACAAGGATCGTTTAAATTCTGGGAGTCAAAGCCTCCCGGTTGGTTATCTACCTGGTTCAATTGAGCTACGCTTGGTTGGGGTGTCAACAAGGAAACAAGACTAATTCCAGCTGCAACGGCAAAACTGGTAAGTGGTAAAAATACAGTTTTCATAGATTTTTGACCTGAAATTTTATAGAAAGAAACGACACATTGAAAAGCAGTTCTGATGAAACAATTTCAACACCAAGGATAAAAATACCTCTTTCTCACTCCCAACTCCCCATTTTCAAATCAAAAGTAAAAAAGCGTAGAAGGTGTGACTTGTTTCTTCCATTATTACCCAATCTTAATGATATGGTGCCCTTAAACAGAGTCAAGGCTTAAGGGGAAAATAACTACTTTGTACAGTGCTTGTGGGCAAACTTAAAATCAACTCTAGAAAAAAAATTCCATCTATTTCTCATTTACAGATATTTTGGTGAGTAAAAAATAAAAAAGGGGTTTGACCCTTTATCCCTAAGCTGATATAGTATGCTATGTAGATGCACCCTGATGATCTGGAGAGCTGCCCAAGTGGCTCTCTATTTTTTTTTAACCACTATATATATTCACAACCACCTGTTGTTACTGAGTGAATGCCAGTTTATGAAATGGCTATAGCAACTAGGAGCAGACCAACAGAAAAATAACTCCTGGGAATATTGAGGGCAAAACCTTGATATAATCCCCTGGCAAGCAACTAATGGTTGTGGGGAAATAATCATGGCGCAATGGCAAGAAATTACCGGTGGAGTGACAGCACCCAAAGGGTATCAGGCAGCAGGAATTAAGGCTGGATTAAAACCTTCTGGTTTACCCGATTTGGCACTAATAATTTCTGATGTAGAAGCGATCGCTGCTGGTGTGTTTACTACTAGCCAGGTGAGGGCTGCTTGTGTGGATTATTGTCGGCAAAACTTGCAAGCAAAGCATGGCGCTCGTGCTATTCTTTGTAACGCTGGACAAGCAAATGCAGCTACAGGAGAACAAGGGGTATTAGATGCGGTAGAAAGTGCCCAGCTATTGGCAGGTGAGTTAAATATTTCTCCAAAATCAATTCTTTTGGCTTCTACGGGGGTAATTGGGCAAAGGATAAAAATGACAGCTATGGCTAGGGGTATTCCTCAACTGGTAGCAGAATTATCACCATCAGCTTCTGATGCCGCAGCCCAGGCAATCGTGACTACAGATTTAGTCACAAAATCCATTGCTTTAGAAACTACTATAGGCGATCGCCCGGTGCGGATTGGAGGAATTGCCAAAGGTTCGGGAATGATTCACCCCAATATGGCAACTATGCTGGCATTTGTGACTACCGATGCGGCAATTTCTCCCCATCTTTGGCAAGAAATGTTAAGTCGGGCTGCTGACAGAAGCTTTAATGCCATTACCGTTGACGGAGATACCAGCACCAATGACTGTTTAATAGCTTTGGCAAATGGTCAATCCCGCACCCATGCCATTACTGAAAAGGGACAGGATGCAGACAAATTAGAAGCAATGCTCACAGCAGTATGCCAGCATTTAGCAAAAGCGATCGCTCGTGATGGTGAAGGTGCGACTTGTTTAATAGAAGTACAGGTAACAGGAGCCCAGGATGAAAAGTCGGCTCGTCAAGTTGCTAAAACCATTGTTGGTTCTTCTTTGGTAAAGTCTGCTATTTTTGGTAGGGATCCCAACTGGGGACGTATTGCTGCTGCTGCGGGTAGGGCAGGGGTACAATTTGAACAGGAAAATCTCCGCATCCAGTTAGGAGATTTTTTGTTAATGGAAAACGGTCAGCCGTTACAATTTGATCGTCCTGCTGCGAGTATGTATCTCAAACAAGCATCAGAGGGTGCGTATTTAAAGGAAGATACGGTGTTAATCTTAGTCAATATTGGTAATGGTCATGGTTCAGGTATAGCCTGGGGTTGCGATTTAAGTTACGACTACGTGAAGATTAATGCTGAATATACGACTTGAAAATATGGCATTGCTGAATCGTGGAATGATTTTGCCCAATTTTTCACGAATTTTCAATGAAATCAGAAGGTTGATTTTCTGGCAATAGCCCAGAAATTTTGGCGAATTGAAGGGAGCAAGGGTCTAGGAGATTTCCAGAATTAAAATTACCAGACGATTATAAATTCACCTTAGGGGCGCAAGGCTTGCGCCCTTGTCATTGGTAAAATTATTTCCAGAAAAACCCTAAGTCCCCCACCATAATCTTTGATTTGGTGGCTTGCAATTGGTGGTGAATTATAAGCCCCACCATATTGCACTCCTTCTGCCTTCTGCCTTCTTCAATAGTTGACTGCTAACTGAAATCAGGCGGGATAAATCCGCAAACGTCGATTTGGCTCTTCCCCAAAGCTATTGGATTTTAAACGATAATGCTCTACTAATTCATGTTGCATTTTACGCACTTGGGAAGAGCGAGGCAGTAATTCTACGGGCTGACCTTTAGGGATGACAATTTGCTCTACAGCAAGTCTTGCTTCTTCCAAGGCATCCATCTCATCATCACTGCCACTGTGTAAAAAAAGTTGTAGCTCCTTCTCATCACCAACTGCTGGCTCGTCAATATGTAATATGCGCCGCAGTCCCCTAGTAATTTGAGGAATTGTGCTAGATTTTATCATCTGGATCGGTAGATGGCGGGCTTTAGCCATGTGGCGCAATTTGGCGTGATTTTTGACATGCGATCGCAGAGCTAAAATAGCATCAGAGCTATCTAGGTCTTTTGTTAAAACCACCGGTAGATTTAATACTTGAACGATTTGTTCTAATTGATGACGACTAACACCATAGGGATATACATGCAATGGTAAGTCTTCACCATTGGGGCCCGATTGTCTGGCTTCGTCAAAATCAAAACCACTACTATAGTTTAAAGATTGATCTAGTAAGCGATCAAATTCATTCTTGCTAGTACCTTGCTCTCTGTGCAGTTCCAATGGTGGTAATGCTTGCATTTGTCCAGATGACCGCCAGCCATTGACTTGCTTTTCCGCAAACATAGATTCTGGCTCTTTGGGCTTTTGTCCGCGACCATTAATGGCAGTTAATTGGCGAACAATCTTTACTTTACCATTTTCATCTACAGTCCTAATTTGAGGACTAGGTATACGTCCCCGTAATAAATTATCTACGGTGTCGGCAACACTTTCATGGACTACCCATTTTTGCCGTTCGGTCATTTCCACAGCAATTTCAAAGGTAGGGGGTGCTTTCCTTTCGAGAACAGTTTTCTGACTACCCCGTCTTCTGGCTTCATCATCTCCCAGAGTTACAGCTTGAATACCACCAACTAAATCGCAGAGAGTGGGGTTTTTGATCAGGTTTTCAATCTGATTACCGTGAGCCGTCCCCACCAACTGAACTCCTCTTTCAGCAATGGTGCGAGCAGCCAAGGCTTCCAACTCTGTACCAATTTCATCAATGACAATAACTTCTGGCATATGGTTTTCCACAGCCTCAATCATAACTTGGTGCTGTTGCTCTGGATGAGCTACTTGCATCCTGCGAGCTTTACCAATAGCTGAATGGGGAACATCGCCATCTCCAGCAATTTCATTGGAGGTGTCAATAATCACCACTCGCTTATTTAAATCATCTGCTAACACCCTAGCTATTTCCCGCAGAGCAGTGGTTTTACCCACCCCCGGACGACCAAGCATGAGAATTGATTGTCCAGTTTCTACTAAATCGCGGATCATGCCAATGGTGCCAAAAACAGCCTTACCAATGCGACAGGTTAAACCAATAATTTTGCCGGTACGGTTGCGAATGGCACTGATCCGGTGCAATGTTTGCTCTATTCCGGCTCGATTATCTCCACCAAAGGTTCCCACTCTTGATATACAATCATCTATCTGTGCTTGGGTAACAGGTATTTCACTGAGATACTCAGTCAGATTGGGGAAACGAGCCTCTGGACGACGACCCAAATCTAACACCACTTCTACTAAAGTATCTCGTTGGGGATGCTTCTCTAATATCTGCCTCAGGTCTTGGGGCAAAATGTCTAACAACTTTTGGAGATCGTCTGTAATCGTCATGCTTTCTATGGTGACGTTTTTAGCGATGGGGAGAAATATTACTTACCTCGGTAAGATAAGTATCCGCAGTACTCTTAGAATTAAGGGTACTGTTGTTGTAACTTGAGTTGGGAAACAAGAGAATGGGCAAGG
This sequence comes from Calothrix rhizosoleniae SC01, assembly GCF_900185595.1. Taxonomy (GTDB): domain Bacteria; phylum Cyanobacteriota; class Cyanobacteriia; order Cyanobacteriales; family Nostocaceae; genus Calothrix_A; species Calothrix_A rhizosoleniae. The sequence goes on from NZ_FYBH01000036.1 coordinate 9,673, forward strand.
GAAACAGCTTGCCAGAGTAAGTCTGGTTCTGTTTCTAGACGGACATTAACTGGTACATTGGCTTGATTCACCTCCTTTACTTCTAGCTGTTCTAGAACTGATGACAGCAGTACTCGGGCGTAGCTACCGTAAGCAACTCCAGCAATTTTGGATTGATGATTTGAGATTTCTCCCCTTGGGGGGATACAGGGTGAGTTGGATGGGGATTTTTCTAATCCAACATCTAAAACTGGCAATCTGAAATCATTTAATAGTCCCATTGCCTTGAGCTTGGCAACGGTGTAACTGTTGGTTCCTCCGGCTAATTGCACATATCCCGGCAACTTGGCTGTCAAAACTTTTTGCCCAAATTTCACGGTTGTCAAAGTGGTTCCTTTACCAATATCTCCACTCATGGGACGACCATCAGTTTGCCAAATCAAGGGGCATGGTAAAGGCGCGATCGCTGCATACAAAGATTTCATGTATTCAATCACACCATCTCCATCAGGACAGCTAATTGCCAATAACTTCAATTTATCTACCCACGGCAAAATAGCGCTCCATAGTCGTTTAAACCCTTCTAAACGCCCAATTTGAGTATGAATTTCTATTGCATCTACCCCTGATGACAAGATCAATGGTGCGATCGCTCCCGGTGTTGAGACATAAGATGATGTATAAATTATCTCATAAGGACAGGCTGGGAGGCAACGACCACAGCCATAACATTTTTGTGATATGACTCCAGAAAAATCTTCTAATTGATTATTATTAAATACTATTGCTTGTGCTGGACAAATATTCTCACATGGTCTAATACATTCTGGAGGGCATTGAGTGGAATCGAATTCTGCTTTGCGAAAATGGGGATCTTCGCCATCATTGAGACTTACCATCAATAATGGGGATGTTTTCTCAGGATTGAAACCTTTTTCTTGGGCTAATTCCACAAAATCTTTGGCTACTTGCAAAGCTGATTGTGCTGCGGTAATAACTGCCGGATCCGCAGCCACATCAATACAGTCAGCACCTGCCAATGTGTAGGCTAATGTTAGGTTCCTCACAGCAGGCAGATGTTGCAAACTGGCTCCGCAAATTAGCTTGAACCAGTGACCTTCCTCTAAAGCTTGTAAATGGTTGGATAGATAAGCCACTCTTCTATTATGCTACGTGAAAGAGAATATCTGCTCTGTTTCTGAAAAATATTTTGCATATTTTTTGCAAATGCAGGGACATATGCCCAATATGCAGCCTCACGTTTACCGAAAATAATGGGTCTAAAGCCTCCCCTTTGTAAAGCGAGCAACACGAAGTGCGGGTTTAGAAGTAAAAAAACACTAATTACAACCATTTCATCGGTTCCACCTGATAATAACCTTGCAATAATTCATACAAATTCTGGTGCCTTTTCAACAACTGTTGTGGTTTTTCAAAAAAAGTCTCTGTAGCCACCGCAAAAAATTCTGCCGGATTTGTTGCACCATAACGATCCATGACTATCTTTTTTTTCCGTTCAATATCATGACAAAGTTGTTGATATTCTGCTGTCATTACCTCTGCCCAAATTTGATAATCTGACTTACTTTTTAAAATAGGAACTCCCTCAGCTTTACCATCTTCCTGGTCTAATTGATGGGCAAATTCATGCAAAACTACATTATGGCCATCTTGCCAATTGAGAGTATCTTGTTTTACCTGTTCCCAAGACAAAACAAGTTGATCCTTACTCCAGGATTCTCCTAGTCTGGCAGTGCGCTTTTCTTCCACTACATAATTACTGGTGGCAATAGTTTCATTCACAAAATAAGTACTCGGATAAACTAAAATTAACCGCAACCTAGGAAAATATTTACCCCTTTCATTGAGTAACAATAAACAAGCAATAGCAGCAACAATTACTTTGATTTCTTCTGTTACCTGTAAACCTTGACAACCGATAAATTGTTTTTCTTTTAAAAATACCTGAATGTGTCCCTGGAGTCTGCGGCGCTCGGAAGGGGAAAGACGAGGATAAATAGGCAGATTATTTTCAATAATTGTATTCCACAGAGGGGGAAAAGGAATATGTTTAATCCATTTGTGGTGCTGTTTAGTTAAAATAGGACTGATTAAAATCCAAGTTACAATCAGCACTGTAATCAATAATATGATAAGTACTTGCATTTTTGAGATTAGGTAGATATTCCTAGCATTCTTTCTCAAGATAGCTGATGGATAAATTTTAATTAAAGTGCTTTTCTATACATAATCAATAGCTATGCAAAATGCGATCGCTTATTCTATGAATAGTTGGCTACAAGACAACCCAGGGATTTTCCGGTTATTGCACTTCTTGGATTGGTCAGTTCATCACCCTATCATTAGTTTGATCTTACTGGTATTTGTTATTGCTATTTTAGCCAGTATTATTAAAGCTATTATTCGTTTAATTGAAACAGCTAGTTGGTCAATTATCCAAATACCGTTGAAGCTGCTATTAGCTGTTTTACAATTGATTTGGCTATTAATTACTAAAGTTAGTCGGTTGATCATCTACAATGTCAACCAAACAGCAAAAACAGATAGCTTACCCACATTAGAGCCTACTGATTCTTCCATTATTGCTACCGACAAACAAAAAAGACTAGCGGAAATTTCCCAGCGATTAACAGAACTAAAGCAGGAACAAGAAGAACTATTACAAGAAGTAACTATCCTTGTGGCAGCAAAGCCGCAAAAGGTAAATTTTTATAAAGACAATTAATAAGTTATACGTAAATCTGACATTCAGGATTGATGTCTTTAAAATGGAAACTGTATATATTTAGGAATTACCCAGCCGTGACGATAATTCATGTATTTGGGATTGCTTCCTTGGGTTGCAATGGCTGTATTGACGTTTTTCCTGTGTAAATCCTGATATTTTTAGAGGTTCGTATAGTTCATAAAATAAAACCATTTTCAGGCATGATGTCATTTATAACTCACAAGTAGAAAAACTGAAATTGGTCAAAATTTACAACGTAGTACTACGCTTTAAGGTTAGGACAGATTGAGAAGCTAAAATCCAGATATAGCAAGCTTTTTCCTCCTGCCTCCTGCCTTCTGCTATACCGTATAAAAAAAGATGAATGCTCAAATTATTTTGCTTATTTTCATAGCCATTGTTGTTGGTATGTTATGCGGTGCTGCAATTGTGTTGTTGATTGTGGTAAAACGTCGTAGCCAACGGGTAGATAGTATGATTTCTGCTCACAATGCAATCGGTCTTTTTGCCATGGTAGAAATACCTTTCGACTCTACCAGTAAAGGAAAGGTCAGGGTCAAAATCCAAAGTTCTACCGTGGATTTTATTGCCAAAACTGATAATATTCAAGGCTTTCAAGCTGGAGAGCGAGTATTCATTGTTGATGCTCGGGGAAATCAGGTATGGGTTGTCAGTGAGCATTCTTTGAAAAAAGAGTGAAGGAGTGAGGGAGTGATGGTTGATAGTTGTTAGTTGTTAGTTGGTGGTTGGTAGTTGATGGTTGATGGTTGATGGTTGATGGTTGACGGTTAACTATCAAAATTTCTTCTCCTTGTCCCCCTGCTCCCTGCTCCCTGCTCCCCTGCCTCTTCCTGACTTTGCCATCGCCCTAGGACGATTATCTTGGAACATCCCCTGTAAAAAACAAGTTATAAATAAGACGAGTTAGAAGTATAAATACTGATGTCAGAACTTTTTGTTACGCACAATCTATCTACCATCAAATTGGCGAAAGTCCAGCCAAGTAATCCAATTACATCCATACACAAGCAACAGGTGGGAGGACTAATTGGTGCTAGTATTCCCATTGCTTTGGGGATATTTGGGGCTATTGTCTTAGTATGGTTTGTTCAGTCTTTTTTGTGTATCTGTAAACCCAACGAAGTCCTAGTCATATCCGGGCGGAAGTGGAAGACTAAGGATGGGCAAGAGGTAGGATACCGAGTATTAGCCGGAGGAAGGGCTATTCGGATTCCCATTATAGAAACAATTAAGCGCATGGATGTAACTACCATGCCTGTACCAGTGGAGGTAAGTAATGCCTATTCTAAGGGAGGAACCCCATTAAATATTCAAGCGATCGCGAATGTGAAAGTTTCCAGCGATCGCAATATTGTAGGTAATGCGATTGAACGCTTTTTGAACAGCGATCGCCGGGAAATTGCCCGTGTAGCTAGGGAAACATTGGAAGGGAATTTACGGGGGGTAGTTGCAACCTTAACTCCAGAACAAGTAAATGAGGATCGCCTGCAATTTGCTGAGCGCATCACCTCAGATGTAAGTCGAGATTTAATGAAATTGGGTTTACAACTCGATACCCTAAAAATCCAAAGTGTGTCCGATGATGTGGAATATCTCAGTTCCATTGGACGTAAACGAATTGCCATCATTGTTCAAGATGCAGAAATTGCTGAATCTGATGCTTTGGGGGAAGCTCAAAGAATAGAAGCGGAATGCGAACAACAAGCAGAGGTAGCTAAAACTCAGAATAAAATTGACATCTTAGAAAAAGAAAATGAACTGCGAGAACTGAAAGCCAAATTAGAACAACAGGCTCGTTCCGAAGAAGAAATTACCATCGCTACTGCGAATGAAAATCGAGCTAAGTTTGAACAAAAATTGCAAGCACTGCGGGCAGAATTAGAGCGTTTGCGCTTGGAAGCAGATGAAGTACTACCTGCTAAAGCATCACAACAGGCTCAAGAACTCCAAGCAAGAGGGGAAGCGGCTAACCTAGCAGAAAATGCCAAAGCCGCAGCTTTAGTGAACGAGATGTTGACACAGGTTTGGCAAGAAACTGGGAAAGATGCTTCCCAATTGTTCTTAATTCAGCAAATCGAAACGATTTTACAAGATGCAGTGAAGATTCCCAGTAGATTATCTTTAGACGAAATTACTGTGGTGGATAACGGTGATGGTAAGTCCCTAGCAAGTTTAGTCAAAGTGTATCCAGAAATTTTATCTGAGTATCTAGAAAGTATTAATAAAACCCTAGGGATTGATGTTGTGGGTACACTTACTGGAAGTAAATGAGTTGATAGTTGATAGTTGATAGTTGATAGTTGATAGTTGGTAGTTGGTAGTTGGTAGTTGTTAGTTGTTGGTTGATGGTTGGTGGTTGGTGGTTGGTGGTTGGTGGTTGGTGGTTGGTGGTTGGTGGTTAACTATCAGAATTTCTTCTCTTTGTCCCCCTGCTCCCTGCTCCCTGCTCCCCACACTTCCCACACTTCCCACACTCCTTTCACTCCTTCCCTCTGGCTATCGTAAATAAATCATAATTAATCACGAATAAATAAAATGGAAATAATTGGTTTATTATTAGGTGTTTTTGGCTTTGGTTCGGCGGCTGGTTATTGGGTAATCCGCAATTTTTACCATATTTGTCAGCCTAGCGAAGTACTAATTTTTGCCGGTAGTAGAAGTCAATCTTCAGATGGTCGTAGCGTTGGCTATCGTCTAGTTAAAGGTGGCAGCAGTATCCAGACACCCCTATTAGAACGCACCTTCCGCATGGATTTAAGCAATATGATTATCGATTTGAAAGTATCAAATGCTTATTCCAAAGGCGGTATTCCTCTGAAAGTGGATGGGGTGGCAAATATTAAAATTGCTGGGGAAGAACCGACAATTCACAATGCTATTGAGCGTCTGTTAGGTAAAAGCCGAAAACAAATTGAACAATTAGCTAAGGAAACACTGGAAGGGAATCTTCGGGGTGTGTTAGCTTCTTTAACACCGGAACAGGTAAATGAAGATAAAATTGCTTTTGCCAAAAGTCTTTTGGATGAAGCAGAAGATGACTTAGAAAAACTAGGTTTAGTTTTAGATAGTTTACAAATCCAAAATATCTCTGATGATGTCCAATATTTAGATTCTATTGGGCGCAAACAACAAGCCGATATGTTGCGGGATGCTCGGATTGCAGAAGCTCATGCTAAGGCAAAATCAATAATTCGTGAATCGGAAAATAATAAACTGGTAGCATTACGACGGATTGAACGAGATTTAGAGGTTTCTAAGGCTGATGCAGAAAGAAGGGTGAGAGATGCACTTACCAAACGAGTGGCGATGGTAGCGGAAGCAGAATCAGAAGTTGGAGCAAAAATTGCTAAGACTCAAGCAGAAGTTGCTGTGCAAAAAGAACGGATCAAACAAGTGGAACAACAGCTAGTAGCAGATGTGGTGGCTCCTGCTGAGGCTGAATGTGAAAGAGCGATCGCTAAAGCTAAAGGTAATGCCGCTACTATTATTGAAGATGGTAAAGCACAAGTAGAAGGAACAAAGAGTTTGGCAGAATCTTGGCAAGCTGCTGGTGCTAGTGCTAGGGAAATCTTTCTTTTACAAAAGTTAGATATATTGTTGAAGGCAATGTCTTCTAGTATTCCTGAAGTTAATGTCAAAAATATAACTATGGTTGATGCTCAAGATGGTAGTAATGCTACCAAAATGGCATCTTTTATTGAGCAATTACGTCAAACTACTGGTATGGATGTTGTAGAGATTGTCAATAGAATAACGGATAAAAAACCAATTCAGTTAGATAGAATTGACCCAGAATCCAAACATCATCATTAAGTTTTATGTGAGTTTGGATGGATGGAGGTAGAAGAGACTTAAACCCAAAATCAAAAAACAGAAAGGTGCAACATGACACAGGCACTACCAAAACTAGTAACTTTTGAAGAATTTATTGATTGGTATCCTAACACAGGAGTAAACTACGAATTACATGATGGGGTGATTGTCGAGATGCCGCCACCAACAGGTGACCATGAAAAAGTTGTGGGATTTTTAGCACGTAAGCTAACTGTGGAGTTTGACCGACTCAACCTACCCTATACCATACCTAAAACTGCATTGGTTAAACCTGACGTAAATTCCAAAGCTTATTCACCTGATGTCTTGTTATTAAACCTGGACAACTTAAACAATGAACTGTTATGGAAAAGACAATCAACAGTTACCCAAGCCCCATCGGTTCCATTGGTAGTTGAAGTTGTAAGTACCAACTGGCGTGATGATTATTACAAAAAATTTGCTGACTATGAGGAAATGGGTATCCCTGAATACTGGATTGCTGATTACGCAGCTAAGGGAGGAATAAAATTTCTTGGCGACCCAAAACAACCAACTATCTTTGTGTGCGAACTTGTTAACGGTGAATACAGGATGAATCAGTTTCAAGGCAATAGCCGAATTGTTTCTCCTACTTTCCCTCAACTAGACTTAACTGCTCAACAAATTTTCGATGCAGCATGACTGACCGAAAAAGAAAAGGATACAAGTCTCCGGATTTATCTGTGGAAAAGAAAAAGTATTTTCCTTATTTCAAGCCCCTCGAGTTATCGATGGGGTAACTGATAACTGAAATGACGATACTAGGTTCGACAATATTTATGTCAGGGAAGCTCACCGAAGGTATGGTCTAAATGAAATAAAGCTGGAAAACCAATAAACCCAATGGGGTGTTTGATATTTTGGAAGCAAGTAATGTATGATAATATACACCAACTCAGCCCTTAATATTAAGGGTTAGCCCTTCTCTGAGTAATGAAATTTAAGATGGCGGACTGAGAACCCTATTATTAAGTAATACTATAGGTGGAAGGCCGTCTCAGTTCTTAAATTTCTAGCTTCTTGGTTTCATCCCAAATGAAAGGAAAACTTTGCCGTTAACCTAATCTCGAGGATGAAGCGATGTGCAGGAGAGGTAATCTAGATGCTAGCGGTGGTAAACATTCATTAACATTGCTTTGCCAAAAAATTCGAGTGTTCGTAAGGCGTTTGCTTCCTTTTTTGCAAGCCTTCGCCGCGTTACTAGTTGATCCTAAAATCGCTGGGATCATAATCTGAGCTGCTCTCTTAGAGCCATTTTTAAACAGTAATCTCCCTTTTCTTTTTGAATGGGGAGATTTTTGTTCTGGTAGGAGGCGTAAATATAACGTCGCCTAGGGGTCATCGTTCCAAAAAAGGAAAACTGTACACTAACAGCTCAGTGTTCACTCATTTTCGACTCGAAAATTTAATTAAGCCTTACAGCCTTATAGGTCTTGTAACCTAGACGATTCATCCAATTCAAGCATTGTACTACTTATATGATTTGACCATATTAATAGGGGAATCAAGTGAATTTCGCAACGATTCTTCCAGATTTAATAGTTATATCCTTTATAGATTCTATGCAACATCATTGTCAATTGATATTATATGTTTCAGAATTTAATCATATCCTCAGCTAATTGCATGGTACCATACACTATTTTTTTAAAATATTTGTGTATTACTTAACCATATTTATATTATTAAATAATGATAAAAATAAGGGTTTTTAAAATATGCCAAACTGGCAACATAAAATTATGTGATTTGTTATTTATGTATTACCAGGGCAATTTTATTACTATTTTTTTTGACAAACAAGCTCCTTTTGCATATGGTCTTAAGATGTCATCACATTTATTTTGTCATCCCAAAATACCAGAAAATATTTATATTTATCAGGGATTAATAAGGCTATATGGGGAAGTGTAAAAGTAATTTTTTATATATCACCATCAACATATGATTGGTCAGTTACTAGCAGGACATTATAAAGTCCTTAAAGTTTTGGGTGAGGGAGGTTTTGGGCAAACCTACATTGTGGAAGATATCCACCTCCCCGGCAAGCCTAAGTGTGTACTCAAACATCTCAAACCTACTAGTACCGACCCCAAGGTTTTAGAAGCAGCCAGACGATTATTTCGCAAAGAAGCAGAAACTTTACAACAGTTAGGTAATCATGAGCAAATACCCAGACTGTTGGCTTACTTTGAAGAAAAGCAGGAATTTTACTTAGTACAAGAATTTATCTATGGGCATCCTCTGGGTAAAGAATTACCTCCAGGGAAAAAATGGACAGAAAGCCAAGTTATCCAGATGCTCATAGAGGTATTAAAAATATTAGAATTCGTTCATTCTCAAGGGGTAATTCATCGGGATATTAAACCTGATAATCTGATTAGAAACGCCTTAGATCATAAATTATTTCTCATTGACTTTGGGGCAATCAAACAAGTACGTAGCCAAGCTGCAACGACTTCCAGGGAAACCAACCAAAGAGTAATGCCTTTAGGGAATCGTTTGGCAATGCTTTCAAGGGGAAACGCACAAAATGCGATCGCTTCCAGTCATAATAATATTACCATTGCGGTGGGAACCCCAGGCTATATGCCCTCCGAACATATCCGCAAGGTACCCCGTCCCAGCAGTGATATTTATGCTTTGGGGATGATGGCAATTCAAGCACTAACAGGTATTCATCCCCATAAACTCCAAGATGATCCCCACACAGGGGAAATTGTATGGCAGCATTTAGCCTTTGTGAGTTCAGAACTAGCTAGTATTCTCACTAAGATGACGCGCTACCATTTCAAGGATCGCTATCAAACAGCAACGGAAACATTATATGCATTGGAGGAATTGGTACAAACTTCAGCAGTAGGTTTACCAATTCTCCAGCCGAGCTTAGAGACAATTTCCCTCCATGAACTCACCTTAGAGTGGGTACAGGATGAGGAAATCAAAATGCGGAAAATTTTGGAACACCAGCATAGTAAAAACCCTGGTAGAATCCGTATTGGTAGAGACCCAGAACAGTGCGATATAGTTCTTCTAGAACCTACTATATCTGGCTTACACGTAGAAATTTTTTTCCATCCCCAAAAGCAAAATTTTTACCTGCGGAATTTGCGCCAACAAAATCCTCCCATTTTGGATGGACAATTACTTTTAGCTGGTGAAATGCCTTTGACAACTGGTAGCAGTCTTCGTTTGGGACACCAGGTATTTACCGTTAGTGATATCACTTGTAAGGATTACCCTGCTGGTTACACACCTATGGATTGTGTCCCAGACTACGAGATTGTACCCCAAAAACCAACCCTCAAAACCATGAGGTGGCAACAACCTGCTTCCCGAGCTCAACCAGTTCAGGAATTGGCACCCAAATCCATACCAGTAGTACCACCGACTATAGCCCCCACAGTTTCGTTGAACAACAAATTAGTCTTAATGATTGGGGTAGGGGTAGTAGGTTTCCTGACTACTATTGCTGGTTTACTTTTATTTAAAACGGAAAATATAGTCGCCACTAAACCAGAACGGAATTTCATCTCCCAAAAATCTCAATTATGTCGTGAGGTTGCACCTACTCGTGGTCGAGAATCAGCCGATTTGCATGTCAATCCCCAAAGAAATTCCAGTACTTTTCAAGAACTAACTAAGGGGGATATAGTTTTGTTCATGCAAGTGCAGGGTGATTTTGTCAAAGTCAAATTGGATAATGGTACTCAAGGCTGGGTTGTATGGAATCAAATTAGACCTTGCAGTATTTCTCGCCACCATTGACGATTATTTTAGGATTTTCGCCTTATACCATTTTAGATTTTAGATTTTAGATTTTGAGGACACTGTGGTCTTGAGGAGCCAGCGTTGTAGACCGGTTTCCCCCATGAAACACTGTCCAGAATTGTGAAAGATTTACTACATAAGCTTTTCTTTCTTTCCATCTGTCGTAATCATTTTTCTCTCTTGGTATGAACTGGTGCGTAATACCTATATTTGTTCATAGCGATTTAAAAAGATGAGCCAGACCCTTGTAAGAATTCCTGCTCTTCTGGGGTAGACAATCTACCTAAAATTTCATTGCGATGGGGGAAACGTCCAAAACGTTCAATGACTTGCCGGTGACGGATAGCATAATCAATAACACTAGAACTATCATCACAATTTGTGAGTTGTCTAAATAACTCTACTGATGTGTGCTGGTGCTCTATATTTTCACTGTGTTCAAAGGGTAAATAAAAAAACCAGCGTTGCACTGGTAAAAACTTTTTATCGTAGCCTTTGGCAATTGCTTGTTGTGCTACAGATAATGCTTGCCAATCAGTCGCAAAAGCATCAGGAGTACCACGAAACATATTTCGAGGAAATTGATCTAAAAGTAGAATCAGTGCGAGACAGTTTTGTGGTAATTCGGCCCAATTATCCAAATATCCGAATGCTGCTTGCTGATAATCTGAGAAAAACCAGGTACGGATTTCTTTGTCAAATTCTGCTTCTTTGCTGAACCATATTTTCCTCGGTTTACCGTAACCTGGTTGATCTGATTTACCAAACCAAAAATCTAAAATTTCTCTTGCCCGCGACATGAATTTTACTTACTTTTACAAATCACCTGTCGCATTTTACGCATATTTGTGGGTAAGTCAAAGTTCATGGCTTGTTGAATTAAAATTGATGGTACAGGAATTTCTGGAGTGGCTTTTACTGTATAAGTTAAAATAGTTCCCTGACCATAATCTTGCAGTTCTAAGTTGGAGTTAAAGTCCTTGAAACTACCTCTTTCTAGGTTGAATTGAATCTGTTTACCTATTACTTCTACTACATTCAGATAAATTTCTACTTGAGCTGTGAAAAATAAAAATGCTTTTTGTGCTGCTTGATAAATACGCTTCACCTCACCTTTGTGCATAATTTCACTTCGTGTTAAGTCGGGGAAATATTGTACCCAACGAGGATAGTCTGTGAGTTGTTGCCATACTTGAGAACGCAGCAATGGTAGATACATACAAGCAGTTACAGCACCACCCCAAGCAGTGTGTGAACTTGTTTGGATGAATATTTCACCCTGAATTAATAGATTCTGTTTTTCTTGACTCCGAAGCATTTCTAAACCTCTAGGAAGTGAGTCTGAGATAGTTGATATCATAATTTCAGTTCTTCCTCAACACCAATAGTAATAATTACTCAACACAAACCAGATGCAATTGAAATTGATATCAACTTAATAATTTTAGTTCCAGTAAAACACATCAGCTTTGTTATAAATATTAAAGTCTGTGGCTATTATTGACTATATTGACAGTAATTTTGTAAAGATATTGCCAAGTTATGTTATTTTTTTAACGATAATAATGTCAATTTTTGTTGAAGTGTTTATCGGGGTGAATACCAATCATGATTGAAAATTGCTTAGGAACCTATACCCGTAGGGACTTCCAGTCAAATTGAAAATAGTGTGGAGGAGAATTTAAGTGAGTCAATCTAAATTCAATCGCAAATTAACTCAGGGTTTTGGTATATTCCTGGGAGTAGCCATTGCAGTTTATATTCTGCGAGGTTTACAAATTCTCACTTTTATTCCCGGTGGAATTATAGCCATATTATTTTTAGTTGCGATCGCTTTTGGATTTCTCAGCTATATACAACGAACTTGGTGGCGGTTTTGAACAGCTGTTAGTTGGTAGTTGGTAGTTGATGGTTGATAGTTTAAAGTACTTCACTCTTTCACTCTTTCACTCCTCCACTCCTCCACTCCCTCACTTCATCACCATCCATCATTAATTTTTGTCAATGCTCCAAGTACATATCTAGAAATATATCCCCCAAAGCTTCTAATATTTATACACAGTAGGCAAAAATAGGGGAAACCAAAATGGAAAATTATGTTTGCCAAACCTGCGGCTATGAATACCTTCCTGAAGTTGGCGATCTGGACTCAGACATACCACCAGGAACGCCATTTGGAGAATTACCAGATGATTGGGTATGTCCTGTTTGTGGGGTAATGAAAGAAGACTTTGAGCCTGTAGAATAATAACATAACCCAAGTTGCAGGTTATCAAATTTTGGGCGTATCTTTATCATTAATTCAGGCGATCGCTCACAAGAGTAATTAACAACTTGGGTTAATATAAGGTAAGCAAATGACAGAAAAATCGTTAATCTAGATGGTATAAATTTGAATTTATAGTGATTAGGGAAAATATCGTCTTTGCAAACTCGGAAAATTATTGTAATTGGGGGCGGTGCTGCTGGTTTTTTTGCGGCGATCGCAGCTGCTGAAATTAATCCCCATGTCCAGGTTACTTTACTCGAAGCCAGTCGCAAACCCCTAGCCAAGGTATTAATTTCTGGGGGTGGACGTTGCAATGTCACCCATGCTTGCTTTGAACCAGCTTTGTTAGCTCTAAATTATCCTCGGGGTGGAAAAGCATTACGAGGCGCTTTCACTCGCTTTCAAGCCAAAGATACCATTGCCTGGTTTAAACAACGGGGAGTCAAGTTAAAAACTGAGGCTGATGGACGGATGTTTCCTGTGACTGATAATTCCCAAACCATTGCCGATTGTCTGATGGAAACAGCCAGGGTTGCGGGTGTAGATGTGCGGATTGGCACACCTGTTGTGCAAGTCAAACCCACAGACTCAAATTTTGCCGTTATTCTCAAGTCAGCAGAAGTCCTGGAATGCGATCGCTTACTATTAGCCACAGGAAGTAATCCCATAGGTTATAAAATTGCCCAAGACCTAGGTCATCTCCTTCAGCCCCCGGTTCCTTCTTTATTTACCTTTAATATCCCCGAACCCAAGCTGAGGAAATTAGCAGGTGTCAGTCTTAATTCGGCGCATTTACGTTTATCGGTATCAGGAATAACACCACTAGAACAAATTGGGCCCTTACTCATTACCCATTGGGGTGTAAGTGGCCCAGCAGTGCTGAAATTATCCGCTTGGGGTGCAAGAATTTTACATGATAGTAATTATCAAGCCACTTTAACAATTAACTGGCTACCAGAATTCAATCAAGAACAGCTCAGACAGCAGTTGTTAACAGTGAAAAACACATCAGGAAAACGAGCGATCGCTCTACACCGTGGTGTCAATTTACCCCATCGCCTCTGGCAATATATCCTTGAACGGGCAGCTATTGATACAGATACTCGATGGGCAGAAGTATCTAAAAGTACATTAAATAAATTAATCACAGAACTTTCCCAAGGGGAATATTTAATCCACGGGAAAGGAGTGTTTAAAGACGAATTTGTCACCTGTGGTGGAGTCAGTCTCAAACAAATAAACTTTAAAACTATGGAAAGCCGAGTGATTCCCAGAGTTCATTTTGCGGGCGAAATATTAGATATTGACGGTATTACTGGTGGTTTTAACTTCCAAAGTGCTTGGACTACAGGTTATTTAGCAGGGTTAGCAATGGGAGATATAGCCTAAGAATTAAGTAATAAGTAATAAGTAATAAGTAATAACGCATGGTTCGCCCATTTTTTTGAAGTTGATGAAAGAACAGACTAAATGGTAATTCCGTTAAAGTAGCGTTGAATTACCATCTTTTGTTGCTTGGAATTGAGACATTTTTTTTGAATTAGAGAGTCTAAAGCAATACCATTTACCAGAGCTAAGAGGGTATTGGCTTCAACACCCGTATCTATACCTTGACGAATTATTTTCGCTGACTGCAATGCCTCTAATTCCCGTATAATTATCTCACGCAGTTGCCCCGCACTAGTTTGGTGTTCGAGCATTAACGACTCTCTACCCACTGCATATCCGAGAAATGCTATCCAAACTTTAAGTATTTCTTGCCTTTTATTATCTAGAGGCAAAAACGCACAGAGCATCTCTACTAGTCTATCAACGCTGACAGGTCGCTCGGCTACTTCCTGCATTGCCTGTTTGAGTTTTTCTGTGACTCGATCAAGGGCATATAAAATTAATTCTTGTTTGTCTCGAAAGTAATGAGTCACCACTCCCGTCGTACAATCCAATTCTCTAGCGATCGCTCTGATACTAGTACGGTCTAAACCTTCTCGGACAATAACTTTCCAAGCTGCTTCTGAAACTTCAATGCGTCGATCTAGTTGGGGCATAAGAAAACAAAAAAGATAAATTTATACTTATCTTGACAACTTATCATAACAGTTGTTATCTTAAATTACATAACAACTGTTATGAGGTGAGGGCAATAATGTCGATCAGTAAGAATTATTTATTACCTCGTCCTGGTTTGCCAGGTTTGTTAGATCGGATCGCAGGACCAAAAGCAACTACCGCCGAATTACTAATACAGTTTATTCCTCCCGCAATTTTTGCGATGGTTGCGCCGATTTATGCCCAAAACCTACCCTTAGATTGGACTCTTGGGCAATTAGGATTAATTTCTCTTCTGGGATTTGATCTAATAGGAGGAATTCTCACTAATGCTACTTCTTCTGCCAAACGCTGGTTTCATCGAAGGGAACAAACTTGGCAGAATCACTTAGTCTTTGTCAGCATTCATCTTGTTCATATTTTCCTGGTAGCACTATTATTTCGCAACTCAGATTGGAGTTTCTTCTGGATTGTGTCTAGCTATCTGATTGGTTCATCGATCTTGATTTTGAGAATTCCTCTTTATTTGCAACGCTCCCTAGCACTGGGACTTTATAGCTTGGCACTATTGGGCAATCTATATCTGTTTGACCCAACCCCTGGATTAGATTGGTTTCTACCTTTGTTTTTCCTGAAACTTCTAGTAAGCCATTTACTTAATGAAACCCCCTATCAACCTAATGAAATCCGCTAGTTCACGCTCAGTTGTTTACATTTATTAATTCGTTAAAATTCACTCTTGAGGTAACCCACATGACTACATTGAGTAAATTTTTCCAAGCTACAAATTTTATTAGATATGGAGTTATTGCTTTCCTAACTTTATCTTCTGGCTTATTGACAACTTTGATTCCAGGAGGACTTATTGAAACCCGTAGCTTTGCTCATATTAACCCTTGGATTTTAGGAAGTTTTAATACTTTTCTAACTACTCTAAGTTTGGCTAGCTTACTACTAATCTATTTTGTTTGGCAGGGGTATCGTGGGGCTTTTGTGGCATCTTTCATATCAGGTCTATCCTACTTTCTAGTGTATGTCCTAGATTTAGGACATTTATTTCCCGTATCTCCTGATGCTATGCCTCCAGTACTTTTAGCAATTGAAGTTCTAGGAACGATTATTTCATTACCGTTGATGCTTATTTCAGGTTTTGGAATTAAGAATAATACCAAACAATTAGCTCAGAAACAAAATCCTCAATTAGATCGTGGCTTGGCTGGGAGTAAACAGGTTGGTATGGCAATAGGCATCATATTGATTGGAATGGGAATCATCACTTTTGCCACTCGCTCTGCCATGGGGCTGTAATACCATTTTTCTAAATCCTGGCTACAGATAATTCTCTCCCTGCTGTCCATGTGTAGTTTTATTTTGGAGAATTGGTATAAATTTTCGTGGGAGGATGTTGAAATAAAAGTTTCTATATGTCGTACAAAGTGCCTATTAATGGGGGAATTATCTGAC
>NZ_FYBH01000164.1 GCF_900185595.1 Calothrix rhizosoleniae SC01
ATTCCAAGAATTCTCATTAGAAGAAAATTATCTAGATTCTCCAAAAATAGATGATTCATCTACATTAGAGTCAGATATATCTCAAGAATTCTCATTAGAAGAAAATTATCTAGATTCTCCAAAAATAGATGATTCATCTACATTAGAATCAGATATATCTCAAGAATTCTCATCAGAAGAAAATCATGAGAATATAGATAATATCATCTCACCTCCAATAGAAATAGAAAAAGTACTGCCTTCGGAGGTGAATATCCAAAATGTGAATGCTTCTAAAGACTCACAAATTGATTTTATCAATAATGATGCAGAATTATTTAATGAAGAAAATGTACAAGAAGTTATCGAAGAACAAATACTAGATACAGATGAGTTATTAACTGCAAGTAATCCCACGGATGAAAATGTATCAGTATCATCAACATTAGCTTCAGTCACAACTACGGAAACAGAAACCATAAACTTGGATTCTGAGCTGCCTGAAAACACAAACAATCAAATAGTTGAAAATATAAACACCACAGATGAAGATGATTTCGCTAATTTAGAAGCATTAATTAGTGAGGACATTACATCGGACACCAAAAATGTCAATGTAGAAGCAGAATTTGCTAACTTGGAAGCTTTATTGGATGTAGATACTCCAGAATTAGCTATTCAACAAGAAGAAGATACAGAGACAGAAGTTGAGTACGATACATTAAACCCATCTGCTGATGATGCCTTTGCAGATGGGTTTAAAGATTTAGAGGAAATGCTGAAAGCATCTGTACCGCTAAAAACGGCAGATTCTCCTAAACGTAATTCTAACTCTCGCGTATCCAGATTTGAACAATTGATGAAAGTGCCAGTTAAACATCTGGACGATATGAGTAATTTGGTGGGTGAGTTAGTTGTTAATCGTAATTCCTTAGAGCAAGATCAGGAGCGTTTACGGCAATCATTAGATAATTTACTAC
Organism: Calothrix rhizosoleniae SC01; assembly: GCF_900185595.1. Taxonomy (GTDB): domain Bacteria; phylum Cyanobacteriota; class Cyanobacteriia; order Cyanobacteriales; family Nostocaceae; genus Calothrix_A; species Calothrix_A rhizosoleniae. Next base: position 960 of record NZ_FYBH01000164.1, read on the forward strand.
ATCAGGTACATCAATTAAGTGATGTAGGGTCGAGAATGCAGGAACTATACGAGCATTCCTTGCTAGAAGCCTCATTATTAGCCAGTCGTAAACAGAAAGATTCAGGGGTGAATGAAGAAAATGACCGGGGTTTAACAGAACTGGAAATTGATCATTTTACTCCCTTCCATACCTTATCCCAACAAATGATTGAATTAATTGTCCGGGTACGGGAGTCATCCAGTGATATTGAATTTGTTGTCGAAGAAAGTGAGCAGGTAGCTCGACAATTTAGACAGGTAACAACTCAGCTACAAGAGGGATTAACGCGATCGCGTATGGAACCATTTTCCATCGCCACAGATATTTTACCGCGAGGTGTGCGGGATAATGCCATTAAATCTGGTAAGCAGGTCAAATTAGACATCCAAGGTCGAGATACTTTAATTGACAAAATGATTCTGGAACATCTAGGTAATCCTCTGAATCATTTACTGAATAATGCGATCGCTCATGGAATTGAAACCCCAGAGGAACGTATAGCCGCAGGTAAGAATGAAACAGGAACTATCAATGTTTCTGCTTTCCACCAAGGTAATCAAACTGTAATTTCTGTGAGCGATGATGGTGCAGGGATTGATCCTGCAAAGGTGAAAGCAAAAGCCTTGAAGATGAGTTTAATTACCCCAGAAGAAGCAAAAAATCTATCTCCTAAAGATACCTATGAATTGCTCTTTCATCCCGGTTTCAGCACCAAAGAGCAAGCTGATATGTTAGGTGGTAGAGGAGTAGGGATGGATGTTGTTCGGACAAAAATTGGTGAGATTAGAGGTATCATTAATGTTGATTCCACTATTGGTAAGGGAACTAGCTTTACCATCCGCCTACCTTTAACTTTGAGTATTTGTAAAGCCCTGTTCTGTGTATCAAATAAAGCGCGAATTGCTTTCCCTATGGATGGGGTAGAAGACACTTTAGATATCGACTCAAAACAGGTTCAATATAATGCCGAAGGACAAGTATTTATTAATTGGCATGATACCAAACTACCATTTAAACCCCTGAAGGATTTATTAACATTCAATCGTCAATTGAGTCGTGGTAGTGTCTACGGCGGTAATCGTGATGATGATATGATGTCCGCAATTATTGTGCGATCTGCTAATAGTTTACTGGCTTTAGAAGTCGATCAGGTGTTGAATGAACAAGAAATTGCGATTAAACAATTTGAAGGCCCAGCACCTAAACCCGTTGGTGTAGCAGGTGCAACAGTCCTTGGTGATGGACGAATTATGCCCATTGCTGATGTCTTAGAAATTATTGACATCTTCCAAGGACGTACGCCTAACCAAAGTGGTGTTAGTTCATTCTGGGAGCAAAATTCTCCTCCAATTACTTCAGAACCAGCGTCAAGAAAGAGTGACCCCACGGTGTTAATTGTAGATGACTCAATTACAGTCAGAGAATTACTATCCTTAACCTTTAATAAGGCAGGGTATCGTGTGGAACAAGCAAGAGATGGTCAGGAAGCTTGGAATAAATTACGCTCTGGTTTACCTTGCGATTTGGTGTTCTGCGATATTGAAATGCCTAGATGTGATGGTTTAGAGTTATTGTCTCGCATTCAAAAAGACCCTGATTTACAAAAGTTACCCATCGCTATGTTAACTTCCAGAGGTGCGGATAAACACCGAAAAATGGCTGTTGAATTAGGTGCTAGCGGTTACTTTACTAAACCCTATTTGGAAGAAGCTCTGTTGGAAGCTGCTAATAAAATGTTAAACGGTGAAAAGTTAGTGAGCGCTAGTTAATCGGTTGGATTATTTTGGTTCAAAATTAACCTAAATATGGCAATCTGAAAAGCAGAGACTAAGAAAATCTGATATTTTCGTTACAGCAAAGAGGTTATGCAAACTCTGCCCACACCCACAACAGCAAATGCCGTATCCAGTCAACAGACTTTTGATACCACCATTAAACGGCGCAAAACCCGCCCTGTAAGGGTTGGTAACGTCATTATTGGGGGAAACAACCCCGTGGTGGTGCAATCAATGATTAATGAAGATACTCTGGACATTGAAGGCTCTGTAGGGGCAATTCGTCGTCTCCATGAAATTGGTTGCGAAATTGTCCGTGTAACCGTGCCTAGTATGGCTCATGCCAGAGCTTTATCAGAAATTAAAGAAAAGTTAATCAAAACTTATCAAGATGTACCCATCGTTGCTGATGTGCATCACAACGGGATGAAAATTGCCTTGGAAGTTTCCAAACACATAGAAAAGGTACGAATTAATCCAGGGTTATATGTGTTTGAAAAACCAGACTCTAATAGAACAGAATATACTCCCAGTGAATTTGAGGAAATTGGTGACAAAATCCGCGAGACTCTAGAACCCTTAGTAATTTCTTTACGGGATCAAGGTAAAGCCATGCGGATTGGGGTTAATCATGGATCCCTGGCAGAAAGAATGCTATTTACCTATGGGGATACTCCAGAAGGTATGGTGCAATCTGCTCTGGAGTTTATTCGCATCTGCGAATCTCTCGATTTCCGCAACCTAGTAATTTCCATGAAAGCTTCTCGTGTGCCTGTAATGATTGCTGCCTATCGCCTAATGGTACAGCAGATGGATTTACTCGGTATGGATTATCCCCTACATTTAGGAGTCACGGAAGCTGGTGATGGTGAGTATGGACGCATTAAGTCCACTGCGGGCATTGCTACTTTATTAGCTGATGGTATTGGCGATACTATTCGCGTTTCCCTCACAGAAGCACCAGAAAAAGAGATTCCTGTATGCTATAGTATTCTTCAGGCTTTAGGTCTGCGGAAAACTATGGTAGAATATGTGGCCTGTCCCTCGTGTGGACGGACTTTATTTAACCTAGAGTCAGTTTTACATCAAGTCCGGGAAGCCACGAAACACCTCACCGGCTTGGATATTGCCGTTATGGGTTGTATTGTAAATGGGCCAGGAGAAATGGCGGATGCTGACTATGGTTATGTTGGCAAAACCCCTGGTTATATTTCTCTCTATCGCGGCAGGGAAGAAATTAAAAAAGTTCCCGAAGATCAAGGTGTAGAAGAGTTAATTAATTTAATAAAAGTTGACGGACTTTGGGTAGAACCTTAAAATTTTCCATAAGTTTTGTATCAACTATCACTCAGATAGCCGGATCGCAAAATATTTATAAGGAAATAATAACGTATGCCCAGTCTGAACAGTGAAGGCTGTGTTAGATTGGGCATACTGACTATTTTTTTATCTAGCCGAGCAGCTGTCATTATGGTGATTAATAAAAATGGGCTTGTTTTAGGTGCGACGGCAGTAACGCTATCTACAATTGCTGTTACTAGCCTAGGCATCCACTCTCAAGGACAAGCTTTATTCAAAGAAAGTCCCAAGGAATTGGTGGACGAAGTATGGCAAATTATTCATCGCCAATATGTAGATGGAACTTTTAATCAAGTAGATTGGCAAGCTGTTCGTCGAGAATATTTGAATAAGCCATATAGCAACAAAGAAGAGGCTTATAAGTCCATCCGGGAAATGCTGAAAAGACTGGATGACCCCTACACCCGGTTTATGGATCCAAAGGAATTCAAGAATATGCAGGTGGATACCTCTGGGGAGTTAACAGGGGTTGGGATCCAAATAGGGATGGATGAGGATACAAAAAAGCTAACTGTAATTGCCCCGATTGAAGATACACCAGCTTTTAAGGCAGGGATACAAGCCAAGGATATTATTACCAAGATAGATGGTAAAAGTACTGAAGGGATAGATACAAATCAGGCTGTTTCCCTCATTCGCGGTAAGGTAGGAACTAGTGTAATTCTGACAATTTTGCGTAATGGCAAGCAGAAAGATGTGAAAATTGTCAGGGCAAAGATTGAAATTCACCCAGTCAATTTTTCTCAACAATCAACACCACAAGGTCTTATTGGTTACATTCGTCTCAAGCAATTTAGTGCTAATGCCAGTAAGGAAATGCGAGATGCAATCAAGACTTTAGAAGGTAAGAGAGTCGTAGGATTTGTTTTAGACTTGCGTGGTAATCCTGGTGGGTTGCTGTATTCTAGTGTGGAAATTGCCCGTATGTGGTTGGATAAAGGGACAATTGTTTCTACCAAGAGTCGTTTCGGGGAAAGGGAACGGGAAGTTGCCAGAGGTAGGTCATTAACGAAGAAACCGATGGTAATCCTAGTGGATAAAGGTAGTGCTAGTGCCAGTGAAATTCTCTCTGGTGCTTTGCAGGACAATAAACGGGCGACTTTACTTGGTTCTAAGACTTTTGGTAAGGGATTAGTGCAATCAGTACGTCCCCTAGACGATGGTTCTGGTGTAGCAGTCACAATTGCTAAATATTTTACTCCTAGTGGTAGAGATCTTAATAAGCAAGGAATTGCCCCTGATATCAAGTTGGAAATGAGTGATGAAGAACGGAAAACTCTATGGTTAAAAGAGCGGCAAAATGTTGGTACTCTCAAAGATCCACAATTTGCTAAAGCTGTAGAAGTTTTAGGAAAGAAAATTGCTGCTCAAAATTCAACGAGGGCAGAAAAAAGTAAAAAGTAAGCGGAATTAATTTGTAAATAGTCAGTGGGGTGTGTAAATATTTACTCACCCCTTGTGTCAAGTTTACAGCTTTTGCAGTAATTCTTGGGTCAACTGAGAGAATGCTTTTGAACCAGTTGACTGAGGACTGTTGATAACAACAGGAGAAAAACTATCAACTGCTCTAGCTACATTTACATCTACGGGTATTTGGGTCTGAAAAATCTTGTTACTACCAAAATCTTGATTAACACGGTGCATAACTTGTTTATAGTATCTGCCAGTTAATAAATTAGTATTTGACATTGTAAAGACTATTCCCAGGATTTTAATGTCTATTTCTGCTTCCTGTTCGTGGCTTTCTTTTAACTGTCCAATTCTTCTTTCTAATAACTGAATACCTACTACAGATAATGGTTCTGGTTTTGCAGGAAGGATGTAAAAATTACTAGCAGCTAAAGCACTACGAGTTAAAAGATTGTAGCCAGGAGCGCAGTCAAGAATAATAAAATCATAATCCTGACGAATTGGTTCTAATATTTTTCCTAGCAGTACCCTCTCAAAGCGATTCCAAATAGTTTCAAAGTTGTTTTCACCCAAGGCTACTGCTTGTTCATGTAGCATTTCTGATACCAGAAATTCATCATATAAGTCAATATCTCCGGGTAATAAATCAAGTCCTGATAGATTACAAACATTCGGTTGAATAATGTCTTGAATTATATACTTGGGCTTGGAATCTGGATTAATTATTTGATCGAGTAAATATCTAAAAGTCTGTCTTTTTTTTCGTCGTTTAGCAAATTCCATTGGTGACATCAAACTTAGTGTGGCACTAATTTGAGTATCCAAATCCAGTACTAAAACTCGTTTACCATGATTTTTTGCTAAACAAGTAGCAATATTAACGGTAAGAGTAGTTTTACCGACTCCACCTTTCATATTTGCAGTTGAAACTACATATCCCATTGCTTAAATCCTCTGATGACGCATTCCCAGCCAGCTAGGTATTTTTTTGTTTTTCAATTCTAATTAATTGTTTTAAACCCTTTGGCTGCAAGGATAACTTTACCGTTTTTACGTACTTCCAAGGTTGTCAATGATGAATTATTTTGTTGGCTACCTTCAGTAATTGGTTGTTTAACTATATAGGTATAGTTACCATTTTTCCAGCCTGTGGTACACATACCTTGTCTACAGGTCACTTTACCTCCTGTCAATTCCAGACATTGACCCTTAGTATTACATCCACGGTAACTTAAATTACCTGTACCATTTACACCAGACCAAGATCTTCTGTTACCAATGACGATTTTCCATTCACCATTGCTGAGGGTTTGGGAGTTATTTTGATCGGATGTGGTTGATGATTCATCTCCCACAATATTCATTGTGGTAATTAAGGATTCTGTTTTTGTTTTGCCACAAGGCTCTGCACTTTCACAATCATTAACTTTGACATTTTTATAGCTTAAATTAACTTTCTTGTTTAAGAATTTGTCTTTTTCCTCGCAAACTTCAAAAGTTGCCCCTATTTCCCTTTTATTACCTTTGTTATCAACTAAAGTGACATAGCATTTTAAGTCACCATTAACTATATTTTTGATAGTAGCTAATTTGGGTTTATTGTCGAGATTATTTTGCTTAAAAATATCGGTTTCTATTGTTTTACTACCTTCGTTGCTAATTGGAGTAGTGTTGTTTGATGATTGGGCATCTACCTGAGTTGGTGTGGCTGTATTTGCTGTTTCGTTAACTGTATTGGAAGATGAATTCTTACAACTGATGATTGTTAGGGGAAAAATAGCGATCGCAATTGTCAAAAAAATATTTTTCATATCATTTTTACCTCGCTTCAATCACATAAAAAAATATTAATGCCATTTTGAAAAAAGAATAGGACAGATGGGTAAGGCACGGCACCAGTAAGATAATTTAACATACCAAAAAGTTGTAGATGTTCCCTACAAAAAATTTATGTGTCGCAAACATTATTTGAATTGGTATAAAGTCAAAAGTCAAAATTACTTGTTGCTACTTTGAACAACGAGGTATTTGATTTTTAAAATCCTCTGCTCTTCCGCTCCCTTGCTCCCCACTCTACGCCATCTGTCGCGCCATCAAATCAGCAAACAATCCCTCCACCACCGCCAATTCCTCAAAACTCCCCTGCTGGACTATTTTCCCCCTATCCAACACATAAATCCTATCTGCATGACGAATGGTACTCAAACGATGGGCAATTACCACACGAGTCACCCCCAACTGTTCTAAACTTTGAGTTACAATCCCCTGGGTACGATTATCCAATGCAGATGTCGCTTCATCAAACAATAATATCTGCGGTTTATGTACCAAAGCACGGGCAATAAATAACCTCTGTCGCTGTCCCCCGGATAAATTCCCGCCCCCTTCGGAGATAATTGTATGTATACCCATAGGCATTGTTTGCACATCTTCGGCTAACCCTGCCATTTGCAACGCCTCCCAAGCTTCATCTTGGCTGACAATGGCACCCCCAGCAATATTTTCCCAAATGGAACCACTCATGATTCGCCCATTTTGCAGCACTACCCCCAACTGTCGTCGCACTGCGGCAATATCCAATCCTGACAAATCCCTATCATCATAAAATATGGTTCCCGCTTCTGGGGTTTCAAAGCCCAACAGCAATCTCACAATGGTGGATTTACCACTTCCCGATACTCCCACAATGGCAATAAATTCCCCTGGTCGCGCCTCCAAGGTGGTACCATCTAAAACTAGGGGACTATCCTGACGATAACGGAAGCATAACTGGTTTAATTTTACGCCACCATTAAGCTTGCCGGGATGATACTTGTGAGCATCAACCTCTGTTGATGTCTGTAATATGGGTTGGGCACGTTCCCATAAAATGGTGATTTCTAAGATATCAATTAGGGTATTGCTTAATCTGGTGGCACTGGTGATAAATATGCCAAAGGCAGCGTTAAATGCCAGAAATGTCCCCGTAGATAGTCCCTGTTCCTGGGATTGTCCCATTAAAGCCACAGTCAACCCAAACAGCACCATAGAACTGACTGGGGGTAAGATGACATTAAAAGCTGTGAGCAAATCTTCCACCAACTGGGTACTCAAGATTAGTTTTACCTGCTGAGTATATTTCTTTGCCCAACAAGCAAATGCCTCTGCCTCTGCCGCCGCTACTCGCAGTTTGGATACTCCCCCGATTAACTGCACCGTCAACCCAAAAACTTCCCCAGAAAGTTGTTGTAAGGGACGCATTTTTTGTCTAATAATTATCCCAGATATAGTAGTAATAATTATTGCCACCAACGCAATGCCCGTTGCCACCAATGCTAGAGGAAAGCTGTAGATCATCAACAATCCCAGATTCAGTAGGGAGAACACACTAGTAAACAGAGTCCGCAAAATGCTACCACTGAGGCGGTTACGTATCTGGGAAATGGCGGACACCCGGTTGTGTAAATCCCCGATGGAATATTGGCGGAAAAAAGCAGGTTTGAGTTTCAGTAATCTATCCCAAACAGCAGCTTGGGTATCAAAACTGACTTGGGTTTGTAATCTGAGAATGGTGAAACTTTGAGCCAATTGGAATATCATCACCCCAAAACTGGTAGCAAACAAGCCCAGTCCCATTTGGATTAATAATTGGCGATTGGTATCGGGAATGGCGTAGTCGATGAGCATACCCGTGATTTGGGGTGTTACCATGCCGAATAAGGTGGCAATTACACCTACCAAGAGTATTTTTGAGAAGTCTGCGTTATGTCCTCTGAAAGTAAATTGCAGTACATCCCAGACTGTAAGTTCTTTATTAGGGAAAGGACGATAAAAGGTATAGGCGATGGGTGCGAGTTTTGCAGCAGTGTGGCGATTGACAGGGGAATGGGTCAATTCTAATGGGTCTAGTATCTCATATTTTGTTGCCTTGACGGGTAAGATGGCGACGGGTTGATTTTCTTCTTTGGTAAAAGCCAGGAGGGAACCACAATCTGTTTTCCACCAGTTGGGTGTGAGGGTGACGCGACGGGTACGGAAACCGGAAGCGCGGGCTATTCCTTCTAGAGTATGGGAATTTTCCGATTTAGCGGGGGGACGGATGGCTATCCCTAAGGATTTACCTACAGCACCCACAGCGATTAATAGGGGGGTTTCTCCTGGGGGGATGTGGTTGGTGGGGTTGAGGATGGATGCGAGTTCCCGGAGGGCTTTTTCTGTCATGGGAGAGGGGTGGAAAACAAAACAATAAGACCTCAACCAGTGCTACGGTCGAAGTAAGCTTCTAGTTGAGGTTAGCCTTTCGTTACAAAATACCAAAAAGTAATTTTGACTTTTGAATTTTAGGGGTATGCTCCGCTTGTGCCACCTGCCAGAGTTTGAATATAAGTTATGTCTATGGGTTTAATAGGCAAAGGGCAAGATTCCGTACTATGACAAAAATGCGATTGTTTAAACGTCAGGAGTTAGCTTTCACACCCACCCAGAAATGAATTTTCGGGCTAATAGGCGAAGTAGACTTAAGTTTACTAGGGAATTTTCATGTTAACAGGGGAATTTCTCCGGGTATCCCCATTAAACGTTTTCTATCACGGTTTAACATTCCGTATTGATGGTTACAACACCGTTAACATTCTTGTAACTATAACAATACTTGATGCCATTCACATTGATTTTTCGTTCAATACTAATCCTTCTTCTAATAATGTAAGAACTTGTGTGAGAACCTGCTGACACATTGTCTAATTCAGATAGTGTGAGCTTGGAGAAGTTTGAGGGAATAGAAACAGATGTAGATGAGTATTCCCCTTCTTTTATTTGATTTTTCATAAAGTCCTCCAACTTCTGCTCAGCTGCAGAAATTTGTACATCTAAATCTTAGTATTTACCTATTCAATTACATCTATCTCTAGGAAGAAAAATCCGCATTTTTTATGACCTAGCGCTACCACAATACAACTACAGTTGTGCGATCGCATTTTATCTCACCTATTCTAAAGAATGCGATCGCTAAATTCTACACATAAAAAATCTCTGTGATGGTCAGATTTTCATAAAACTTTAATATATAAATAAGCAAAAAATTTTCAAGGTAGAGATTTAGAGTAATAATTATGACTCAAATTATTACCAAGCCTGGTTCAACAATTCCTCCCTTAGAAAATGGAGATAAATTGACTCGAATTGAATTTGAGCGTCGTTATGAAAAGATGCCAAAGCTTAAAAAAGCGGAATTAATAGAAGGAATTGTTTATATGTCAGCAGCATTAAGGCTTAGAACCCACATTCCGCAGGTTCAATTAACAAGTTTGGTATTTTTGTAATCCAGATATTTATTTGACAATTGCCAATGAATTAATATTATCTTCACAGATTTGGGTGTTAGGATGTTCTTGACCAAGGGTAGTTGCAAAAATTGCTCTTGCTTGCTCAAAAAATTTCTTGGCTTCTGCTATTTTTCCTCTTTGTTTCAATACAGATGCGAGGTTATTTAAGGTAATAGCGATGTCGGGATGGAATTCACCTAAGAGTTGAGTTTTTATTTCTAAAGCGCGTCGATAGACTTGTTCGGCTTGAGATAAATTACCCTTAGCTTGCTCAGATGCTGCGAGATTATTGAGATTAAGAGCAACATCGTAGTGAACTGAACCAAACTGTTGTTCAAAAAAGTTAATGGCTGTTTTAAAGTATGTAATCGCTTCATCCCATTGCTTAAGTCCGTGTAAAATCGAACCTAATGCTGCTTCATCTGCAATGGTTTGAGGATGGTGGGAGCCAAATAATTTTAGGTGGAGTTGATAGGATTGACGTGCCCAAGTTTCTGCGGTTTGGTAGTTTCCACGGGCATGATGGAGTCCTGCCAGGTTATGATAAATTGCGGCAATATCTGGATGGTGGTTGCCGTATTGTGATCGTAAGGTGGCTAATGTTTGCTGATAGAGACGTTCGGCTGCATCAAATTTGCCCCAGTATTTATAGACTATTGCTAAATTATTGGCAAGCTGAGTCTTTTTAGATTGATATTGCTCTGTGTCTTGGGTTTCTATGAGTTGAATTGCCCGTTGGTAAGTTTGTTCTGCTTCAGCATAATTGCCTTGAATGCGTTGGAGAGTGCCAAGGGTAGACAAGGTTGTTATTTCCAAGGAAAGAGCTATATAAGGGTATATACTGACTTTGATTGTTTCTAAAGTTGCTTGTGCGGAATGAACTGTGGCGAGGGCTTGATCGTAGCGGGACTGGGCTTCTAGAATGGATGCAAGGCGGTTTTGCAAGCTTATCTGAACCATGCACCCTTGTTGGGAAGATGGTAAATCTTTGATGGTTTGATTGCATAGGGCTTCTGCTTCAGAGTAACGTTGTTCAGCCTGGAGAAGATCCATCTGTTGAATGGTTGGTTTGAAGTTGTCAATCATACGACTATTCTCCAGATTTTGGCAAAGTGGAAACCCAGGAAACAGGCGGAAAAAACAAGTATTAAGGGCGTAGCATAATACGCCCTTACTTTGTAACTAATAATACTAGACGCATATTCGTCAGTTAGGTAAGGCTAACAATTGTTTGGTTATGGTTCGTAAATGGGACTTGTGCCAATTCCAGCCCCAGCGATCGCATCTAGTTCGGCGATGGTAAGTTCTTGCAGTTCCTTATCTTTGGTAGGCTTATTTTCCAAGGATGGTTGCTGTTTACTAGGCTGATTGGCAAACTTCACCACCGTTTCATTGTGGTTTCCCAAATTTAATCCAGCTCCAGCGATCGTATCTAGTTCGGTGATGGTAAGTGCTTGCAGTTCCTTACCTTTGACAGGTTTATTTTCCAAGGATGGTTTCTGCTTGGCAGGATGATTGCAATTTTTATTATATAGTTTCATGATTTCACTCCTGAAAATTCAATTGAACTCACAGATTGAATTTTCTGGCTAGTTAAGTAGGCAGGAAAAAATACTAGTAGTACAGATCTATACTTCCTACTCTTTCAATAACAAAACTTTAAATTTTTGCCCACTTAATTCCATTTTACACTATTGTTGAGAATTATTTTCAAAGAATTATGAAGTTTGAGATTGGGTATGAGGATTACATCTGGTAACTGAATCTACAATAGAAAGTATCTATTTCTCGTAAATGAGGTAAAAACAATGACAAATAAACAACAACTCAAAGCTAATAAGTCTCAGAAAGATCAAGCAAAGAAACTACCACAACTTCAACAACTCCAACTGGAACAGCTTGATGATGTAACTGGTGGTGTTCTTCTGTTTGCGAATCCGTTTGCTTAATCCCGAATTGTAATTAAGGGGTGCGCTACCAAAATACAAATATAGTTGCATTGTGGAGCTATTATCGGGAGAAATTGTAGAAATGACTCCATAAAGCCCATTTCATACGGTTTATGGGGAAGGACTGGCAAATTACTTACGAACTCGTTTACAGGATCGTGCTTGGATCCGTGAAGCTCGTCCTATTACTTTAGCAGATTCCGAACCCGAACCTGATATTGCAGTTGTGAAACTTCCTTGGTTTCAGTATAGTCAGCATCATCCTTTCAGTGAGGATATTTTTTGGCTAATTGAAATTTCTGATTCAGTACTTAGTAAGGATTTAAATGAAAAACAACGCATTTATGCTCAAGCTGGGGTTTTAGAATATTGGGTTGTCGATGTCAAAGCGAAAAAAGTTTTTATTTTCCGGGAACCAGAAAAAATCAGCTATCGTATCAAGTTAGAATGCGTTACAGGAAAAATTGTACCTTTAGCTTTTTCCGATGTTGAAGTACCCATTGAAAAAATTTTTTCAGGACAAATACTGAATGATTAGATGATTGATGTCACTGATATCACCCTTCTGAACGAATCAATCTTTCATACTCTCCCCCTTCATCCCATAACTCCTCATGAGTACCTCGTTGCACTACCTTACCCCCATCCAACACAATAATCTCATTGCAATCCCGAATTGTGCTTAAGCGGTGGGCGACCAAAATACAACTACAGTTGCGTTTTCTGAGGTTTGACACAATAATTTCTTCAGTTTGGGTATCCAATGCAGATGTCGCTTCATCCATGACAAAAATTGCTGGATTCTTCACCAAAGCCCTAGCAATTTCTAACCGTTGTCTTTGTCCCCCACTTAAATTTACACCCCCCTCCAGCAACTCCCCATCATATCCTCCTGGAATTGCCATTACAGCGTCCAGGATAGCCGCATCTCGACAAGCTTGGGCTAAATCCTCATCTGGGACTGTCCCATCCCACAAAGTCAAATTATCCCGCACTGTGCCTCCAAAGAGAAATATATCCTGTTCTACCAAAGACAAAGAAATCGCCAACACCTCTCGCGGAATTTCTCCTCTGGGAATCCCATCCAAGAGAATTTCTCCTTCCCAAGGTTGATAAAGTCCGCAGATAAGTTTAGCTAGGGTAGATTTTCCGGAACCACTTGCACCCACCAAAGCCAGTCGCTGTCCTGGTTGCAAGGATAAATTGAAATTCTCAATCAATGGTGGATCTACATGGGAGTAACCAAAGGTGATGTTACGTAATTCTACATAACCCTCTAAATTTTGGATTTTGGATTCCCCCCCTTGGGAGGATACAGGGGGGGTTGGATTTTGGATTTCTCCTTGTCTCCCCACACTTCCCACACTCCCCACACTCCCCACACTTCCCCCTCTCCTCTTCTCTAGTTCTATATCTAGAGAATTACCCAACACATCATCTAAACGATTTAAATCCCCTTCTAATTCCTGGAGAGTAGTCCCAAACTCTACCAAAGTATTCACAGGTTGCTGAAAACTCAACATTAAACTCTGAAACGCGACCAACATCCCAATGGTGAGATGACCATCCATTACCCGCCAACCCCCAACAACTAAAATAAACATTGAGGTTAAGGAGGTGAGTAATACGGGTAAAACCCCTAACATTTGATTCGTGACTTCCAACTCTTGCTGGGAGGTGGCTGCTTTAGCATAATAACCAGACCACCGGGAAAAGAAATCCGACTCCAAAGCCGATGCTTTCAAGGTTTCCATACTCTGGAGTGCAGCAATACTCACTCCCGCAATTTTCCCCCAATCCTGCACTAAACGCATATTTGCATCCACCCGCCGTCTAGCTACCCAATGCAACGCTAAGCCATTGATAGCAGAAAAACAGATACCAATTAAAGTCAGTACCCAGTCATAGGCAAACATCACGGCAGCGTAGAATAATATCATTACTGCATCAATCACCGTGGTTGCCAATTGCCCAGATAATACCTGAGCTACTTTATTGTTTAAACTGGAGCGGTTACCCACTTCTCCGGCATACCTTTGAGCATAAAATCTTACAGGTAATCTCAGAATATGCCACAGAAAACGGGCAGACATCCCTACCGCTAACTTAATCCGTAGCTTGCGTAAATATCGCAATCGCAACAGGGTGAGTATTCCTTGGAACACCGTGACCAGTAACATTCCCAAAATCAGGGGACGCAACCATTCGCTGCGGTTTTCCACCAGCACCTGATCCACAAACACCTGACTAAATACGGGAATTGCTAATCCCGGCAACACCAACAAAAAACCGGCGAAAATTGAGTATAAAATCGCCCCCAGAGAACCCCGTAAACGGTCAGTTAAGGCGAAAATCACACTGGGTTTACGACCCCCTGGGTAAAAATCATCACCGGGTTCCATCACCAGCACCACCCCGGTAAACCCCTCGTCAAATTCTTCCCAGGACACCCTGCGGGGAGCAGTTGCGGGGTCATTGAGAAACACCCAATGTTTATTCCACCCTTCCACCACCAGGAAGTGATTGAACTTCCAAAAGACAATAAAGGGAGGAGATAATTCTTTAATTTGTTCTATATCTTCTGCCTTAAAGCCATCGGCTTCCATTCCGTAGCGTCTCGCAGCCAGAATCACATTAGAGGCTTTGCTTCCATCACGGGAAACCCCGCATTCAATACGGAGTTCCGCTAAGGGGACAATGCGATTGTAGTAGGCAAGAACAATAGCTAAGGAAGCAGCTCCGCATTCGACTGCTTCCATTTGTAAGACCGTGGGAGTTCTGACACGCAAGGGGTGGGGAGTATAAAGTTATGTTTTATCGTATCAGAAAACTTAAACCGATAACCCAACTGGGATTTCAATCTTAGGGAGACTGGATTACTTCCAATGCTGTTTGTTGCTTTCCACACCCACTTAAGGTGACCGAAAAAGAAAAGGATACAAGCCCCAAATTTATTTGTGGAAGAATTAGAAATTATTGTGCTGCGATGCATAAGCATAAGGCTCAATAATTCCTTTCTTGATGCAGTCGCTCATGGGGGAGACCCCCTTTCTGCGCGCTGCTCTCTACATTCATGTATGGGGTTTCTCCCTTGCTAAGAGCTCCCTGCTCTCCTACTTCTTCCTGGCTTTGTCAACGGTCTGTGATATGTTCTTTCCTTATACGGGGGAAAGGGGGCTATCAATATCCTATCGATATCGCTATCGTGTAACAACATCTGAATCTAATTGGACCAATGCTACTCCACTGCCTTGAGAGCTTGATACAATTTTTAATTCTGATAATGAGAGTTTAGTCAGTTTTGACTTTGTATACTTTTTATGCTTTTCTTTCTTCATTTTCTCAGACCTCTATTTTAAATGAAAATGAATACTTCAATACTATACTGACCCAAAATTTAGTTTCAAGGGGTTTTAATATAAGTTTTGTTAGCTGACTACCTCAACTTGGCTTCCCGTAAGCTAGTGGAACATGGTAATCTCATCCAATCGTTAATGCTGCAGATTGTGGGGTCACTACTCTACGAGAAGCTTTCAGATACATCGTTTTTACTTCCCTAAGAGAGAACACTTCGTGAACGCAATCACATATTAACGGTACAAATTAAAAATGGAGGATTGGACATTAGAATAGTAATCTATGCCTGAAAAAAAATCCCGTATCTTTCGCCAACAAGCCCTAAATCGCCTATCTTCCCCAGAACGGCTAGATACCCTCATGCAAGTAGTTAGCCCTACAGATTGGCTACCATTGGCTGCATTAGCTTGCTTCGGCATTCTCGGAGTAATCTGGAGCATATTTGGCAATATCCCCATCACCGTCACGGGTAAAGGCGTACTCATCAACCCCAGGCGCGTACTACAATTGCAATCACCCATCTCTGGACAGTTGCAATCCTTAGATATCCGCAATGGTCAATGTGTCAAAAAAGACGACATCCTAGGAATTATTGACCCCTCAGATAAAAAGCAACAATTGCAACAACAACGGGATAAACTCGCCCAATTCCAACAACAAGTAGCAAAAACTACAGCAGTCCGTCAACAACGCACCCAACTAGAAACCGCAGCCATCAGCGCAGAACGCACTAGTCTACAACAAAGGCTACAAGATACTCAAAAATTGACTCCCCGCATTCAAGAAGAAGGGTTAAATAGCATTTCTCAACAGCGTCTTAACCTACAGCAAAAGCTCAAAGATGCTCAAGAATTAACCCCTATCCTAGAACAGCGAATGGTAAAACAACGACAATTACAACAACAGGGAGCAATTTCCTCGGAACGGGTATTACAAGCAGAACAAGAATATCGCCAAAGCCGCCAGAATCTCTCAGAGATTCAAGCACAATTGCAACAATTGCGGGTACAAGAAACGGAACTACAACAGAAATACCAAGAAAACACCAATAATATTACTCAAATCAACGCCGAATTAGAAAAATTAGACACCCGTAGCAAACAAATAGAACAGGATAACCTCGAAGCCGCAAACAGTTCAAAAAATCAAATCCAGGAAATACAGCAAGCCATCGCCCGCTTACAAAAGGAAGTTGCAGACAACAGTATCATTAAAAGTCTCCACAGTGGATGTATTGTGGAAATCACCGCTACTAGAGGACAATACTTAAGCCCTGGTTCACGTTTAGGAACTCTGAAAACCACAGGGTCAGCCACAGACATGATGAGTGTAACTTATTTTGCTGTTGAAGATGGGAAAAGAATTCATCCAGGCATGGAAATTTTAATCACACCGGATACAGTCAAACGCACAAGATTTGGCGGTATTAACGGTAAAATTACAGAAGTTACACCCTTCCCTGTCACTCCAGAAGGTGCTGTTTCCGTAGTGGGAAACCCGGAGGTGGTAAAAGCATTAATGGGTGAAGGAGGGGGAAAAATTGAAGCTCTGGCTCAACTACAACTAGATCCCAAAACCGCCAGTGGCTACAAATGGTCATCTTCATTGGGACCAGAGTTAGAAATTTCTTCCGGAACTACCACAACAGTCAGGGTGACAGTGGAGCAGAGAAAACCCATCACCTTTGTTTTACCCATTTTAAGAGAGTGGAGCGGGATTTCAGGTAGCTGATGGATGTGAGATCTTAATGAGTGACAACAAGGATAAAATTAGGATTGGGGTTAGGTCTTAGGGGTCGGGAGGAGAAATAAGTTTTAATCGATTCTTCCCCCAGGAATCTAAAAAGGGATAGACAAATTGCCTATCCCGTAATATAGCCTTAGAAAACCTATCTATAGCTTAGGCTTTACAACTTCGGCTTAGGTAAATTATCGGTAAAGATTAAGTCCCAACAGTCCAAGAGTTGATATACTCAATTTGGTCTGCGGTCAAGGAATCAATCTCAATACCCATTCCCTGTAATTTCAGGCTAGCAATTTCTTCATCTACTTCCCGAGGAATAGAGTACATACCAGGTTCTAATTTACCCTTATTCTTCACTAAGTACTCGCAACCCAAAGCTTGGTTGGCAAAGCTCATATCCATAACTGCACTGGGGTGTCCCTCAGCAGCAGCTAAGTTGATTAAACGTCCTTCACCTAAAACAACCACAGATTTACCGCTAGGTAGGTGATATTCTTCAGTGAAGGGACGGACATTCTTCACTTCTGTAGACTTTTCCCGTAAGGATTTGAGGTCAATTTCAATATCAAAGTGACCGGAGTTACAAACAATCGCACCGTCTTTCATCACATCGAAATGCTCGGAGCGAATGACGTGCTTATTACCAGTTACAGTTACAAAGAGATCAGCTAGGGGAGCAGCTTCCGCCATAGGCATTACCCGGAAGCCATCCATGACTGCTTCAATTGCTTTGATGGGGTCAATTTCGGTGACAATTACATTTGCACCAAGTCCCGCCGCACGCATGGCTGTACCTTTACCACACCAGCCATAACCAACAACAACTATTGTTTTACCTGCTAGAAGAACGTTGGTAGCACGGATAATACCATCTAAGGTCGATTGACCAGTACCATAACGGTTATCAAAGAAATGCTTGGTATCAGCATCGTTAACGTTCATGGCTGGGAAGGGAAGAGCACCATCGTTCAGCATTGCTCGTAAACGGACAATACCTGTGGTGGTTTCTTCTGTGGTACCAATAATTTCAGATAATTGCTCTTTACGCTCTTGAACCACGGTAGCCACAACATCGCTACCATCATCAATAATGATGTTGGGACGGTGATCTAAAGCAATTTGTACGTGACGCTTGTAAGTTTCGTCATCTTCACCTTTGATAGCAAAGACAGGAATTTCATGATCGGTGACGAGACAAGCTGCTACGTCATCTTGAGTGGATAGGGGGTTACTAGCAATTAGCAGGGCATCTGCACCACCTGCTTTCAGTGTAATTGCCAAGTTTGCTGTTTCTGTTGTTACGTGAGAACAAGCTACGATGCGAAGACCTGCAAAAGGTTTTTCTTTGGCAAAGCGATCGCGGATTTGTTTTAAAACGGGCATCTCACGTGCAGCCCATTCAATGCGCTGTCTTCCCAAGGGAGCTAGAGCGAGGTCTTTAACCTCGTGCTTTAATCGGGGAGTAGTTGCGGTCATTAAATAGTTCCTCAAACAGTAAAGAAATGTACGTAATTGTTTACGCACTCTACTAGAGTATGTCAAACTGACGAAATTAGCCAAGATTTTTTACTTGGATGTCAGTTTAATGCTTACACAAAATAGCTTGACGGTTGATAGCAGTTATGTCAACTTATCGGCTGGTTTCTTTGCCGTAATTTTATAATCTCCAACAAATGCCATGAATTCTAGGGCTTCAATTTGGTAATGCCAAGATACCTGGTTCAGTGAGAATTGGAAGTGTGGAGATATTGGGGAAGAGGTGGCTGTCAGTTAGAGTCAGGGGAGCAGGTAAGTCACTGCGTTGCGCGATTTCCCTGCGTTGTAGCAAGTGGCGCAACCCGAAGGGGAGCAGGGGAGTTTCCATAAATAAATTTGGGGGCTTGTGTCCTTTTCTTTTTCGCTCAACCAGCCTCTCATGAGAAAATAATTCTTCCTCACCCCTAACTCCTAACTTTTTTTCTCATGGATAAATTCTTGATTGATACGGATACTGCTTCAGATGATGCCGTTGCTCTAATTATGGCTCATCGCTGGCAGGACATAGAAGTGGAGGCAATTACTATTGTCAATGGGAATGTAGCTGTTGAGCAAGGGACTAAAAATGCCCTTTATACTCTGGAAGTGTGTAATGCTTCTACACCCGTCTTTGTTGGTTGTAACAAACCTATGCTGCAAGAAACTGTTTATGCTGATTGGTTTCATGGTGAAGATGGTATGGGTAATATGCACTACCCAGAGCCCCAAAACAAACCGCGATCACTCCACGCAGTTGATGTCATCATTGACACAATCAAATCTCACCCCAACGAAATTACCCTTGTCACCCTGGGGCCCTTAACAAATATTGCCACAGCTCTGCTTCGTGCCCCGGAAATTGCTAGTTTAGTCAAGCGTTGTGTAATTATGGGTGGTGCCGCAAACACAGTGGGAAATGTTACCCCAGCAGCAGAATATAATATTTGGGTAGATCCAGAAGCGGCGAAAATAGTTTTTCACAGTGGGATGACTATGGAAATGGTGGGTTGGGAACTGAGTCGCCACGATGCTGCCTTAACCCCATCAGAAATGGAAGTGATTACCAACATTGGTACAGCTACAGCCAGATTAGCAATGGATTGCAATAAAACCGCCGTAGCTGCTAGTTTACAAATTCAAAATGCTCCTGGTTTAACTTTAGCTGACCCCGTGGCTATGGCGATCGCTCTTGAGCCTGATATTATTACTAGTCAAGGAGAATACTTTGTAGATGTGGAAACTACTGGCGTGATAACCAGGGGTCAAACAGTGGTGGATGAACTGAATGTACTCAATCAAACCTCAAACATGCAGGTCATTTGGTCAATTGATACACAGCGATGGAAAGAGATACTACACCAGTGTTTGTCCTAAGTAGGATAATTAGTAGTTTTAGCAGACTCAATCTACAGCAAACATCGTTTAATCTAAAATTATAGTCAAGTCATCCTCTAGCCATAAAACTACTCATGGCTCAACTCAAAACCCAACTTACCATAAAAGAATTTCTGGCTCTACCTGAAGAGGATATTACCTATGAATTGGTAGATGGGGAAGCTAAACCAAAAATGTCACCCAAACGATTTCATCCCAAGTTAACCCTGACCAATATGTTTTTCAACAAGCTGGGATTCCCTAGATGAGGAAAGAAAGAGGGAAGGAGTGAAAGAATGAAAGAGTGAGGGGATTTAAATCATAATTATCCCTTGTTCTCCACAGTCCCCATTTTCAAGCCAGAAGTTACAATAACTGCATAAATCTATAAATTCAGATAAATATGCAAACAGAATATCAGCAACGCCGGGAAGCATTTATATCGAAAATTGGTAATGGTACTGCTATATTTCGTAGTGCTCCTATGGCTGTGATGCACAATGATGTGGAATATGCTTATCGTCAAGATAGTGATTTCTTTTATCTGACTGGATTTAATGAACCAGAAGCAGTAGCAGTTTTAGCACCCAATCACCCAGAACATCGGTTTGTGCTGTTTGTACAACCCAAGGATAGGGAAAAGGAAGTGTGGACTGGTTATCGCTGTGGGGTAGATGCTGCAAAGGAAATATATGGTGCAGATGAAGCATACCCAATATCAGAATTAGATGAAAAGTTACCCCAATATTTAGAAAAAGCTGATCGCATTTATTATCGTTTAGGACGCGATCGCAATTTTAATGAAACTGTCCTCAACCACTACCAAATTTTACTACGTACTTATCCCAAAAGGGGTACGGGCCCCATTGCCATTGAGGATACGGGAGCCATCCTCCACAGTATGAGGCTGGTTAAAAGTGAAGCTGAGTTGCAACTGATGCAAAAAGCGGCTGATATTGCCGTAGAAGCACACAATCACGCCATAAAGATTGCCCAACCAGGCAGCTATGAGTACGAAATTCAAGCGGAAATGGAGCGAATATTCCGTCTGCGGGGTGGAAATGGACCAGCATATCCTTCTATTGTGGCTTCTGGGGTGAATGCCTGTGTCCTACATTACATCGAAAATAATCGCCAAATGCAGGATCATGAATTGCTGTTAATTGATGCTGGGTGTGCCTATGGTTACTACAACTCTGACATTACCCGTACATTTCCTGTGGGAGGCAAATTTACAGGGGAGCAAAAAGCTTTATATGAAATTGTCCTTGCAGCCCAAAAACAAGCGATCGCACAGGTGAAACCTGGTAATTCTTTTCACCAAGGTCATGAGACTGCTGTACGTATTCTCACAGAAGGATTAGTAGAGCTTGGCATCCTCAGAGGAGATATTGACAATTTGATCGAAGAAGAGAAATATAAACCCTATTATATGCACCGTACCGGCCATTGGTTGGGATTGGATGTTCATGATGTGGGAGTTTACCAACATGGTGAAGACAAACCACAACTTTTACAGCCTGGTCATATTTTAACCGTGGAACCAGGACTTTATATTGTTCCTCATACCGAGCCAGCAGAAGACCAACCAGCAGTAGATCCCCGTTGGGTTGGGATTGGTATTCGCATTGAAGATGACGTTTTGGTAACTCCTAATGGTAATCAAGTTTTAACTGCTGGTGTACCCAAAGAAATAGGCGAAGTGGAAAGATAATATTAGCTTCTTTTTGCCTTCTCTCTCTTCCCCATCTAACCACACTCCCCCCTTTCACCTAACCCCAAAATCGGTGTTCTAGGGAATAAGCTTTTAGTGACTTGCTAACCAAGTGAGTAAATCATCTTGAGTAGAAAAATCTAACAAAGCTTCCCCTAATTCTTCCAACTGTGCAACTGATAAATTGCCAATGGTAACCTCTAATTGTGAATCTAATTCTCCAATTCGTCGCTTCAGCAGGCGTAAAACCAGGGAAGTTTCCCCTTCTTGGATGCCTTCAGCCCTCCCTTGAGCCTTCCCTTCAGCTCTCCCTTCAGCCTTCCCTTTGGCAGTAGCTTGAGCAACTATATCTTGATAGATTACAGATTCAAGCATAATCTCCTCCCTTAGTACTTGCCTAATTACTTCCTTGTCTAATACTAATCCTGCCAAAATTGAAGTTGCAGCCGCCACATTACTTTGTTCTGGTTGAGGAGCCAGATTCTCAATTATTTGAGCCACTTGACGTAAAGCTTGGGGTTTATCTGCTGTACGACTCAAGACTACAAATGGTAATAACCCAGGAAACTCTAACAATGCTTCCATTGGTTGCTCCCACAGTCGAATCACCTCAAATTCATGACGGGTTTTGGGAATCACAAATACATTCTCCTCCACTAATGGTGAAGCAGTTGGCTTTAAATAAATGACAACTTGATGCATCTGCTTTTGGGGATAGCGGCGATATACCCGCAGGCGATAATCAGCCATGCGAAAGGGGATTTCTGCATCTGGCTGGGTCTGAAATTCGATATGGAGTATGGTTTGCTCTGACTCCAGCAAAATCAAAGCATCAGCGCGAATTGGTTGGACAAATAACTCGGTGGGGCTTAATTTTGTCAATCCAATGGGTTTACCCAACAACCACCTAGCAAAATCACTACTAAAGTTTTCAGCGAGGAATTTGCAGACGTTATCAAACATTCCCTAATTGTATCAGGTCGGTGTAGCCAATCACAGCACACATACCCCTAGGGAATAAGCTTTTAGTGACTTGCTAACCAAGCAAGTAAATCATCTTGACTGGAAAAATCTAACAAAGCTTCCCCTAACTCTTCCAACTGTGCAACTGATAAATTGCCAATGGTAACCTCTAATTGTGAATCTAATTCTCCAATTCGTCGTTTCAGCAGGCGTAAAACTAGGGAAGTTTCCCCTTCTTGGATGCCTTCAGCTCTCCCTTTGGCAGTAGCTTGAGCAACTATATCTTGATAGATTACAGATTCAAGCATAATCTCCTCCCTTAGCACTTGCCTAATTACTTCCTTGTCTAATACTAATCCTGCCAAAATTGAAGTTGCAGCCGCCACATTACTTTGTTCTGGTTGAGGAGCCAGATTCTCAATTCTTTGAGCCACTTGACGTAAAGCTTGGGGTTTATCTGCTGTACGACTCAAGACAACAAATGGTAATAACCCAGGCAACTCTAACAATGCTTCCATTGGTTGCTCCCACAGTCGAATCACCTCAAATTCATGACGGGTTCTGGGAATCACAAATACATTTTCCTCCACTAATGGTGAAGCAGTTGGCTTTAAATAAATGACAACTTGATGCATCTGCTTTTGGGGATAACGGCGATATACCCGCAGGCGATAATCAGCCATACGAAAGGGGATTTCTGCATCTGGCTGGGTCTGAAATTCGATATGGAGTATAGTTTGCTCTGACTCCAGCAAAATCAAAGCATCAGCGCGAATTGGTTGGACAAATAACTCGGTGGGGCTTAATTTTGTCAATCCAATGGGTTCACCCAACAACCACCTAGCAAAATCACTACTAAAGTTTTCAGCGAGGAATTTGCAGACGTTATCAAACATCTCCCGATTGTATCAGGTAGGTGTAATTAAATGTAAGGTTGAACCTCACCCCAGTTCCTTTCCTTATTCAAGTGGGGCGAGGTTTTATATTTAATGTGAACCAGTTACTTACACACCCAAAATAACGACCTAAACACGTCTTCCCTTGCTCCTGAGTTCCTTTAAGAATCTTGTAACACAGTTTTAGAGACAATGCGGGTTTTCTTGCGGTCTGACTCTGAAAGCTGTTCTCCCATTTGTAGACGAGTCGCGGAAGTTTGTAATACGGTTGCTGCACTATTATCCCCCATTTGCAGAGCGGTTTTGGCAGCTGTTTGTAACATAGTTGCGGCACCTGCGCGATCGCCTTGTTGTAACTTGGCTTCTGCTAGTTGAGTTTGACGATACTTCGCCAATGCCAAAATCGATTGCTGTACCTCTGAGTTAGGATTGGGTTGGTAAGTTTCTTGAACTTCCGCATAAACAGGCACGTTAGCAGAATATAATCCTGTGAGATTTTGGGCTGGATCGTCATATTGGACTTGTAAATTAGCGACCGCTTGCTTACCTACTGGTAACTTACCCACATACAGATTCGCCAAAACCACCCGTTCTGCATCCTTCATCAAGTCTCCCAAACGTACAGAAAACCTGCCATCTGGTTCTGGCTGTACTGGTAATTCGATGGTGTCAGGAGATACTTGAGCTATGGGTTTCAATTCTGCCAATCGCACATTGGGCATCAATTGAAACAGGAGATAAGCATTGGTCAAACCTACAGATTGGGCACGATTAAACAGGCGATTAAAGGCATCCACCGCCTGGTCTGGCTTTTGAATATAAGATAATACACCCGCAGCCGCATCTGCAATTTTTTCTAGGACATCTTGGTTCCAATTGTCACCAAATCCCAAAGTATTTAAAGTCAAATTATAATTAGCAGCTAATTCTGCAAATTTTAAACAGCGATTATTATCTCCATGTTCATTTTCACCATCAGTTAATAAAAATATTTGAGAAATAGTTTCTTGTTTACCCTTAGCCAGTTCCTCAATCCCCAAACGTAAGCCTTCATCAATAGAAGTACCTCCATCAGCCGCCAAACGCTTAATTTGACGTTTCACCTTTTCTGGGTTGTCTAGCACTTGATTGGGGACTAAAACCTTGGCACGGTGGTCAAAAGCTACTATGCTCAGACGATCACCTCCCTTGAGCCGATCAACCAAACAAATTGCCGCCTCTTTGACAATTTCCAAAGGCTTACCATTCATCGAACCACTGTGGTCTAGCACCAAGCATAAATTTAATGGTACATTGCGATCCATCTGTTCTGCGATCGCAGAAATAGAAACCGCCAGTTGACGTTGATTATTTAGTTGCTCGGCACCTAAATGACTATCATTGAGAGTAGGCTGTAAACTAACCTTCATAACCCCAGTATCCTATTTAGAGTCCACATAGTTATAAATAACTTCAAAGCACAGTATCCGTGCTACGGAAAAGTTTTTGCCAACAGATGCATTAATAATTCACATTTTTTGATTCCAGATTGATATAGATTAACGGATGACACGGATTATTTATTGGCATAGTCTCCTAGTCAATCCTGCCACCTTTTTTCCATTCTGACTCCCCTTTTACCAGCATAATCAAGAATTAGGGAGAAAACCGCACCTCCATCTCAGCTAGCATCGCGCTAGTATGTATTAAATTAACGGCATTAATTTCAGGCAACAGTTGCTATGGATATCTCCCCCATCAAGGCTGTGCAAGCCCCCTATCAAGGCGATAACTTTTACCGCACACCACCCCCAGATTTACCATCCTTGTTACTCAAGGAAAGAATTGTCTATCTTGGAGCACCACTAGTGCCAGAAGTGACAAAACTCATAATTGCTGAATTACTTTTTTTGCAATCTGACGATCCAGACAAACCGATTAAAATTTACATTAACTCTATAGGTACCAGCTTTGGAGATCAACCCATTGCCTTCGAAACTGAAGCCTTTGCCATCTATGACACAATGAAATATATCAAGCCTCCCATCCATACTATTTGTATTGGACAAGCGATGGGTATGGCAGCAATGTTATTAGCTGCAGGGACTAAAGGTTGTCGCGCAGCTTTACCCCATGCTTCTATTGTTCTTCGCCAGCCAATTAGCAGCTCTAGAGGACAAGCAACTGATATCAAAATTATGGCAAATGAAGTATTTGTCAATAAACAGGCAATGATTGATATCCTATCTCGCAGTACGGAACAAACCAAGGAAAAAATCCATAAAGACATGGATCGTATGTTCTATATGACACCCGAACAAGCTGTTGAGTATGGTTTGATTGATCGAGTTTTTAACAGTAAAGCAGAACTCGACAAATCCACAGCATCTTCCGGAATTCTTTAAATTAAGTTATAGAGTATATCTCAGAAGTGTCCCTTAGGGTGGAATTAAGAGTGAGGAAGTAAAAATACAATTCCTGACTCCTAACCTATAACTCATAACTTTCCTACCTCTAACCAATTACAAACGGAGTCAACAGAATGCCTATAGGCTATCCTAGTGTTCCTTACAGATTACCAGGGGAACAGTTTACACAATGGGTTAATATTTATACTCGACTTGCCCGCGATCGCATCATTTTTCTTGGGGAAGATGTAAATGATCAAAATGCTAATGAAATCATCGCCATTATGTTATATCTGGATTCTGAGGATCCAGGTAAGGACATTTTCCTATACATTAATTCACCTGGCGGTGTCGTTTCATCAGGTTTGGCGATTTACGATACCATGCAACACATCAAATCCGATGTGGTAACTATCTGTCTCGGTTTAGCTGCTTCTATGGGTTCGTTCCTATTAGCGGGGGGAACTAAGGGTAAACGTTTGGCATTACCCCATTCCCGTATCATGATTCACCAACCTTCTGGGGGAACCCGTGGACAAGCGACAGATATTCAAATTGAAGCCAGGGAAATCTTGCGAATCCGTCAAGAACTGAATAGTATTTGCGCTCAGAATACAGGACAACCTTTAGAAAAGATTGAAAAAGATATGGATCGTGACTTTTTCATGTCTGCTCAAGAAGCTCTAGAATATGGGTTGATTGACAAAGTGATTGAGGAGCGGAATTAATTTTCATTTAACAGTTATCAGTTATCAACCATAAATAAATGGTATGCTCCATATTAATTGGTGAATTAGCAACTCCATTGGTAACTGATAACTGAAAATTGTTAAGGGTGAACTTTAAAGATATATTTCAGTCTTTATTATGAGTAACTCAGACTGGAGATATTTACGACAGTCAACTACATAATACGAAGTAAAACGGATTCAAATTTCGTTAACTAGTGTTATGCTTTGCTTACTTACCCTCAAGTAAGTTATTGTTTAATATTCAATGACTGATAGCTAAAGATGGATTTTGGAGATTGCTACCGTTTATTAGGTTTGAGGGCGGGAGCTTCATTTATAGATATAAAAGCGTCTTATAGAAGACTAGCACAGCAATATCATCCCGATATTAACCCAAACGATCAACAAGCAAAAGACAAGTTTATCGCCTTGACAGAGGCTTATAAATTACTCTTACAGGTTATACCTCCCCCAGAGGTAAAAGCAAAATCTAGTCAGCCACCATTTGCGGGTGAGGAAATAAAATTTAAGCAACCAGAGGTAGCAAAGCCTGTTAAGCAGAAACCGCCCCATCTTTCAGAAATAGAACATCAACTGAAATGGAAGACTTACGAACAGTTACAGCGATTTTTGCAAGCCAAACAGTTCCCTCAGGCGATATCCTTAGCTGAGGCTTTGCAACAACGCTTGTCCAATGATGCGGAAGTACGCCAATGGTTGGCTATATCATATCAGTTATGGGGGCGATCGCTCATGGCCCAAAAGCAAATGTTAAAAGCTCGGATTTATCTGCAAAAAGCCCTGAAGACAGATCCTCTGAATAGAAGTTTATGGAATCAGGTACAGCGAGATTTGCAGCGCATGGAAACCATTTCTGCTTCTTCATAAATTGACATTCTGTGCCTTAAATAAAGGGTTGGAGAATCTTGGTTTAATGAGTCCCCTTGCATTATCTAGCCTAGAGGTGGCTCTCCCCAAGTAATAATGTCACTTAATCTAATTCGCGTCTACCTTCCAAGGCTCTTGCTAAAGTTACCTCATCTGCATATTCTAAATCACCACCCACAGGTAAACCAAAAGCAATACGGGTAACTTTGGTGAATGGCTTTAATAACTGACCGATATATAGGGTAGTAGTTTCACCCTCTACACTGGGACTGATGGCGAGAATCACTTCTTGGGGCTGTTGTTGACTGACTCTTCGTACCAAAGCTTGGATATTTAACTGTTCTGGTCCTATACCATCTATGGGAGAAATTACCCCTCCTAATACATGATACTTCCCTTTGTATTCCCTAGTTTTTTCCAAAGCAATCACATCACGGGAATCTTCGACTACACACAAAGTTTTAGTATCGCGGTTAGGATTGCGGCAAATTTCGCAAATTGCTTCTGCTGATAGATGAAAGCATTCCCGACACAAGCCTACCTGTTTTTTCGCATCAACTAGGGCTTGAGCTAAAGCTTGTACTTCTGCTTCTGGACGCTTAAGGATATGCAGAGCTAGTCGCTGTGCTGTTTTGGGACCTACTCCTGGTAAGCGTTGGAATTGTTCGATTAGTCGGGCTAAGGGGCGTGCGTAAACCGTTGTCTTGTCTCCTGTGGGTGTGTACTTTAACTATGATGACATTCTTGGGGAATTTTGGGATTGGTGATTTAAGTTGTTGAAGGTAAAGGTGAAGTGGATTTTTTACACCTCAATCATATTTGTGGAAACTTCCTTGTTCTTCAAAAATTCTTGTATTGTAACCATGTCCAAACAATCTTCTAATAAGTAAAATTTATACTCATAGTTATGTACATTACTTAAGATGATTGTGTAGTTGCTACTTATCAGGAAATGTTCAAGTGCTTTCACAGTATCGCTGATTTATACACAAAATAGCTCATGAATTCAGATCTAAACAATTTCCCTCAAACACTTATCCTCCTCGAAGATATAGCTCGAAATGCCCGAATTAATAAACATCAACACTTTTCTGCTGCTGAGAGAAATCATTTCTCCAATAATGTATTCGGCTCTGTTGCAATAGTGATCAATATAACTTTGGGCTCTGTGCTATTTGTAACTATTTCAGAGAACTTGCCAGATATTGCAAAATGGATAAGTGGATTCATGGCAATGATTGCTGCTGCTTGTGGTGGTATACAAACTTTCTTTAATTTTCAAAAAGTTTTTGAAGGGCATCGAAGAATTGCCAATCAGTACCTTGAAATTCAACGTGAGTGTGAGCGACTTTTAGCATTATTTGCTGATCGGTTAATTGATATAGAGGGTCTAGCAAAAGAAGTTGAATTGCTCAATAAGCAGTATAGTACTACCAATAATGATGCAGAAGTTTTCCCTACAGGAGATAGAGATTTTAAAAAAGCACAACGCCATGAACAAAAAAGGAAGGAAAATAGAAAAGCATTACGCCACTAATGGTACAAGCTTAAATATTTACATGGACATTACTTAAATAAATAAGCTATGTGATACCTTAAAATGCTCGCCAAGTGCTTTTGCTTGTGTCTTGCTAGTGGAGCGTTTACCATTTACCACTTCAGATACCACTCCACTTGAAAGAATGATACCTACCAAGTCGGATTGGCGAGTCCTGCTAGCTTCCATAATGTGTTGGAGAATTTCACAGGGAGTAGATTTATCCATTGGGTACCCGACTTGTGTAGAGTGGCGTGAGATCCCAAGACCGGATTGACTCAACTTTCCGCAAAATCCAAAATTTTTTGACATACAAACAAGAAAAAACTACCATTGTATTTAAAAACACTATTTTTTATATCTACTCAAGGTAAATTAATACAGTGCAATGGAGTGTCTGGGGTGCATTTACTCAACTATGAACCAAGCTTCCCAAGACGGAGAAAAATAAGTGCAAATTACACAACGCAATGTGGAATTGAGGGTGGATGACAGTTTAATGCGGGTGTATGTAGCAGGACCAAAACCGCCAGGTCAATATCCAGGGATTTTGTTTTACAGTGATATTTATCAGCTGGGCGCTCCCATGATTCGTTTGGTTAACTACCTAGCTGGATTTGGCTATGTGGTAGCAGCACCGGAAATTTTTCACCGCTTGGAACCCGTGGGTTCGGTGATTGAACCGAATGATATTGGAAGGATGCGGGGTAATGATGATGCCCGCAGAACTTCCATTCCCGCTTATGATGCTGATTGTCGGGCTGTAATTAATTTTCTCCAAGCAGAGGGTGCAGTTAATCCGCAAAAAATTGGTACCCTTGGCTTTTGTATTGGGGGACATTTGTCTTTTCGTGCTGCTTTTAACAGTGAAATTAAAGCAGCTGTTTGCTGCTATCCTACAGGTATTCCCAGTGGTAAATTGGGTTTAGGTATAGCCGATACCATTGAACGGGTGGATAAAATCAAGGGAGAAATACTACTTATTTTAGGTACTTTAGATCCTCATATTCCCGAAACAGATCGCAATACTTTAATTACATCCTTGGAGAATGCCAATATAAACCACAAAGTTGTTTTATATGCAGCAGAACATACATTTATGCGGGATGATGGTTACCGCTATGATCCGGAAAAATCTACCTCTGCATGGTCTGAAATTATTACCTTCTTGTCAAATAATTTTAGCTTTTAGATTTTAGACTTCGTCGTGAGCGCTCAGTCGAACGATTTTAGATTGAGTCTACATAAGTGCATCGCTTACCGCAATTGCTTATCAATAATACTATGGTCTTGTACTATTAAGGAATTAATGATCACGCATTTTTCCTAGAGAAGGGTAGATTTTGAATCAATATAATTCCTATCAGAACCAGAATACATAATATTGCTGTTATCCTCAGCGTGGGAATATTTACATGCTTAAGGGCGATCGCTACTAAAGCCCAAACTGTTACCCCAGGATAAACTATATCTTTATTTTGGATTGCAATCAATCCCGCGATCGCAGTGGCGATTGATAACATAATAATAGTCCATATTTCCGTGGAAATACCCCATCCATTCCATCCCTGAAAAGATAGGGTGCAAGCTACATTAACAATAGTTGCCACACTAATCCAGCCTAAGTAAATACTAATAGGTCGGTGAATACACCATTTTTTACCTCGGGATACAGTCTTTTTATCAACTCTCAAGCGCAGATAGATAGCTATCAAAGGTAACAAAATTAAGAGCATTGCTACCACAGAAACTGCAAACAACCTGTACAAAAATAGATATACCCAGATACATTGAGCTAAAGATGCAATTGTGAGCAAATACCCAACCTTACGTAAATCCTCATCCTGTCTCTGGCTAGGTAGCAATTGATAGATACCAAAAGCGAACAATCCTAAGTAAATCAAACCCCAAATTGCAAAGGCATAATTAGCAGGAATAATCAGAACATTTTTAAATAAGGTATTGGATATTTTTCCGATATTGATTCCTCCCGCAGGAAAAATATTGGATATTACATTTACTATAAAAGCTGTAGCAATTGCTACAAATGTAACAATTTGCCGCCATAAATCCCGGTAATTACTAGACTTTGATTGTTCCATAGCATCTATTCAGTGATTAGTGATTTATCAGCAGTATAGAAGTGGGTAGTTGGATATTGATCACCTGTTAATCAAGGATACATGAATTGTTTTACCAGAAGTGTAACGAGAGGGTGAAAGCCCTTGAAAAATAGCAACACAGTTGCACGTTTCGTTCTTTAGATAGGGGATGAAACCCGATACTGTGGGATAAATCCCACAGTATCCGCATAATCTTAATATTATTTATTATCCTACATTATGGGATAATAAATAATATTAAGGAGGTGATTTTTTTGTACGGTTGTCAGCAGATTTTAATTCACCCAAATCCAGATTTAAAAGCAATTTTATCATTTATTTGCTCCCAATCTAAGAGGATGTTTTAAAAGTGGGGGGCTATGGTAAGAAAGCTCACAAGTTTAAGCTGAAATTGAAGACATCAGCAGCTTGCGAACAATGAATATATATCCTAGCAACTTAACATGGGAACAGTGGGAATTGATTGTAGACCTGTTTCCAGAATCAAAACCAGGTGGTCGCCCAAGAGAAGTATCAATTTATGCTGTGATGAATGCGATTCTTTATGTACTTTGTCAAGGGTGTACATGGCGGGCATTACCTGGAGATTTCCCAGCTTGGTCAACAGTTTACGGATATTTCTGGCGATGGTACAAAGACGGCACTTGGCTGAAGATACATGACAAACTTTACCAATGGGTTAGGGTAGCTGCTGAGCATGAACCGAGTCCATCAGAAGCCGCAGTTGATAGTCAATCTGTAGAAACAGCAACCATGATATCTCAAGAAGTTGGTTACGATGCAGGAAAACAAATACATGGGCGTAAACGACATCTAAGTGTGGATTTACTTGGACTGGTTTTACGGGTTTTAGTTACATCCGCTTCAGTTCCGGAGCGTGCTGGAGCCAAAAAAGTTCTTAAACGAGTTCATCGTATGGGTGGCGAGAGCATTAATCGTTTACATACAATTTGGATGGATGGAGAATATCGGGGGGAAGACTTCATGCAATGGGTGATGGATATGTTTCGATGGATTGTTGAAATAGTACTCAGACCATTAGAGAAGAAGGGTTTTGTTCTTTTACCGAAGCGATGGGTTGTGGAAAGAACTTTCGTTTGGCTCAATTGGTGCCAACGCTTAAGCAAAGATTACGAAAAACTACCTGAAACTTCTGAGACTTTTATATACATCGCCATGATACGTATTATGGTACGACGGCTTGCATAATATTAAGCTCTCTAAGACTTTTAAAACATCCTCTTAACAACACAAATCTCACGGTAATAATGTTTCTAGCTTCACATCAATAAGCTCTGAAATTAGAGAATACTAATTATTATCAACTTTATATTGTTTACGTATAGATATATTTGCAAAAATATTTTTTTTGTGAATATAAAGTTTTGTCGCCATCATAAGTCTCAATATTTATACTTGGTTCTATCTCAAAAAGATATACAAGCAACAAATAAATCATATTTTTTATATCAGTAATAAAACGGTTTTTATTTCCCTTAAATACTAGATAGTATTGATTTATAAATCTAGTGCAATATAGAGCCGATGATATGCTGTTTGACATTGCTGAAAATAATCTCCATTTTCTTGCCTCTCAGCAAAAAAGATTTTTGCTCTTCATATCCTTATCAAGATAATTGGGAATTATATAGGAATCTGGGTTGACTTCTGAAAAGCTAACTAGGGTAACTAGGCTGTCTGTAATATCTCAATTCCTTGATAATTTTGCATTATGAACTGTGTTCTAACACACTATGATATATATTTTTATGCGAAAAGAGAATAATATCCCTATATGTTGAAGTCTATTTTTTATTAATCATTTTTAGTAATTACTATTTAAACAGTAAATTTTATGTCATTTGCAGCCCCAAATAAGAAGAGAACAAATACAAATTTATCGAAACAGCACAAACTGAGTAATATTAGAAAAACACTTTACATAACAGGATTTGCTGGGCTATTCCTCATTTCTGGCTCTGCTACTATCTTTTTAATATCATCTTTCGTTTATATCAGAAATGATGCTTCTTATCCCACATCACTTCCTTGGGTAGAAAGTAAAAGTCAATGTGAAGAGTTTGGCAGAACTTGGAGAAATGACCAGTGTTGGGATGGTGAACACAGTCATGATTTTTAATCTTATACCAATTCTGTATGAGACTGCGCTTAATCGCTCTCACCCCAGAAGAGTAGGGCTATCCAAACATTAGACGCGGAGCGGCTTCCCGCAGGGTAGACACCTGCGTGAGCTGGATTTGGCGCGTCTATATATCAGCTAACACCATTACTGGAACTAACAACTTACTATTTTCTGACATTGCTGGTTTTCCCAACCCTAGAAAACACCCATCTTCTCCATACACTCGCAACATTTGATCACGAACATCCCCATCATCATCTATGGGAACACGCTGTCCTTGACACCACTTACGGGCAGGAATTGTTGCTAAAGTAACAATAGATAGATGTTTTAGAGGAATATCCGCAGGAATAATTTGGAAATTTCCTGTTTTGAGTTGTCCCTCTAGATCTTGCAAATTAATACTATTCTCTAAGTAAAAACCACTACTAATAGTGCGTTGTAAAGCTGCAAGAGTACCACCAGTTTTTAGCTTTATACCTAAATCACGAGCGATCGCTCGAATATATGTACCTGCACCACAAGCGATCGCAATATCCAATTCCGGAAAATCTCCCGTTCGCCAATCCAAAATTTCTATATTAAAAATTTCTACTACCCTGGTGGGAACTTCTACTGTCTTACCCTGACGCGCTAGTTCGTACAAGCGTTTACCCTGGACTTGAATGGCGCTATAACGGGGTGGTATTTGCTCTATTTTGCCTGTAAACTGAGCCAAGGCAGTTTCCACCATCGTTAAATTTAATCCCGTAACTGGCTGTTGAAAAATCACTTCTCCTTGTAAATCATCAGTAGCCGTACTAATTCCCAAGCGGATTGTGGCTTTGTAGGCTTTATCCCCTGGAAGATACTGTAATAGGCGCGTTGCTCTTCCTACAGCAATGGGTAAGACTCCAGTTGCTGCTGGATCTAAAGTCCCAGCGTGTCCCACTCGCTTGATTCGTAAAAGTTTTCGGGTTTTGGCGACGCAGTCATGGGAAGTCCAACCAAATGGTTTGTCGAGATTTAAAAAGCCTTGCATGGGTGGATGGTGTGGAAAATGTGGTATGGCGCTACGCGCAAGTAATAAGTAATAACCCACGGTTCGCCCATTTTTTTTGAAGTTAGAGAAATTGATAAATAACGTGAGAATAGGGATTTGGAGGCAAAATTAATACGCTCCCTTGCGCTCACAATCTAAATCAAACGCTAAAACCCTTATTATTTCGTTCTGCATTTTTCTGAACTCGATTTCAAATGGGCGAACCGGGAGTAATAACTCGGGAGTACCCACTTTATTGCGTATTGCTATAAGAGGGGGAACTGTGTTAGTCCTCTTGTCTCCTTCATTTTTGCATAGCAATCCTAAATATTTTCTAAATTATGTCGAACCAATTGATAAATTGCATCTACACATAGATATTAGGACATATGAATCACCAGATTTTCATTATGTCATTGGAATCGCGTTGCGTAACATAAAAAAGTCAGTATGATGCTCCCAGAAATAGAACTAGAAATCCGGATAAATTTTTTAGAAACAGCTACTGAGTATCTAAATAATCTGGAAAGCATATTGTCAAAAATTAATGCTGAGCCTGAAAATATTCCAGTCAAAATTAATGCAGCATTGCGAATTTTGTATTCTCTTAAAGCTAATGCTGGAATGCTAGGATTTGGGATGTTAAGTGATTTATCTCACCATTTAGAGAATGCTTTTCAGATATTACAATGTCGCAAAAATCAGCAAAAAATTGACCTTGACCTGCATAATTTATTACTTTCAGCTATTGATTGGTTGCGTCATATTCTAGAATTAATTGCTACAAAATCTCTGATAGATGAACATTGGTTAGCAACATTCTGCTATCCTCTATTTGAAGAATTATACAAACGTTTGGCTCAGACAGATACAGAAAATATTACTAGTAAACTTACTATTACAACAACTGAAAATATTATACATTTACTTTTTAAAACAGAAGTAGAAAAAAGTTTGCAATCCCTAGAAAATTCATTAAAAATAAAGACTGCTCCCTGCTGGGACAACTGGTAATGACTACAGCGAATGAATTTTCTGGATTGGGAGAGATGCTAGAATTGCCAGCTTTTACTCAAATTTGTCAATCTATTAAACAACTATTAGTAAGCGCCAAATCTGAGCAATCAATTATACATATAACTCATTTATCATTACAAGTATGGCGGCGATCGCAATCATTAATACTTGCCCAAAACATGACAGAATTGCCATCAGTAATGCACCAATATTTAGATACAGAAAGTTCAGATTTTTGCCATAACTACTTAGAAGAAATTAATATACCCCATTAATACCCCCTTGCTTCAACCAAGCACCGAGAATCGGTTGTATATTCACCACCTTACCAATAACAACGATCGCAGGTGCTTCAAATCCCGTACTCTCCACCTGTGCAACAATTGTCTCCAAGCGACCAATCAGTTCTTCCTGCTGCGATCGCGTTCCCCAACGTATCATGGCAATGGGAGTATCTAAACTCAAACCAGAGCTGGTTAATTGCTCTACAATATAAGGCAAATTGTGAATTCCCATGTAAATCACAATAGTTTCCGAAGCGTGAGCAATTGCTTGCCAATTTACATCTGGACGATATTTACCCGCGCATTCATGCCCAGTGACAAAAGTTACTGATGAGCTGTAGGAACGATGGGTTAGAGGTATACCTGCATATGCAGGCGCAGCAATACCAGCAGTAATTCCCGGCACAACCTCCACTGATATACCAGCTGTAATTAATTCTTCCATTTCTTCCCCACCGCGACCAAAAATAAATGGATCGCCTCCCTTCAGTCGCACCACAATAGCATGGGTTTGAGCCTTATCCATCATTAATTGGGTGGTTTCTGACTGCATCAGAGAATGTCTTCCCCGGCGCTTACCTGCATTAATCTTTTCTGCTTGGGGATTAATCATTGCTAGAATTGGCGGACTTACCAAAGCATCATAAATTACCACATCCGCACATGCTAATAATCCCTTCCCCTTAAGAGTCATTAACCCCGGATCTCCAGGTCCCGCACCAATTAAATACACCTTACCCAAAAACTTGTCCCTCTTTTGTTGTGTGGGTTTCATTGACGATTACATCCCCAATTAGATCGGCTAAATCTGTGGTAGCTGCCAAAGGTTGAGCTAACTGCAAATTTACTTCCGGAAACTGTAATTTTAACCCTTCTATGGACTGGGCGATCGCATCTGTGATGCCACCGGGAAAAAAGAAGTATGGTAAAATACCAATTTTCTTGTACCCTCTACTGACTAATTCTGGGATACGCTCCCCCAAACTAGGAGCTACAGCCCAATAAGCACTCACCGCACCCAAATCATTAGCGATCGCTTCAATTTGCTGTAAAGACCCAGGACGACGGCTACCATGAGACAATAAAACCCATACATCCACCTTGTTAATAACCATCTGTTTAGCTACTAACCACTTCATAGCGGGTTCTGAACCCAAATATGGCTGCAAATCCAGTTTGATTTCCCCACCTAAAGCTTGTTGCGCTTGACTAACTTCTGTGGGGATATCTTCCATGACATGTATCCCTGGCAATAAAAATAAAGGTAATATGGTCAGATGGTTACATCCTTGAAGGATAGCCTGTTTGGCAAATATTCTAATTTGTTCATTTAAAGGCTGAGAAGAAAATTCCAAACAAGCCGTACCTATACATACATCATAAGATATTGTTGCCGGAGTTACACCCGCCACTACTAACTGGAGACTTTTGTCAAGCAATTTACTTTGTACCCTTTTCTTTACCAAGCCAACTAATGTTTGCATAGCAATTTCTGGGCGTGGATCGCGGCTACCGTGGGATACTAGCAAATAAGCAGTTGACATTTCAGTTATAGCTCTACGAGCAAGTAATAAGTAATAAGTTTACTGTTCATAGGTTTTATGCTTCAACAACTTTCCTTGGGTTGGGAAATTGAACTCTATGGCTAGATGGAGTGCAATTGCTAGGTTCTTTGAGAATTACAAGAAAAATAACCCAGGGAAGAAAGGTTATCCCCGTTTTAAGAAGGAACAGACTCATAGTTCTGTTGAATATAAGACTGTCCGTTCGCTCATTTTTGAACCGAAAATTTAATTAAGCCTTACAAAGCTTATGATCTAGGATATGCCGTCAATTCAGGCATTTTTGGCTCTTACAAGGTTTTAGCCATTTTTATGATTTAGACCTCCCTACGTCTTAAATAGGCGCTTCTGGAGGCTTTTTATTAAAGTTTCAAATATTACTTCTAAATAACCGCTTACTTAGGAATCGCCTTTTTCCTTTTAAATTAAGGCTTTAATTCAACTTAGAGTTT
>NZ_FYBH01000229.1 GCF_900185595.1 Calothrix rhizosoleniae SC01
AAGCAATTAATATACTCATGAGCCATTTCTTCTATGGGGCGAGTCGGAATAAAATTAGTCAACGTTGTTTGATTAATATCTCCTTCTTTTCCTTCTAATAAACGCCCTTCTTGTTCTAAACGATTCCAAAGAGATGTATTGGGCAAAGCTTGGAGCGTACTACAAAAAGCCAAGGGAATAGTAGTTGCTTCAACAAAATCAACAATGCGATCACCAGCCCCTGGTTTTTCTCCATCGAAGCCCACAATAAAACCACCCATAACACGCATTCCTGACTGATTGATTTTTTTAACTCCTTCTATTAAAGATTTTCTCGTATTTTGATATTTTTTAGTCAGCTTTAAAGTTTCTTCGTCCGGTGTTTCTATGCCTAAAAATACCGATCTGAAGTTAGTAACAAACATTAAGTCCAACAGCTCATCATCCTCCGCCAGATCTACTGAAGCTTCCGTCGTGAAGGAAAAAGGATAGTTGCGTTTTTTCATCCAAGGGGCTAGTTCCCGTAGCAATAGCTTAACATTACGTTTATTACCGATAAAATTATCATCAACCATAAAAATTCCACCTCGCCAGCCCAAATCATAGAGGGTTTGCAACTCTGCCAATAGTTGTGCTGGAGTTTTCGTGCGCGGTTTGCGCCCATACAGCACAATAATGTCGCAAAACTCGCACTGAAAAGGGCAACCACGAGAAAATTGTACTGACATTTCGGTGTAAGCATCCAACTCTAATAAGTCGTAACGAGGAATTGGTGTTTGAGTTACGTCTGGCTTTTCACCATTAGCGCGGAATACTCCTTTAATTTCCCCTTGTTCTATAGCTTCTACAAACAGAGGTAGAGTAATCTCGCCCTCATCCAAAATTAAAAAATCTGCCCCTGCTTTTTGGGCTTCCTTTGGTACGGAAGTAACATAGGGACCACCTACTGCCACCAGTTTGTTTCGTTGTTTTGCCCCATGGATGAGGTGAAGCAAATCTGGTTTCTGAACAATCATGCCAGAGATAACAATTAAATCTGCCCATTCCCAGTCAGCTTCAGTTTCCCGGCGAATATTGCGATCTACTAAACGGAATTCCCAAGTTTGGGGTAATATTGCTGCAACTGTAATTAGCCCCAGGGGTGGAAGAAAGGTTTTAGAACCAACCAGTTCTATTGCTTTTTCAAAAGACCAAAAGGATTTTGGGAAAAGGGGATATAAAAGTAAAACTCGCATTTTTGTTTAATTATCCTTATATTGTATATTTTGCATGGTCGTTGATGGGTGAAGTTGAAAATTAATTTGATTGTTTTTTAGGTTTTCTTTACTGATGATTGTATTATATTTGCTTATATAGGTATTCAATCCAATTAGATGCAGGATCGCTTTTACTCGACATTTTTGCATGACTCAATAGTATATTAGTCCGGAGTTTAGTGAGATCGCTTGGTTGATTAATAATTTTTGTCAATTTTTCAATGAAGTCTTTTCCATCTTGGGGTTGATATAAAACTCCATTAACATTAGGGGTAATTAGATTTCTTGTCCAATCACAATCTGGTGCAACTACTGGAGTCCCAACATACAAAGATTCTTGCACCGTGCGTCCAAAAGTTTCTTTTAAAGATGATGTGACATGAATATCTACGTTAGCAAGTAAGTGGGAGACTCTATCATGTGGCACTTCTCCCAACATGGCTGGGGATAGTTCTTTTGTCAACGAACTAGAGAGCAGAAAGTCCTCAAGTTCTCCTCGACCAGCTATTATAATTTTACATTTTTTAATTCCTAATTGATATTTTAATTCGGGTAGATATTTACAATTAAATTCCCAATTCTTATCCGGGGAAAGGCGACCAAGAAAAAGTATTTTTACGGTATCATCAACGTCTGATAAACCATAAAAATCTTGAAAGAATTTAGGAGTTCTCATTATTTCAGGATTTTGGACTAATGGTGGTCCGATAACCTGAGCATAATCAACATTCTTAATTCCCCATAATTTCAGTCTTTGGTAAATAAACTGACTGCCAACAAGTGTTGTAGAGTATTGATTGTAAATCCATTGTGTTAACAACAAAACTGCTGACTTACTTAGGTTTACTATCCACCAAGGGGCATAATCCTGGATATAGTCAATAAAATTGGTACGGTATGAGGCAATACAAGGAATATTGTGCTGTTTGGCATAAAATAAACCAGGTAAAACAAACATAGTCGTCCAAAGTCTTTCTGGCTCATCTACATGAATTATATCTGGCTGAAACTTTGTCAAAGCATGATGAATAATAGGTATTGAGTTCCGTGTTGGGTTTCTCTCTTGTTTTACTCCCATCCATTGTTTACTAGGAAGTGGAACAACTTCAATATTCTTAAAAATACAACCAACATAGTCACTCCAATTGGGATAAATATCCTTTAATTCTGAATAACTAGAAACTAAACATAAAGCTGAGTGACCTGCTGCAGATAACTTTTTTAAACGTTCAAATAAAGTAATGCTAACTCCATCATGTGATGGAAGAAAAGTGCTAGAAATTAATGCAATCTTCATATTTTTCCGTATAAAAATGCAGATATAATAGTATTTATATTAGGACTTACGCACTCGTGACGAGAAACAAGGCTTTGCGATTACTTCACTTCGTTCGTAATGACGTAAATACGTGGCTTGTGCGTAAGCCCTGTATATCTTTAATATTTATTTTTATCCCTTAGTAAATATTTTTTCTAAATGTTCATCCCATTGTTTTTGCAGGTTATAAGCATCTTGAATATAGGGAGAAATAGCAATTAGTTTCATAACTAGTGAATTGATAAATGAAAGTGGAAAATTCATCGGTCTCATTACATCTAAAAATAAAACTACCCGCATATCATTGGTTTCATTCCAGGCTTCATGGGGAAAAGAATCATCAAAAATCATAGCTTTGCCTTCTTCCCAAAAACGAGCTTCATCACCCACTCGAATCCGACATTTTTCTTTTTGTTCTGGTATTTTCAATCCCAATAAACAACGGATAACTCCTTTGTAAGGTCCTCGGTGTTCGGGAATATGTTTACCAGGGAATAAAATGGAAAAAAATGCTGTTTTCATCCCTGGAATTTTCTCTATTAAACGAGTTGTTTGCGGACATCTTTGACAACTTTTTTCTACTTTAATTCCATATCCATATAAAAAATATGTTTTCCACAAATCATCCATGCTCGTTGAATTGGCTTGGTCTGGGGAAATGTCTTGGAAATTTGGCAACTCATCTTGGTATTTGAGGATTTCATCTAACTCTTTGCGAATCAAGCTCCAATTAGCTTCTAATTCCTTTGCCCAATCAAATTCATTGGGGTCAAAAAAAGCGGTATTGCCAATTAAGGAATAATGAGGAATTAGTTTTTCAAAATACCAGAGTAGTTTTCCCCCAACTCTAAGTAATCTTTTCCTGTATCTAACCTTAATGTTTTTTAACATCAATCTACGCCTCTTAGTCACATTAGCTTGATTCATCTTGTGAACTATAATTATTTGCCAACTCAGATACAGCACCTTTTTCAGTCTGAAGTCGCCACTGACCAAGGATATTCAGAGTCCCTGCCAAAAACTGACTGCGACAGGTGCGGCGCTGAATTTTACCACTAGTAGTCTTAGGAATACTACCAGTCTTTAATAAAGCGATCGCATAAACTTCAGCTGTATGTTCAACGGCTACTGCTTGTCGAATTGCGATCGCTACTTCTTCAACATTTAATTGTCGCCAATAACTACGTTCCACCTCATGGACAATTACTAAGCGCTCATCATCCTCTATCTCCACGGAGAAAGCAGCGCCACAACTAGGTCTGAGGGCTGGATGACACTTTTCCACTGTCAACTCAATATCTTGGGGATAACGATACCGACCCCACAAAATCATGACATCTTTAATGCGTCCGGTAATAAATAATTCTCCATCCTGTAAAAATCCCAAATCCCCTGTTCGTAAAAAATGTCCCTGCTCTCCTAAAAAAGCATTAAAAGTCCGTTCTGTTTCTGATGGCTCGTTCCAATACCCCTGAGCTACACCAGCACCAGCAACCCAGATTTCTCCAACTTCACCTTCCCCACGTGGAATATGGGATTCTGGGTCAACGATCGCAATTTTATCGCCCAACCAACCCCAGCCGCAACTAACCACAGCTCTACTATTTCCACTACCAAGCACAATTCGGTTCTCTGTCAAAGCATCAGCATCTACATTCTTAATAACTGGCGGTTTTGTTTTTGCTCCTCCAGTAATAAATAAAGTTGCCTCCGCCATTCCATAACAAGGATAAAAAGCTTCTCGCCGAAAACCACAAGGTGCAAAAGTCTCAGCAAATCTTGCTAAAGTTCCAGCTCGCACAGTCTCAGCCCCAGAAAATGCTACGCTCCAGCTACTCAAATCTAAACTTTCCAGTTGTTTAGGTTTTACTTGACGAGCAACTAGATCGTAAGCAAAGTTGGGACCTCCGCTGGTAGTTGCTTTGTACTGAGAAATAGCCTCTAACCAACCTATGGGCTTTTGAATTAAAGCCATAGGTGACATCAAGATGACAGGAAAGCCACCATACAGAGGTTGTACCACTCCACCAACTAATCCCATATCGTGGAACATGGGTAGCCAACTTACGACTCTACTATCTGCATTATGTTCAAAAGACTGATAAATCACTTGTGAGTTATGCAAGACATTGCCATGAGTCACCATTACTCCTTTAGGTTTACCAGTGGAGCCGGAGGTGTATTGGAAAAAGGCGAGGGTATCTTTATATATCTTTGGTTCCACCCATTGGGATGCATGGGATAGGGAAATTTTATCTGTAGCTATCCAAGGTAAATGGCCAAGTGTAGCAGCTAAATCTGGATTTTTCCCTAATTTTTCTTGAATGTGGAGTAAAAAAGATTCTGTAGTTAGGATGGCCTTTGCTTGGGAAGATTCCACCCTTTGTGCGAGTTTGACTATGGCTTCCTCGTTTAGGGGTGGGTTACTAGTGACAGCGATTGCCCCTGCATAAATACAACCGAAAAAGCTAGGGATAAATTCTAATGCTGCGGTGTAGGGATAAACAACTAAAATTCTCTCCCCTGGGGTAATAATTGATTGTAGGTAGGCAGCGATCGCTCGTACTTGTGTCTCTAGCTGTCTGTAAGTTAAACCAACAGAATCGGTTTCCACCTCTGGCAAAAATCTATAAGCAATTTGCTCGGGTAGATTTTCTGAGCGGTCGCGTAGTATATCTATTATGGTTAAATATT
The DNA here is from genome assembly GCF_900185595.1 of Calothrix rhizosoleniae SC01. Taxonomy (GTDB): domain Bacteria; phylum Cyanobacteriota; class Cyanobacteriia; order Cyanobacteriales; family Nostocaceae; genus Calothrix_A; species Calothrix_A rhizosoleniae. The sequence goes on from NZ_FYBH01000229.1 coordinate 5,248, forward strand.
TAGCCATTTAAATTATTTAATTACCAAAAATATGAATTGAATAAATTTTTTTGCTCTTAGACATTTGAGAACCCACGTTTTTGCAATTGGATGCGATAAAAATCGAAGAGTGCATCAAAGTGACCTTGAAAGCTGGGATGCTTGTCTGCAACCTCTACAGCCTCTGCCGACAAATGCTTCTGTGGTCGGTTGAACAGTCGAGCTACTGCACAAGCAATGTCATGTGCACAAGCGTCCTCAGCATAAATCTCGGAACAGTTGGGGTTGACTAGCTCTGGTGCCCCTCCAGCTTGGGGAACTACTACGGGAGTTCCAGATGCTAGAGCCTCAACTAACACGAAGCCAAATGTCTCACTTAGGGAACCATGTAATAAAGCATCAACGCTAGCTAAAATTTGAGCAAACTCCAGGCGCTCGCGTGTAAAAGGCAACATTGTCACCATGGGCAAGGCTGCTGCACGCTTGGCCATAGCCTCACGCTCTGGTCCGTCGCCAACTATTACCAAGGCGATGGGGCATTTTTGGGAAAGTTCTATCAAAGAATCGATTAAGATTAGGGGTCGTTTGTCCATTGCTAATCTACCGCAGATGAGAATTAGACGTGCTTCTGGTTGATCGGCTAGGGATCCTAACAATTTTTGCCGCAGGTTTAGATCCATTTTGTCAGGACCCAAATCTTGGCGATCAAATCCAAATGGTATAGTATAAACCCTTTGACAGTGTTTTTCCCTCAACAGCTTTTCCAGCCACTTTCCCGAAACAATAGTAGCATCAAAACTATTGCATACTCGACCCATGAAGCTCCAGGCTGTTGATTCAACTAGATTCTTGGCATAGCCTCTCAAGTAGCGGTGAGCAAAGGGTCGTACATAGGAGTTGATGGGATCGGAATGATATATATGGGATCGGAATGATATATATATGTTTGCAAAGGTATATTTTTGATAGTTGCAGCGGCCAGTGCTGGCAAAAACGGACTGCTAACTTGAAGTACGTCAGGTTTAGCCTCAAGCACTAAATCTCGCATCCTATCTAACCGCAAAGGAGCATGGTAAGTTGGATCGTAAGGCATTGGTGGTCCTGGGTAGCGAATAATGCGACCTCCATTTTCTTCCACTACTTCCTCTTTGGTTCCTGGTGCCACTACAATCAATTCATGACCTCGTTTGCTGGCTGCACCAAGCATTTTTGTCAAGTAGGAACGAACACCACCACCCCGTTCGGAATAAAACTCGCATAGATCTAGAATACGCATGTTGAAACCCCTGAAACCTTTAATTATTTTTTGTTTGGTCTGTATTTCTATCAGGTGGCTCTGAAGAAGCATCTTTCCACGGTTGAGACCGCAAGTTAATATGGTATAGTTGGCGTTTTTCAAATCGCTCGGCTAAAAACTTGTAGAAAAACCAATCCTTCCACCCATAAGGTGTCACAAAATAGAGTAGCCGTTCAAGCAGCGTCCAGCGCAAGTTTTTGCGATCACTCCGCCTGGGGGAGGTATAGCACCACAGATGGGGATGATAGTAAGCACGCCCATACCGAAACAGCCGATGCATCACCTCATGGTCTCTCATCACATAAGGCCATTGAGTTTCGGAAAACCCGCCGGCCTTTCTCAGGGTTTCGGTATGCAGAATCTGACCATAGTTGCCTGTATAGCTTTGCCGTTGTAAGACCTTGGATAGCCCTACATAAAACTGCCGCTTCAGTTTTTGAGGGATGGTCTGCTCTACACCACTGCTGTTGAGAGCCATAAGCCCCATGAGTTTTTTCGGTCGCTTTTCTATTAGTTCCTCGCACAGGGCAAGGTAATGGGGCGGATAGTAGGTGTCACCATCGGCAAAGATGACGAAAGTTCCTCGGACATATTTAAGACCAGTTTCTAGGGCATGAACTTTTCCGGGACGGTGTTCTTGGAGAAAGGTTACAGGAAGCGCTGGATATGATTCTAATAAGGTTTTACACTGCTCAGTGGTAGCATCCGTTGAGGCATTGTCCACCAAGATAAGTTCGTCGGGTAGGCGCGTTTGCTCTAGCCAACAGCGGAGTGTCTGCGGTAAGAAATCTTCTTCATTGAAGTAAGGAATGAGGACACTGAAGGAAATCGGTAGAGTCGATGGTAAACTCTGATTATTCATTATTACTTGTTAATTGTTCATTGCTATAGCTGTGCACTTTGTTGACAATTTTGTCAAAATACCAATTAAGTATTGGACTTAGCAAACTATGCCAAACTTGTAACAATTTCATTTCTAGTCCTGGTGTAATTACAAAATCTTTCCTTTCAATACCGCGTAAAATCACTTTTGCCACACTTTTAGCACTCCAAGTTTTAGCTGTAGCTGTGATTAACTTGGTTTCCTGGGGTTTGGTCAAGTTTTCCGTTGCAAACTGTGGAGTATCGGTATCAGGAGGGTAGACAATTGAAACAGAAATTCCCCAGCATTTTAGCTCTCCTCGCAAGGATTCAGCTAGCCCACGTAAAGCGAATTTAGATGGACTGTAAGGAGTATAGCCATAAATACCAATGAGCCCAGCGCCGGAAGATATGATTACAATATGTCCCTGCTGCTTTTGCCGCATCGATGGTAAAACTGACTTGATTGCATAGAGAGTACCAAAATAATTGATTGCCATTGTTTCTGCAAATATTTGCACAGGGAGTTCATGAAAATAACCAGGGTGGGCAATTCCTGCAGAGGTAATTAGTAAGTTAGGTGTGCCTAATTCTTCAATGGTTTTGGTAATTGCTTGCTCAAGTTGAGCTTGCTGTGATACATCTGCACAAATACAAATAATGCGTTGTTCTGGATCTGCTCTTACTGCTTCAATTTCAGCTTTGGCTGTTTCTAGTTTGTTTTGATGGCGAGCAATTATGGATATGTTTGCTCCTTGTTTTGCCAACATCATTGCTGTTGCTTTACCTATACCACTAGAACCACCGGTAATAATTGCGTGCTGCATTTTAAACCTCATTCCCTT
>NZ_FYBH01000277.1 GCF_900185595.1 Calothrix rhizosoleniae SC01
ACTTGCGCGTAGCGCTATAGTTTCTCAGATTTACGCAGGAGATTACAACAGAATTTGGAGAAATTAGTTACTAAAATTACTAATGTTTGCAAGCACCCTGCTCGTGATGATGTTGGTGATTATTGGGACAGCCTTGCAAATCTTGATTTTTGAGATTATTACTAATTTCCTGAAGAGATGCATCCGCAGGTTTTAAGCCAATCCATGCATCAATTTTATCCACTTCAAAACCAACCTCACGGCGATTGTCAATTTCCATTAAGGGACGACGGATTAACAATGGATCTTGTAGCATTAGTGTTAAAGCTGTAGCAGCATCCAATTTTTCCGGTATTACTTCTCCAGACTTAACCTTAGGTGCAGCTTTATTAAACCATTCTGCCACAGGGCGATCGCCAAAAAATGAGCGTAAACGTTCAATTGTCCACGGTTCAGTTAATAGATTAAACGATACAACTTCATGACCAGAGGCTGTCAATAAAGTTTTCTGTTTAGTATTATTGCGACACCCTGGTTTTTCATAGAAAATTATTCTTGCCATTTTCCCTATTTTCCTTCCTTAATTATCAATTCCCTACTAAATTTTGGCGAAAATAATCAGTATAATCCGTGCTCCCCATTTAAAAATTTTTCATGGTATGGGTATCCCGATCAAACTCAAACCTTTCTTGCATTTTAGTTTCACCATAAATATTGAAAGTAATAGTCGGCTCATCTCCTAATGCTTCAATACTATGGATCGCATCTGGCGTAAAACTAATAATATCCCCAGGGAATAGAATCAATTCACCAGTGCGTTGTACATTAATTTCACCATCAGCAGTAGGAATTCGCTGCCAAAAGGTATTTTTTTCCTGTCCCTTTAATATTGCTACTACTCCCCAAGTACCATGGGTATGTACAGTAGAAACAGCTCCTGGGTAAAATTTAACTGTTTGTACGGTAAAAGGAAATCCTAACTCCTCATAAAGTACTGAAACTGCAATCCCATTATCAGGATTTGGGTCAAATCTTTGACTTTTGACCCAATAGGAATTTAGTACCAGTTTCCTCACCAATTTTCTGATTGTTGGTAATTGGCTATGTTCCTCTTCTACACCATGAAGAGCATCTTCTACCTCCGTAAGAAAGCGATAAAGACGGTAATTATCTTTTAGTAAATCCCAAGGTCTTACTGATTTACATAATTCATAATTACCATCACCATTTACCACCCAATCTCTTGTTTTCATAAGCATTGCATTATAATGTGTAAATAAGATAGGGAAGCTTGAATAGGTAAAAGTACTCTGGATACTTTGTGGGGCAATTAATTATCCTAATCTTCCATTATTCATCATCATCGTCTTGGGGCTGTGTCAGAATACCTAGTAATATTTTGGCTCCTGTAAATTCATTATGACTGTCAATTTCCTGAATGCGAGTGCATATAGTTTGAGCTTGTTCCAGCTCTCCTAATTTTGCGAGAATTAATCCAGAAGCAGCATAGGCATTTATATATAGTCTCAGGTTAGCCGATTCTTGACGATTTAACAGAATGGATTTTTGTTGTTCCCAGTTATCAGTTAATTGTTCAGCTTCTTTAATTTTATCCATTAATTGATTCGCTGCTTGCAATGCCATAGAATAATTATTTTTATAATAAAAATATCTATAAGCTGATACTAAAATTTCTAAGTATTCTGACTGGTTTTTCGATTCAGATAAAGCTTGGTTGATATACTTATCTGCTGCTGAAGTATTACTGTAATTCTCCGCAGCTAATACAAGTAATTTTTTTACGCGATTACTTGCCTGAAACCAAGAGAATTTTTGTGTATCAGTTACCATAAAAAATCCTTTATCCACATCTTACGCCACAATATTTGTAGGGTGGGCAATGCCCACCCTAAATTTCTAAAATAGGGAAAGAATGTAGAGCAAAGTGAAGAGAATAATCCAAATAATATCGACAAAATGCCAGTAAATTTCTGCCATAGCAATACCAGTGTGTTTGCTAGCAGAATAGTGCCCAGGACGACGAGAACGCCACAATACACCTAAAATCAGAAGTAGTCCCACAAATACGTGTAAACCGTGGAATCCGGTCATTAAATAGAAACAATTGGCAAAAACGTTGGTAGTCAGACCATACCCTAAACTCATGTATTCATAAACCTGACCCAAGAGGAAAATTGCCCCCATAATCGCCGTGATTATGTACCATTTCCGCATCCCGGAGACATCATTATTTTTAATTGCCTTGTCACCCCAGTGAATCACAAAGCTACTGGAAACCAGGATAATGGTGTTAATGGTGGGCAATAATAACTCTACCTCTGTGCCTTCTGGAGGCCAAGCAGTGTTAATGCCGCGAAAGTATAGATAGGTGGCAAAAAAACCACCAAACATCAAAGACTCAGAGACTAGAAAGGTCAACAATCCCACTACTCGTAAGTCGGGATGGGCTTGATCATGACCTGGGGTTGTGCTAGTTGCGATCGCCATATTTATTTACGCTATGAGGTGATTTATTAGGAAGTGGTTGAGGGGTGAGGGTTGAGAGTTGATGGTTGGGAGTTAAGATTTTTTATCTTTTACTCCTTTCCTCCTTCACTCCTTCCCTCTTTCCCTCCTCCACTAGCCTTCAGTTACCACAGAAGCAGAAGTTTCCTCATTGTTACCATTCATTCCGTAGTCGTAAGGACCATGGGTCACAACGGGTAATACTTCCCAGTTTTCTACCATGGGTGGAGAACTGGTTGTCCATTCCAAAGATAAAGCCTGCCAAGGATTGTCTCCTGCTTTTGCTCCAGCCATCCAACTCCAAATGACGTTGATGGCAAAGGGAATGACTGAGATGCCTAAGATATAGGAACCAATGGTACAAATCTCATTCAAACCAGCAAATTGAGGGTCATACATCGCCACCCGTCTGGGCATTCCTTGCAAACCCAATTCATGCATGGGTAGGAAGGTAAGGACTGTACCAATGAATGTCAGAGCAAAGTGGACTCGACCCCAGGCTTCATTCATCATCCGCCCTGTCATTTTCGGGAACCAATGGTAAATACCGGAATAAATCCCAAATACAGAACCACCAAACAGGACGAAGTGGAAGTGTGCCACCACATAGTATGTGTCGTGGACATGGATATCAAAGGGAGCAGTACCCATAGTCACACCACTTAAACCACCCATGACAAACATGGATAATAAACCCAAGGCAAATAGCATGGCGGTGGTAAAGCGAATTTTACCGCCCCATAGTGTCGCTACCCAACCAAAAATCTTCACACCAGTAGGAACAGCAACTATTAGGGTGGAGATGGTGAAGAACATCCGCATCCAGCCGGGGGTACCACTGGTAAACATATGGTGTACCCATACAAACAAACCAACTACGCAAATTGCCAAACTGGAATAAGCGATCGCTTTATATCCGAAAATGGGTTTACGAGCATGGATGGGTACTACTTCGGACATAATACCGAAGATGGGCAGAATCATTAGATACACTGCCGGGTGGGAGTAAAACCAGAATAGGTGTTGATAGATAATGACGTTACCGCCAGCATCTGGCTTAAAGAAAGAAGTACCAAAGTTGAGGTCAAACAACAATAGTACTAAACCTGCGGCGAGTACAGGGGTGGAAAGTAGTGCTAATACGGAAGTAGCTAAAATCGCCCAGCAAAATAGGGGTAGTTGATCCCACTTCATACTGGGAATCTTCATCTTCCAAATGGTAACTACAAAGTTGAGGGAACCTAAAATGGAAGATGTACCCACCAAAACAATGGCGAGTATCCACATGGTTTGAGCCATGGGAGCAGTAACTAAGCTCAAAGGTGGATAAGCAGTCCATCCAGATTGGGAGCCACCAAAGATAAAACTACCTAATACTAGGGCACCTGCGGGGGGATTCAACCAAAATGCGATCGCATTTAGTTTGGGGAATGCCATATCCCTAGCACCAATCATTAACGGTACTAGATAGTTACCAAATCCACCAATGGCACTGGGAACAATCCATAGAAAAATCATGATTGTCCCGTGATTAGTCATTAAAGCATTGTAGAAGTTGGGATCGACTAAATCCGCCGCTGGTGTTGCTAACTCTACCCGCATCGCCACAGCCATTAGTCCACCAATCAAATAGAAGATAAATGCCGTGACTAGGTACTGAATACCAATGACTTTGTGATCCGTATTAAAGGTGAAGTAGTGGTACCACTTCCAGGCTGGAGGATGAGAAGTTGGGGGTATATTCAAAGAAGTGCCATCATCCTCAAAAGGGTAATTATGGGGAATATCTACAGTCATAAACAATGTCCCTTGATAGTTAGGGTTCAACTATCCCTATTCTTGAATTTGGGCGAGAGTTGCTGCATTTACTCCCATGTTCTCGGTGTAGGGAGAGAGAAACTCGGAGTTAGATAAATCAGTGGGATTCATCGCTACAGCTGTGGAAGTTTCATTAGTTTGAGCAATTTGACTTTCTTTGAGCCAATTAGCAAACTCATCGGCAGATTCTACCACTACCTGCGATCGCATAGAGCCATGATAACCACCACACAATTCTGTACAAACAATGGGATATGTCCCCGGTTTCGTAGCCACAAACCGCAATCTAGTAGTCATACCGGGAATAGCATCTTGCTTAATCCGGAATTGGGGAACCCATAAAGAATGAATCACATCCGTCGCCGCAATATTCAGTTGCACATCCGCACCCACGGGAACATGTAATTCCCCACCATTTACCCCACTCTGGGGATAATTGAACAACCAAGCAAACTGCATCCCGGTAACATTTACCTCTAAATCAGCTGCTTGAGCTTGTTCTGTGGGAGATGCACCAATACCGATTTCCGGAGCCTTAGTAATTGATTCATTTCCAGAACCATCGCTCAAAGTCGCAGCAATAGCAGTTCCCGGTATTTGGGCAACTTGTTGATGATTTCCTGAATCCAAACCACCCATACGTCCATAGACATCAACGCTATAGATACCCAAAGCAATCACAATGATTGTGGGGATGGCTGTCCAAAAAACCTCTAAAGCAAAGCTACCTTCAACAGGGACTCCATCTGTATCATCCCCAGGACGACGACGATACTTAACGAGAAAAATGAGGATAGTTCCTTCTACTACCAAAAACAAGACAATGGCGATGGAAAACATAACGTTAAAAAAACCATCAACCAAGGGAGCTTGTGCCGAAGCTTGTAGGGGTAGTAGATTGTGGTGCTGACCCATCCAAACGCTGAAAGCTGTAACAGCGATTCCAGCAACTAAGGTTAAGAGTGAAACAGGAATTTGTGCCATAAATTACCTGTGTTAAATATTTTAATTCTCTGAGGTGTTTTCTTTGGAGCTGGATTCTCACTACTGGAGCTAACGTTTCATCAGTAGTCAGTAATTGATCGACAATTAAATATCATCTGCCGTCTTGATAAATAGGTAATAGTTAATAGGTATAAAAACCAATTATTCATTACCAATTATTTCCCTTGAACAGTACAGTTGATTTTTGTTTGTCTACTCCATATTGTTAGGAGTTTCTTAGTCTTGCTAGTGATGATGATAAATTACCTCACTATCTTGTTTTTATCATCCAACAACAGTACTTCCTAGATTCACTCTTTTATTGTCTATCTTGTTCTTAAAAAAATTAGGGGGTTTAAAGATATTTTAATATCTCTAACCCCGCAATTATCAATATTCTCTTTCAACCTGAAAGGCTAAAAGTCCTTATACATAAAGTAAATCTATTGCTCTAGAAACTTGCTCGTTCATCTTGAATGTTAGTTAGGGAATCTTAGCCGTTAACTATAAATAGTTAATCAGTTACAATTAGCAATTTCCCCATTAGTTTACTGCGAACAATTTACCAGTTCGCAGTAAATTTGTATCCCCTATATTGTCCCAACAAATCTCATCATCCTCGCCAACAAACTTATATAGAGGCAGATTCTTTACTTATCCAAGACTGAATCCAAAAACAATAATTACACACACAAAATTAATGTGCTAATTATTCAAAGTTTCATGGGTATAGCACTTCTTAGAGCAGATTCTCGCACAAGCTTCACAACCAATGCAGTTTTCAGGATGAGCAACTATCATGACTTTCTTTTCGATTTCATCATCTTCATCATCATCCACAAATTCACCCTCTTCATTCATTGCTCTTAATTCCAGCACATTATGCCCACACACTTTAAAACATCTGCCACAACCAATGCATTTTTCTTCATCAATTGACTGAGCAAATTTTGGAGTCCAATTACTGCCACCAAATGTTAATCCTGTTAGTACTGCCATGAATCTACCTTCTGCAATATACTCTACAAGTTTGTGTGCGTTGTTACGCTCATATTAAGATAATCTAAATTAAAGGTTAATGATGTAAGAAAATATAATTTTATCAATATTTAATTTGTATTCTGCAAATCTAAATTTATATGTGTTATGCAATATTTTTAGGGAACAAGATTATTGCTAATTTTTAGCATTATTTAGCAAAAAAATTAGTTCTATATGATTACTCATAGCATATAAATATATGGAAATCTCAATAAGAATCAAATTTATGGCAGTCCTATCTGAATCTATCCCTTACTCATAAGTATTGCAGGGTTGGGAGTGTGGAGAGTAAGAGAATGGGGGAGTGAGGGAGTGAGAGAAGATGTTATTTCTTTCTCTCTTTCCCTCCTTCCTTCTCTCCTTTGTCTCCCATATTCTGTAAGGGGAGTACCCTTTTATTGTAATTCCTCCAAGGTGAGAGGTCTCAATTTAAATGAGATAAATCTAGATTTTTATTAATAATTGATAACTTCTATATACTACTCACATTTTCACCATTCAGATGATTGAAATGACATATTATTGCATTAATTTCAAATGATACCGACATAGATATATAAAATCATACAAGTATTTATCATGTGCAATGATCGTATATTCAATATCATTTTTATTTGTACTTGTAATAAAAAACTTGGTATCTATATTTTAAAAAATGCAGTTATGAATATTACAACAGATTAATCTATTTAATGGTGACGATATTTTGGTGATTGTATTCTATTGCTGACATCGAATTATTATTATGTTTAACAAACTCATTTAATTAACTTTTTTAGATTTATGTATGTTATTCACTAACAATAACACTAAAGAATTTTGGTAAAAAAACAAATATTATTGAATAATCTGGTAAATGTGAGCTATAAAAGGATTTGTTGGCTCATCGCGAACAAATTTCCAATCGACTATATGAAATGTATAGAGAAGAAATATTGAAATTTAGACTCAATATAAAATTCTTGAGTCTCTTCCGGTTGGATGCGGAGTCCGAATATTGGTGTTAGTAATTGTGATAGTCAATAACATAATTTGTCTAATTACAATTTGCAAATGAGGAGTGGAGGAAGAGGATTGAGAAAATCAGGACACATCCGAGGAAGACTAGAGCCAAAAATCTCCATGAGGAAAGTGGCAATAGCCTTATGTCTTATACAATTCCTAATAAAAGTTGTCTTGGATGTGATAATTGTCGCCCCCAATGTCCCACGGGTGCAATTAAAAGAGAAAATGATAAATATTGGATAGATCCTTCACTTTGTAACAACTGTGAAGGTTATTATCCCGAACCACAGTGTGTTACTGTATGTCCCAATGATTCCCCTATTCCTTTACAGGCAAAAAGAGGACGATGTAAAGTTGAACCAAGGGAAGCTACCAGCCCAGATTTATTTGCCAATGGTAAAAGTAACCCTTTTGCATCATCAATAGTCATGTGGGAAGCTTGTAATGTTCTGGCACAAAGAGCTTCCTTGCCTTGGGAAACAGATGAAGAGGGGAGAATTTGTTACCGTAGACAAGTTAATCAAGGTCGAGGAGAGATAGCTTTTCATATTAATGATTCAGGGAATTGCACAACAGATTTAGGAGTAATTGAAAACTTCGATATTAGAGCAGCTTGTCTGCATTTAATCTTAGCTGCTCACACTACAACCCTAGATAAACCCTGGGAACAGGTCTTTACCATAGATGAACACCAAATAGAAAAATATTTGGGATTGGAAAAACGTAAAGACCTCAATAAAAATGTGAAGTTAAACCTAATTAAAAATCTCGTGCAACAAGCTTGTTCCTTATTGGTTTCTGTCCAGTGGTTTCAACAAGGTCGAATTCAGAAATTTTCCTTTGCACAAACTCCATTATGGCATTTGCAGGGAGTGCAACACTACTTTCAAGAAGACCAAAATGGTTGTCAATATTTAGTAGGTATCACTTTTAAAATTCGGGCTGGTATTTGGGCAAAATATTTCCTGAATAGACAAGGATGTAAAGACAGAAAAGCATTTTATCAATATGGTAATCTGCCTAGAACTTTGCTAACTAACATTATGAGCATTTGGCAGCAACACGAAGGAACAGCCAGATTGATGTTATGGTTGCTGTTTAAAGCTAAAATGGGCAAAGAACAACGAATTATAGTTCCCACCCTCATGCGTGTTGCCTATGGTGAAGAAAAGGTTGCTACGGCTGCTACCCATAGACAAGAACGCAAACGTTTACTACGTACCTTTGAGAAGGATTTAGAAGTTCTCAACCATTATGGGATTAAGGCGATATTTGACCCAGTAACTTATCCACCAGATATTCAACCATTATGGGCTAAATTAATGGATATTCCCGAAGATCCAGATGAAGCATTAGAATTTTGGATCAATGATGCTGGTGCTAGTAATCGCTTGACAGATAGAGGACCTCGTGGAAAGTGGAATCAATTAATGAATGCGCGGATTTTATCTTTTGAATTGCCTCAAGAATGGGAACAGCAAATGACTAAAGGTGATAAGAAATCACGAGATACTAGGTATCGGAAAAATGCTAAAACCACTGGAGGTTTGTTAGGAGAACAGATTTCCCAAGCCCGGAAAAACCTGAATATTTCCCAGAGAGAGTTGGCAAAATTGGCTGGGAAAAGTCAAAGTTGGATTCGAGATATCGAAAATGGTCGCTTAAAAGCTAAGGTGGAAGATCAAGCTGTGTTACGTAAGGTTTTGGGTATTGCTTAATCATCAAGTTCAGTATGATTAGTTGTTGGCAATCAACAGATACACTTAGCTTACCTGGTAATACGATTTCACTCTATTAGTGATTAGTGATATAAATCATGAACTTGGGCGCAATGTTTGCGCCCCTACATATGTATCAATATTTTCATAAATTTTTATAAAAACTTGATTTTTCTATGCTCGATTTATATCGAGCCGCATTACGGTATTTTTCTGATAGTAGCTGGATAAATAACATCACCATCTAGATAATATGGCCTTCCAAATATCTTTATCAAATCTTTACAAAAATAAACTGTTAAATGGGTTACACCCCTCACCCCTATGCTGCTATAATGTGTTAAAGAGATGCACCCTGATGATCTGGAGAGCAGCCCAGGAGGCTCTCCTTTTTTCGTTTAACGTAAAAGATAATCAGTGGCGTTCGGTTGTAGCAGAGACTCAGCAGAGGATGCAGAAAAACAGTTAAAGATATTTCTTGTGTTTTGCCGTATCCCCTGCATTATTTATATTTACAGTATTTTGATCAAGAAGGAAAGAGGTACGCAATAAATTTCATTGTGCAGATTTTCATTCAAACTGCGTAAGTCCAACCCAAGATTGATAGTAAAGATTGATAGTTGGGATTGTTTTTGTGAAAACGGACGGTAATACTGCTATCAGAAGACGTAAAGACCGATCCAAGTAATAACACGTCTATTTTTACAATTACTGTTAAGAACAAATATATTTTGCTTTTAATTACCTGAACCTTTAATTTCAGGTCATCTACCTTTGCTGCTCGTTCCTCAAAAAGATTATGCAACCCACTAATCCTAACCAATTTACAGAAAAAGCCTGGGAAGCGATCGCCCATACTCCCGATATCGCTAAAGAATATCAACAACAGCAAATAGAAAGCGAACACTTGATGAAAGCATTGCTGGAACAGGAAGCTCTAGCTAGTGCAATTTTTACTAAAGCAGATGTGAATCTACAGCAGCTGCGTGATCGCACGGAACAGTTTCTGCGACAGCAGCCAAAAGTATCTGGTGGGATTAGTTCCGTATATTTAGGACGTAGTTTAGATAAACTATTGGATCGGGCTGAAGCATCCCATCAGGAATTTAAAGACGAATATATCTCCATTGAACATTTATTACTTGGTTATGCTAAAGATGACCGTTTTGGCAAAGCTTTATTGCAAGAATTTAGCTTAGATGAAACCAAGCTGAAAAATATTATTAAACAGATTCGTGGAAATCAAACAGTGACAGACCAAAATCCCGAAGGCAAATACCAATCACTGGAAAAATATGGGCGGGATCTCACAGAAGCAGCTCGCCAAGGTAAACTTGATCCGGTCATTGGCAGGGATGATGAGATTCGCCGCACCATCCAAATTCTCTCTCGTCGTACCAAGAATAATCCCGTCCTCATTGGGGAACCAGGGGTAGGTAAAACTGCGATCGCTGAAGGTTTAGCTCAGCGTGTCATAGCTGGTGATGTCCCCCAATCTCTCAAAGACCGCAAGTTAATTGCTTTGGATATGGGTGCTTTGATTGCAGGGGCAAAATTTCGGGGTGAATTTGAGGAACGGTTAAAGGCGGTATTAAAGGAAGTTACAGAATCTGAGGGGAATATTGTCCTATTTATTGATGAGATCCATACCGTTGTTGGTGCAGGAGCAACCCAAGGGTCAATGGATGCCGGAAATTTACTCAAACCAATGCTGGCGCGGGGTGAATTGCGCTGTATTGGGGCGACGACTTTGGATGAATACCGTAAATATATAGAAAAGGATGCGGCATTAGAAAGACGCTTCCAGCAGGTTTATGTGGATCAACCAACTGTGGAAGATACCATTTCCATTTTGCGGGGTTTGAAGGAACGGTATGAAGTCCATCATGGGGTGAAAATTTCCGATAGTTCCCTGGTAGCAGCCGCAACATTATCTAGCCGGTATATTAGCGATCGCTTCTTGCCAGATAAAGCCATTGATTTGGTGGATGAAGCTGCGGCAAGGCTGAAAATGGAAATTACCTCCAAGCCTGAAGAATTAGACGAAATCGACCGGAAAATTTTGCAGTTGGAAATGGAAAAGTTATCTCTGCAAAAAGAAAGTGATGCTGCTTCTAAGGAACGTTTAGAAAGGTTAGAAAAAGAACTAGCTGACCTGAAAGAAGAACAAAGAGCACTCAATACTCAATGGGAATCGGAAAAGGGTGTAATTACCAAAATTCAGTCGGTGAAAGAGGAAATTGATCGGGTAAATTTGGAAGTTCAGCAATCGGAACGCAATTATGACCTCAATCGCGCTGCTGAGTTGAAATATGGTAAGTTAACGGACTTACATCGGCAATTGGAAACCGTAGAAGGGGAATTAGCCCAGGCTCAAGGAAGTGGTACTTCTTTGTTGAGGGAGGAAGTCACCGAAGCAGATATTGCAGAAATTATTTCCAAGTGGACGGGGATCCCCATTAGTAAGTTGGTGGAATCGGAGAAGGAAAAGTTACTGCACCTAGAAGATGAATTACATCACCGGGTTATTGGACAAGAAGAAGCCGTCACCGCCGTGGCTGATGCCATTCAACGTTCCCGCGCCGGTTTAGCAGATCCCAATCGTCCCATTGCCAGTTTTGTCTTCCTCGGCCCTACAGGGGTGGGTAAAACGGAATTAGCTAAGGCCCTAGCGACATATATGTTTGATACCGAAGAAGCAATGGTACGGATTGATATGTCCGAGTATATGGAGAAGCACACCGTTTCTCGATTAATTGGTGCCCCTCCAGGATATGTGGGTTACGAGGAAGGGGGACAATTAACCGAAGCTATTCGCCGTCGTCCTTATGCTGTGATTCTCTTCGATGAAATCGAAAAAGCACACCCAGATGTATTTAATATCTTTCTGCAAATTTTAGATGATGGTCGCGTTACTGATGCCCAAGGTCATACGGTGGATTTTAAGAACACTATTATTATTATGACCAGTAATATTGGTTCTCAGTATATTCTCGATGTCGCTGGGGATGACTCCCTCTACGATGAAATGCGTAATCGAGTTATGGAAGCCATGCGGACTACTTTTCGTCCTGAATTCCTCAACCGGGTTGATGAACTAATTATCTTCCATGTTCTGCTCAAACAGCAACTACGGCAAATTGTGCTGTTGCAAGTTGAGAAGCTGCGGCAAAGATTGAGCGATCGCAAAATGTCTCTTAAGCTTGCTGATCCATCCCTTGATTTCATCGCCGATGTTGGTTTTGACCCCGTATTTGGTGCCCGTCCTCTCAAACGAGCCATTCAACGGGAGTTGGAAACACAAATTGCTAAAGCTATCTTACGAGGCGAGTTTAGCGATGGTGACACTATTTATGTGGATGTGGAGAATGAGCGTCTTGCCTTTAAGCGTTTACCCGCAGAATTGTTGACAACCTAGTTTGGATTTTGGATCATAGATTAATATTATCCTCAAAGACGCAAACTCATATTTCATGGTTTTGCGTCTTTTTGTGATAATGCTTTTTGAGTCAAAATATACCCACCATACAACTGATTATCTTGCCACGAACTTGTATAAAAAGTCAACCCAAAAAACCTTAATTTTTCGTTTCTAAAACCGTATATTTGGCTACAATTTATCTGATTTTTTCGATTTTAAGTAACAATTTCGTTACAAAAAAGTTGATTAGATTAAGTAGATCAAAGAATTATTGCAAAATGGTAAATATTTAACCGTGGAAAACCGTTACAATAACCAAAAATGTTCTAAGTACTGATGCGATCACTATATTTTCAGCATCACTAATAATATTAGGATGCGATCGCTTCGTAGTAGATAATGAAATTGGTGTCAGTTGTCAGCACGCCTACTTCTTCCACGGCAACTTCGTCCCCATCTCCGTTAATGCGGAGAAAACTAAATAAACTACAGCACTTTGCAGGTAAATGAAGTGCAAAACAAAAAGTTACATAACTCACATCTTGCACCACATAATTATTGCGAAAATTATCGCCTGTAACCCTTATTATTCTGTAGGGTGGGCAATGCCCACCTTACTCTTATTGAGAAGGAGCAAGATATGTGATAATCTGCAAATATCCTCCTGCTCCACAAGGAACACGAATTAATGCTCGTCTATAGCCAAATCTTCTTACCTCCAGCAAAGTTGCTTTCTGGCTCCTGCCTTATTAATTGAGTGATGCAATCAATTTCTCTACCCTTTCTTTAACTAGATCCCTGACTTTATAAAAGGTGTCTATAGATTCTCCCTCAGGATCTTCTAATTGCCAATCTGCAAATACTTCTCTGGTTAACCATTCACTAGGCAAATTCACACCACAACCACATAAAGAAATCACAACATCGTAATCTTGGGGGTTAAAATCCCCTAAAGCCTTGGAATTCTGATTGCTAATATCAATGCCAATATCTGCCATCACTTGCAATGTCAAGGGATCTACATGACTTGCTTCCAGTCCAGAACTAGTCACAGATATTTTTTCTGCTCCCAATGTCCGAGCAAAACCCTCTGCCATTTGGGAACGACGGGAATTTTTCTTACAAACAAACATTACTTTTTTCATATTTATTCCTAGGTAAAAAATGGGGAGTTGTTAGTTGTTAGTTGTTAGTTGTTAGTTGTTAGTTGGGAGTTGTTAGTTGGGAGTTGATAGTTGTTAGTTGGGAAGAGGTGTTTATGACCCTTCGCGTCAAGCTACGCTTTTCTTTAATGACCACAGGGCTATACATTCTTGGTTATGAGCAAACCTACTCTATGAGAATGCTGTACCTACATAAGAGACTGACTTAATTAATATCTTGAAAATTATCAGAAAGTTGCCGATATACAATAACTGCTAATTGTGCCCCCAAAATAGGTGCTACCCAATACAGCCAATGGTGTTGCCAAATTCCCCCAACAAATGCTGGCCCCAAAGAACGGGCTGGATTCATACTTGCACCGGTAATTGGTCCCATAAAAGCAGCCTCTAAACCGACTGTTAAACCAATTGCTAATCCGGCAAAACCAATAGGAGCCCGACGATCTAATCCAGAACCCAAAATTACAAACATTAAAATAAATGTCAACACAAGTTCTAAAATAAAAGACTGCAACCAATTGTCATTGAGTGGTAAAGTCGCTCCCAAATTGGCAACTTTTCCTAAACTAATTAGCAGTAAAAATGATGCTGCGATCGCTCCTAAAGATTGACCCATAATATAGGGTAGAACGAGGCGTTTGGAGAAAAATCCAGTAGTCCAAAATGCTAAAGTGACAGCAGGATTAAAATGGGCACCACTAATATGCCCAAGGCTGTAAATTAAGGCAGCAACAACAGCACCAAAGACAAAACTAATGCCCAGATGGGTAACTGCACCATCACTCAATTGATTCGCCATGACAGCACCAGTGCCTGCAAATACTAAAATAAAAGTGCCAATTGCCTCTGCTAATACCTCTCGCCAAGAATAAATGAATGATTTAGGTAAAGTCTTGAAACTTAGCTCCATGTTGTTAAATTGTTTATTTATCGTATAAATTCCTATATCAGAGCATCTTTTAGATTAAATCAATAAAATTTGATATGTCAAGTTAAAAGTTTAAGGCTCATAGGTTGCAGTCTTAAACGAAGGAAGTAGTCAGAAGGAAGAAGGATAATTGGTGAGTAGTTCACAAACTGTCCTCATATTCCCAATTATTTACTGCTGAGAATGCTAAAAATATACCTGAGAAAAGGATTTTTAACGAGGGAGTAGGGAGTAGGGGCGTGGGAGTTGGGATGCCCCATACTTAAAAGTAGGGGATTTAATGTTGACGTTTTTTCTGTCGGGCTTGCGCCTCTCCACCCAAATTTTCTTAACTTTCCACGGATAAATCCGGGGGTTTCAAACCATCCTGGAGTAGGGTATTTTTCCTCTTCCCCTACTTCCTACTCTCTACTCCCTACTCCCTATTTTTGTGATTTTGGCATTGCATAATTGCGGGATGATTTTGTCAGAGAGGATAAACCATAATTCCTGCGTCTCCGTATCTCCGTGTCTCTGTGTCTCCGCGTCAGCCTCAATCATCCCAGTATATGGCGTTCCGCCAAGCTGCGCTAACAGCAACGCCGTTATTTTTTGATGTAGAAGTCTCCTAGTCATCATCACAAGGAGAAGCTGGTAAAATCTGATTCAAGTTATTATATCTTTCTAGGTACTGTTTTAGTAGATTAAATTGAGAGGGATTTAGACTATAGTAAATCCACCGTCCTTCTTGGCGAAAGCAGACTAAATGGGCTTCTTTGAGTGTTTTTAGATGAAAAGAAAGTTTTGATTGGCTGACTTTGAGAATGTCACACAATTCACATACACAAAGTTCTCTATCTTGTAATAATTCTAATACTTTAATCCTTAATGGCTCCGATAAAGCATGAAAGCCAGCAATAATAGAGTTTTTACTAATAGTAGAGGGAGTGGGCATGAGGATAAATTAATTTATACAAACACAGGTATAAAGTTGTCGCTGAAAAAGTGTCTGCGATCTCTAACCCTAGATGTATACTATCTTAGGTTAAGAATAGGTTATGGAAATATCTCTGACTGATTTACCCTTGCTCCTGATTTTCCAGCCAGTTTCCCACAAACATGAAAATACCTCTGACTAAATGGTGACTACCCACTCCTGATTTTCCAGGTAATCTAATAAACTCCAACTTCTGATTTATAGCAAATACCAGCTTGTTTAAATCGTTGTATCACTTCTTGAAGGCGATCGCGATCCTTAATTAAGCTGATCCTCACATACCCCTCTCCTCCATCTCCAAAAGCATTTCCAGGGGTAAATACTACACCAGTTTTCTGCAAAACATCTAGAACAAATTCTGTAGAACTCATGCCAGGAGGGCATTTTACCCACAAATACATGGTGGCTCTTGTTTTGGGTACATCCCAACCTAATTGTGCTAATCCTTGAATGAGGAAATCCCGGCGAGTACGGTAGAGCTCTTGGACTTGGTGTAAATACTTATCCGGCAGTTGTAAAGCTGCTTCCCCTGCAACTTGCAATACGGAAAACAAACCATAATCTAAATTGGTTTTCAGAGTCCCTAAACCCTTTATTATTTGGGAATTACCGACCACAAATCCCACACGCCAGCCTGCCATATTATAAGTTTTAGACAAGGTATGAAATTCCACACCTATGTCCTTGGCACCAGGTATTTCTAATAAACTGGTGGGTTGATAGCCATCAAAAGCCAACTCGGCATAACATAAGTCATGGACGAGGATAATTTCATATTTGCGGGCAAAGGCAACAATGTCCTGAAAAAATTCCCTGGGAGCAGTAGCCCCAGTGGGGTTACTAGGGTAATTAAAATAGAGAATTTTTGCTTGTTCGGCAATGGTGTCGGGAATATCTTTTAAGTCAATCAGCCAGTCATTTTCTGGTTTAAGGACTATGTTATGAACTTTTCCTCCTGCTAGCATGGGACCACGAAAATGGGCGGGATAAGCAGGGGAAGGAACCAACACAAAATCACCAGGATTAACATAAGCCATTGCCAAATGAGCTAATCCTTCCTTAGAACCCAGTAGAGGTAAAGCCTCCGTTTCTGGATTCAGTAATACCTCATAGCGGCGACGATACCAATCTGTAATTGCACGGCGAAAGTTTGTGGTTCCGGCAAAGGGTGGATAACCATGATTATCTGCATTTTGCAGAGCTGCGATGGCTGCTTCTACCACTGGTTGTGGTGTGGGACCATCAGGATTACCCATGCCCAAATCAATCAAATCTTGTCCTTGTGCCCGTGCTTTTGCCTTCAGTTCATCTAAACGGGCAAACACATAGGTAGGTAGTGTTTGTATGCGTTCTGCTGGCTCTATCCAATCCAAACTCATTCTGTAACCTCTTCAGTTATTCCCCTAGTAGAAAGCCGATGCATGGAGTCTTTGGTTTCTATCGGTGCAGTGGTAGACACCATCGCCGCCATTAACTGTTCTAATGCCACAGCAAAGGGTAATCTATGGATATCAGAATTAGGAGTTAAGGCTATTTCTGCTGCTGTTTGTAAATCTTGGAGCGTGATTTTGCTTAATCCCAAATCAGCCAATGTTTTTGGTAGTTCTATATCTGCATAGAATTGTAATAACTGATTGCGGGCAGATGCGGCGAGTTGATTTCCGGCTACCATTTCTTCTAGGCGTAGCTGAACCAAAATCCCGTAAGCTACTTTTTCGCCGTGGATACTGCCTTTACCACAAATATGGGTTAAACCATTATGTACTGCATGGGCAGCAACGGTGCGACACTGGGCTCCTCCTAGTCCTCCAATCACACCAGCTAGTAGTACTGTGGCATCCACCACTTCACACCAAGGTTCACTTCCTGGTTCTTTGAGGGCAATAGCTGCTTTTTGGAATAAAATATCTCGAAGTACCCTGGCTTGCTGTACTGCTGCCACAATTAGGGTTTGTTCCGAACTGCCACTACTAACTGATGCTTCATACCATTTGGCGATCGCATCACCAATTCCTGCTACTAGTGTATGTTGGGGGGCTGTTTTAATTAATTCATAGTCAAGAATTAGTAAGTCGGGACAACGGGATAAGCTAACATCGTAAAGGAAGGCTCCTTCTGGGGAGTATACATTTGATAGTGCTGTCCAAGCTGCACAGGTAGCTGCGGATGTGGGAATAGTCACCACAGGTAAATTTAACTGATGTGCCAAAAGCTTGGCTGTATCTAATGCTTTTCCTCCACCCAAACCGATAATGACATCGGCTTTATGTTCCTTTGCTTGCTTGCGGAGAGATTTTAAACTCGGTTCTGAACAATCTGCACCATAATCTGTCAAGCACACCCTTAAATCTTGCTGCTGCAAAATTGGTTTTAGGTGACTTTCACCAATCGTCAAAGTACGAGCGCCAGTGACAATTAAGGGACTATGACCCAAACTTGCGATCGCTGTTACTGCTGACTGTAACACACCAGAACCACGCAGGACTTGTGCAGGGGCTATTGCCAGGGATAATGGGGAATTTGGAGCTTCAGTAGACAATTTTTTTGTAATTTTATTGGGCATATAAGTGATTTATTAACAGTATCATTTACAGCTATTTTGGAAAACTTTTACTAGGCTAATCCCTACAAGCGTTAAGGGAATCGTGATATTTCGCTAATTTGCTATCAGCCACGACCTTGAAACTCCAATTTTAAATTTTGGTTCACCAATATTTACTTAAAGTTTTGTAAAGTTATGACAATCTTTAAAATTATATTTTACATAAAAAAATAAATATTGTATTGTGAAACACAAAAAAATTTGATGAGCATGTTTCAGAGGAGGGATGGATAACATGAAATATGCCCTGTTCGAAAGTCTTATGGCACTACCCAATTAGTTTAGGACATTTGCTTCCTTTGATCTCACTGGTAGGACATAATGAACATTGCATCTTCTGCTAAATAAATCAGGAGGTCAGATGAAGTTATCTGGTCATAAGGTTCTAATTACCGGGGGAAATGGGGGTATTGGATTGGAATTGGCACGGGAATTTGTCACTCGCGGAAATCAAGTTGCAATCTGCGGTCGTGATACCCAGAAACTCGCCCAAGCCAAAACCTTACTTGGCGATGTCAAAACTGTTCAGAGTGATTTAGCGATCGCCAGTCAAATCCCATTGTTGGTGAGGGAAGCAGCAGAACAACTCGGTGGGCTTTCCATCCTGGTTAACAACGCTGGTATCCAACGAAATTTCAGTTTTTCTCAGGCAGATACCACCCACATAGCTCAGGATATTGCGGAGGAAATCCAGGTTAATCTGACCTCCTTAATGATCTTAACTGCTGCTTGTCTCCCCATGCTGAAAACCACTAAATCGGCAGCTGTAATCAATATCTCCTCAGCACTAGCTATAACGCCAAAGGCTAGTGCACCAGTTTACTGCTCAACCAAAGCCGCGGTACATAGCTTTTCTCAAACTTTGCGTTATCAGATGGAAGACACCCTGCCAATGGTTAAAGTATTTGAAGTAATTCCCCCTCTGGTGGATACCCAAATGACCAGTGGTCGGGGTGATAAGAAAATTACCCCTCGACAAGTTGCTATTGAAACTTTCCGGGGATTGGAAACCAATCAATATGAAATTTATGTTGGCAAAGCCAAACTTCTCCGTATTCTCTATCGTCTAGTACCTAAGATTGCGGCACAAATACTCAGAAATAGCTGAAATATATTGCATTTGTGTTGCTCTGTTGGATGGGTATTCCTAGTATACGTCTGTTAACTAATGCCTAGAGTTTAGGTAAGATGAGTTTATTTGTAACTAAAATACCCAGGTCATTTAACTCTATGTTCACTCCCGCCAATTTTTTGCAGTATACCCAATGGTCAGGAATTGCCACCTTGGTAATTGCGGCTCTGACGGTGTTAGCTTTTATCCTGAAGTGGGCGCTTCGCTTTCGGCTTGTGGGAGCAACAGGTTTTATGGCAGTACTAACTTTTGGATTGTTTTCCCTTTCCCTCGCGCCTTTAACTCGTACCGTAATTCCCGGTGCAATCAAGTATTCTTTAATATATGATAATGGGTCAACACAAACTGTAATTGCTGTTCCTAACCAAATTACTTCATCAGAATTAGAAGCAACTTTACGCCAAGCAGCTAGTAATTTATATTCTGTGGGTCGTTCCAGCTCAAGAGAAGAACCCAATTTAACTATTCGTGCTCGTACCGTTCTTCATCCAGAGCCAGGACTTTCTGTTCCATTTTACCTGGGACAAGTCAAGCGATCGCTCATTAATCGTGAAGATCCCGAAATGAATATTGAAATATATGAAGACAAATTAGCTCAACTCCCCACGGCTAATAGTTAGGGGTGGAGAACTTTGGGAAGAGAGAAAACAGGGAAAAGACAACAAACGAGAGCATCCCAAGATAAGCTGTCATGTATCTAATTTACTAGTTTTGACTGACGCAGGGAAGCGGGGACGGGGAGAGGGATGTGTCCCATCAAAATCTGCGATTTGACGGCTACCGATTGATGGGTAGTTCAAGCTCCCACCATATTGGTGTCTGGTGTGTCTCTTCTTGACTGAAAAAGAAAAGGATACAAGCCCCCAAATTTATTTGTGGAAGTTCCCCTGCTCCCTGCTCCCTGCTCCCCTGCCTATAATAATTAAGGGGTTTGACAGAGGGTGGGAGTAGTGAAAAAACTGAAGCAGGTAAGAGAATCTTTAACCAAAGAGTTGGGGACAGTGGTGGAATTGGGAGCAGAAACCCCCAAAGCCAGTTTAGAATTGGCAGTGGCTCTCGGCTGGTTAAATCCTGCTTTTACCCCTGTTACAGTTGGATTGTCTTTTGTCGGATTAACGAAAAAGGGACTGGAACTGTATCACAAAGTTGCCAACAAGGAGCCGGATATAGAAGAGTGGGTAGGAGTAGCTTTTCCTCTGGCTTATGTGGAAAGTTTTGATACTTTGGTGCAGCAGAATGACTGGTTAAGGGAAAATATTGGTACTGGGGTTTCCGGTCAAGAAATCAAGCAACAATTTGACCAGTTGGGAGAAATTCAATTAGATCAAGAATTAGTTGAACAGGCTTTAACATATTTCCCAGACTCCCTACTAGGTCATGCCTTAAATCAGCAATTGTCTAAGTAGGTTGGCGTAAAAAATTATCGTTTGGATAAGGCAGGGGGCAGGGAGCAGGGAGCAGGGGGAACAAGGGTTTTAGGCTTATTTACTATTCTTCACATAGTTTGGTTTTATTGTGCCGACTTACTTACTTACTTGGAGCAAGTGGGAGTTGATAAACAAACAATTCCCCTGATTACTGGCTGGGTTGCGTGGCGAACTAAAGCTTGTGTTGAATTACTCCTAGTATACGAGCCACAGAATTTAGTCGAGCAGCTTGCCATATATAGAACAGCAGCTCTGGAATTAGGAGCTACCCAAAAGTTTGGCAGTATTGAATATTACCTCAAAGAGTATATATCCCCCAATCCCAGCGATCGCTGGCGATTATCCCAGTGGCAAGTATTTGATGAGGATTTTCAGATTCCTGATATTTATGTACCATTGTCAGCTCAGTTATTAGATTCTAATGGCAAGGTAATAAAAGATAAAGCAGCAGTTAAT